>VSPO01000082.1 GCA_009775375.1 Muribaculaceae bacterium | reverse complement strand
TTCCCGGCTAAATCCCGGGCCGCTGTTGGAATTTCGCGTTTTCTTGATGGAGTCGGATCTATATTCATACTCTTAGAAACAGATTTAGGAATAATAAAAAAAGACCGGACTTAATTAAGTCCGGTCTTGGAGGGGTGAAAGATGGGTCTCGAACCCACGACCTACGGAACCACAATCCGTCGCTCTAACCAACTGAGCTACATTCACCATTTTGCTTCCCATGGAGATTCCACTAAAGGCTTCGCAAGGTCTCTCCCGAAAAGCACTGCAAAGTTAGGCACTTTTATTGAATCTACCAAATTTTTTGGCAATAATTTTTAATAAAAAATCAAGCATTTTTCGTAAAATATTGACAATCAGCCTATCGCAAAATTCTTAAAAATTGCCTGTTTCGGTCAGAATTTGATGCCGGAGAATCCCATGAATGCCATAGCAAGGATTCCGGCGCATATCAGGGCGATCGGTACGCCTTTCATGGCCTTGGGAAGCGACGTGATGGCCAATTGCTCGCGTATCCCGGCGAATATCCAAAGGGCGAGCGTGAAGCCGATGGACGTGGCCAGCCCATACGTGATCGACTCCATCAGATTGTAGCCTTTCTGGCTTACGAGAATAGCGACGCCGAGCACGGCGCAATTGGTCGTGATGAGCGGCAGGAATACTCCCAAAGCTTGATAGAGCGTAGGGACGGTCTTTTTCATGACTATCTCAAGAAGCTGCACGAGAAACGCAATCACGAGGATGAAAACGATGGTCTGGAGAAATTGCAGTCCGAGAGGATTGAGCACGTAGACCTGCAAAAGCCATGCTACGGTAGTGGCCAAGGTGATGACGAAAGTCACGGCCGCGCCCATTCCAAGTGCCGAACTGATCTTTTTCGACACCCCTAAAAACGGACAAATTCCCAAAAACTGGGCGAAGACGATATTATTGATGAATATCGCGGTGATGATGATGGATACGTACGTCAGCATGGTTGTGGTTTAACAGGTTTTACGGATTTTATTGACTATGGCGATCAGGTAGCCGAGGGCGATGAACGCTCCCGGGGCAAGCACGAAGAGAAGCATGCCATAATCTTCAGGGAAGATTGTGGCCCCGAAAATTTTGCCGGTGCCAAGCAATTCTCGCGACGCGCCAAGCAAAACGAGGGCAAAGGTGAATCCGATGCCGGAGCCGAGGCCGTCGAAGAAGGATGCTGTCACTCCGTTTTTGCTCGCAAATGCCTCCGCTCTTCCGAGAAGAATGCAATTGACGACTATAAGGGGGATGAATATGCCGAGAGAAGCATTCAGGGCGGGCATCCAGGCGTTGACCACGAGCTGGAGGATGGTGACGAACGAAGCTATCACGACTATGAAGGCCGGGATCCTGACTTTGTCGGGCACAAGGCTCTTTATCGCAGAAATGACGATGTTGGAGCAAACGAGCACGACTGCCGTGGCGATTCCCATCATCAGTCCGTTGTAGGCGGAAGAGGTGGTGCCGAGAGTGGCACACATTCCCAAAAGCAGCACGAAGACCGGGTTTCCCGGCACGATGCCATTATATAATATTTTCCAATAATTTTTCATTCTCTGTCAGTTTGCGGAGGGTTGTTCTTTCTCATAACCAAGAAATGCTTTATAGGCGTTGCGCAATGTCTCAAGGAAAGCGCGAGAGGAGATCGTGGCGGCGGTGATGCCGTCGATCTCTCCGCCGGGGTCTTTCGTGACCATTAGCTTCATTTTCCCCGGATTTTTCCCTATGACCGACCTTGCCGCCGAAGGGTCGCGAAACCATGTCTCCATCTTCGTGCCGAGTCCGGGAGTTTCGGCCTGTTTCAGCACCCTGTAGTCTTTGATGTCGCCATTCGCTTCGAAGCCACACATCACTACGATTTCTCCGGCAAATCCGTTCATCGACGACCCCTTGACGGCGGCTCCCGTAAGGCGCCCGTTCTCGCGGGCAGGATAGACCGTGAAGCTGTTGCCGTCGATCTCTGTTTCCCATTTTTCACTCTCCGGGTCGTTGTCAAAATTTGGTGCTACCTCCGCGATGGCCTTTTGCTGCTGCTCCTGTTGCTGGAGAGCGATAGGCTGCTTGGTTATCGAATATGTGATGCCTAAAAGCGCACCGGCCACGACCGTGATGGAGACGAGGGAAATAATCATGTTGGGGAGAGTAGACGCGAGCTTTTTCATGCCATGGCCCTCCTTTCTTTTGCGCCGAATACGGATGGATGGCAATAACGGTTGATCAAAGGCACGAAGCTGTTCATGAGCAGGATGGCGAACGACATCCCCTCGGGATAGGCTCCGAATCTGCGGATGATGATGGTGATGAATCCGATCATGAAGCCGAAAATCAGCTGTCCTTTATGCGTCATGGGCGACGTGACGTAGTCGGTGGCCATGAAGACGGCTCCAAGAAGCAATCCTCCAGCAAAAATATCGAGAAGCGGGTTGCCTCCGAATGCCCAGGAGAACAGGGCGGCGGAGCCCAACACGGAGACGGGAATATGCCAAGTGATAGTCTTCGTTGCCAAAAGATACACAAGGCCAATCAGGATCGCTATGCCTCCCACTTCCCCGAGCGAACCGTTCATGTGGCCGATGGCCATATCGAGAAGGTCATAATCGGCAAGAGACGGGGCGGCTTTGGTGTCGTTGAGGTGGGTCAGGAGCGTGGCCCCTGTCGATGCGTTGGCTGTGGCTTTGGAAGTGGCATCGAAAGCGGATGGCACGTCGGCCGGCCACGTGGTCATGGCGGCAGGGAACGACAGAAGCAGGAAGACGCGTCCGACGAGAGCCGGATTCCATATGTTGCCTCCCAGTCCGCCGAAGCTCATTTTGCCGATGCCGATTGCCACGACTCCTCCGATTACTACCATCCACCAGGGAAGGATGCTTGGCAGATTGAATGCAAGAAGCATTCCCGTTATGAGGGCGGAGCCATTGGATATGGTCGACGGACGGCGCAGCATATATCTGGTGATGGCCCATTCCGTCAGCAGGCAGGTGGCGACGCTTATCAGCGTCACGTAGAGAGCCGGAAGACCGAAGGTGTATATGGCTACGCCCAATGCCGGAATCATGGCTATGACGACGTTCCACATACAGCGGTCGATGCTTCCCCCCGAATGGATATGCGGAGAAAGGGATACGGTCAGTTTGTTCATTTCTGTTTCTTTTTACGCAATTCTTGTTTGCCGAGTTTAATTAAGTCGAGGATAGGGCGGGAGGCGGGACAAATATAGCTGCAACATCCGCATTCAAGGCAGCTGAGGGCATCGTGGGCGGCCATGTCGTTCCACATGGCATTGTCTGCAAGGGTCATGAGCAGATAAGGCTCAAGCCCCATCGGGCATCCCGCCACGCATCGCCCGCATCTTATGCAAGGCCCCTCTTTGTGTCTTTGGGAATCGGCCTTCGGGAGGACGACGATTCCCGACAGTCCTTTGGTGGCGGAAGATTCCAGGGTGGAAATGGCGCGGCCCATCATCGGGCCTCCGGCGATCACTTTCCCCGTGTTTTCCGGCAATCCTCCTGCATAGTCGATGATTTCGGAGAGGGGAGTGCCGTTCCTGACGATGAAATTTCCCGGATTCTTCAGGTCGGGTCCGGTCACGGTGACCACTCTTTCCGTCAGGTTTTGCCGATTGCAGACAGCGTCGTGGATGGCATAGGCGGTTGCGACATTGTCGACGATACATCCTGTCTCTATCGGCAGGCCTCCGGCTGGGACTGTCTTGCCCGTCAATGCGTAGATCAATTGTTTTTCCCCACCTTGCGGATATTTTTTCTTGAGTTTTTCGACCCGGATATTGGCGTATTCCTGTGCGGCCTCTTTCATGGCGGCGATTGCTTCCGGTTTGTTTTCCTCGATGCCGATTATTCCCTCCGGAGCTCCCGTGGCTTTCATGATAAGAAGGGTCCCGGCCACTATTTTGTCGGCCTCGGCTCTCATAAGAGCGTCATCGCAAGTCAGGCACGGTTCACACTCTGCGCCGTTGATTATCACGGTGGAGGCTGTCTTCCCTTCCGGCAAGGTCAGTTTGACCCTTGTCGGGAACGCCGCACCCCCGAGACCTACGATTCCGGCTTCTCCCACTATCGAGACGATTTCCTTTGGGGTAAGCCCCATTATCTCGTCTTCAGGTCGGCGGGTGTCGGAAGCTGAGCCGGGGTTTCCCATATCTGTGGCGATCACTATGGAATCTTGCCAGATGCCTTGGGGAGTGCGGGTCGGTTCGAGCTTTCTCACAGTCCCGTTGACAGGGCTGTGAATCGGCGCGCCAACAAATCCTCCGGCTTCCGCAATGATTTGTCCGGCAGAGACAGAGTCTCCGGCTTTGACCACCGGACGCGATGGAGCTCCTATTGACTGGGAGAGCATTATTCGAAGTTCGGCTGGAACGGGCATTCCCAATATTGGCCGTCCGGCCGTAAGCTTATATTCGGGCGGGTGGACCCCGCCTTTTCTGAATGTCTTCATATGCTTGAACTAACTATGGAATGACGGGGACATGCTTTGACGCATTCTCCGCACGACGTGCATTTGGATTGATCTATATGGGCAAGGAATGATACGATTTCCGGAGCCTGGACCGGGCATACTTTCCGGCATTTCGTGCAGCCGATGCATGCCACGCCACATTCCTTCATCGCTATGGGGCCGCGGTCTTTATTGGCACAGGCCACCCAGACAATAGGTCGGTCATGATGTGCCGGGACAAGCTCGCAAAGTCCGCGGGGACAGGCTTCGACACATTTCCCGCAACCTGTGCATTTTTCTCTGTCCACCTTCGGGAGGGCATCCCCCGTATTGATGGTCATGGCTCCGAAAGGACAGGCTTTCACGCAGTCGCCGCAACCGAGGCATCCGTAGATGCAATCGGATTCCCCTTGATAGAGTGCAGCCTCGATGGCGCACGACCTTACGCCGTCGTAGTGATTTTGAGGGTCGCGGTTTTCGCAGGAGGCTGAGCATTTGATAATGGCCACGCGTTTTTCTGTCTCCACGGGAGTCAGGCCGACAATGTCGGCTATTTTTTTCATTCCCGCGTCATCTATGCCCGCGCAGTTCAATCCCTCCATCGTAGTGGCGTTGGCGCATTCCACGGCAAAGGCATGGCATCCCGACAGTCCGCATCCTCCGCAATTGGCTCCCGGAAGAATCTCCTCTATCTCGCCGATTTTGGGGTCTTCATAGACGTAAAATTTCTTGGCCGCAAGGTAAAGCAACACAGCTGCAATAAGGCCAATGGCTCCAAGGACAATGATAGATATTGTTATCTCCATATGGCAATGGTATAGTTATAAGATGTATAAGTTGATGTGTCAGGACTTTTGCACGGAGCTGACAATCTCAAAAGAAAACTCGTGGGCTATCTTGTTGCGGGCGCACCATAGCAATATGAAAAACAGAATCATGGTCCCGATTCCGGAAAGAGCCGCCGTCAGCTGATTGCCCGTTAAGAGGAATACCGCCACCATTACTGCCACAAGGATAATGCATGGGATGACCGTCACTATGGTGATTGCCTTTTTATGCATTCTTTCCGTGCCTCTGACCGTCACGATGTCCCCTTTACGCAATGAAGAGGCCTGGGGAGAGAATATGTCGATAAGGTTGGATGGCTCGCCATTTGCGCCACATAAGGCCGCTGCCGGACAAGAGCCGCATTCCCCTTTGTCGTCAACCCTGACCGTCACCACGTTGCGTTTGGGGTCTGTGCTTACCACCACGCCATCATGGTCAATATGGTCGATTGAATCAATGTCTTGCATATTAAATAATATTTAGATCGTGTTTTGCTTAACGCGTATTAGTCTCCGAGATTTGAAAAAATAAGTTTTGCTAAGTTATTTTTCTGAAGATTACTTAACATGCTGCAAAATTAATAAAAAAGATTAGCAGGCAAATACAAAGAAGGAGAAAATTAAAGAAAAAATTCTTTAATTAATCTCGCTCGTTTTCCTCAAAATAACAATAGCCCCCGGAAATAAGGCAGTAACTTTGCCCCCGGAAACAGGAAAGAAGAGTCTTTCCCCGGCACAAGGCCAACGGCCCGGACGTAGCAGATCATGCGCCCGGCATCTGAAGAGAGCATCCTCGATGGTCCGGTGCTGTGCGGGAAAAGGAGCACATGGTGAGCGATCACCGCTCCCTGCCCGTCGTCAAGGCGAAGGCGACAGCTACCACATAGCCCCGGCCCGGCACGGAAGAAGTAACGCCGTCCCGGCCCGACTGCCGCCATGGTGGCCCTGAGAAGCCCCCATTACGAGAACATTGACATTCTGCAACACCCGTCAGCGACTCCAACTGAGTCCGACCGAGTCCGCGCTCAGCCCAACAAGAGTCCACCCTGACGGAAGTCATCCGACGAAACCGAAGCAATGACACGCGCCGTCTCGGCAGGACGCGATGCCCCCAGCTCGCCCCTGCTGTCCGTCACGAGTCCTTGATGGTAGTGATGCCCCACGACCGGCAGCCACGCGTGGCTGTCGCCACCACTCCCCACAGGAGGTCGCTTCACCAGGTTTCGTGCATGAAAAATGATTCCCCCAACCCCGTCCAGCATGGAGCGCATGGCCTCCCGGCCTGCGCCTACCGTCCAACCCGAGTCCGCGCAAAGCTACGTGATTCCAATATCGACTTGAAAATTAGCGATTTGTCAATTTTTAAAATCACGTGGTTTTCGTGGTTAATCTCGTGGTTCCCGTGGTTTGAACCCACGGGTCCGCGCTCAGTCCAAGCAAGCATCCCGAATCCCCAAGTAACGCTGTTAGCCGTCATAACGATCAGGCGGCACTTCCACGGATGGCTATAACTACGGTAGGCCGTAGTTATAAAAGAAAACCCAAGAAAGGGCCATGCAACCTGTCCAACCGGCAGTTTGCATGGCCCTTTTCTTTTTGTCCGCACCGCGTCCGTGCCAGATCCGACATGGGGAGCAGGCCTCCGAGCCTGCGGCCTAATACCGTCCGCGCTCAGTCTGACCGAGTCCGCGTTCAGTCCAGCATGGAGCGCATGGCCTCCGGCCTGCGCCTTCCGTCCGACCGAGTCAGCGCTCAATAAAAACCATCAGAATCTTGAATTGGCAAGCAGATTGCATATGCTATTTTTTAAGCATTTAAAGGCATGAATCGGGTAATTCTTAAATAAAAATGGATTTTTACTTAATTTTTCTAAATATAAATTTGGAATATTTCAAACGATTTACTAACTTTGGCGCACTTAGACGATGAACAATGACAAATCTATCTTTGTTTAGATCGGTTCCTTACCCTCACCACGCCTGATTGATGGCTGTATTTAACCCGAGAGGGCGAGACTGCCGTTATAAAGCGTCCGTCAATATGCCAAGGGCATTCGACTCGGGTGAGTGTAAAAAAGAGGCCCGGACCTGAATTTTCAGGCTCGGGTCTTATTTTTGCAGAATTCAGCCATGGAAATCATTATCCCTAATGTAGGAATTGAAATTAATGATTAATTTTGTGGATAATCTGAACATGTACTTAAGTAATCACAAACCACATCATACAATATGAAACTGAAGAACGTTTTGATGATGACGGCTGCCTTGACAGCAATGGGGGCAGAAGCTGCCGTCATCACAAGCCCGAACGGAAAACTGGTCGTGACGACAGACATCAATACGAAGGGCACCCCCGTTTATAGTGTAAAACTTGACGGGAAGACAGTTGTGGAAAATTCTCCTCTCGGTCTGGTGACAGATTTTGCTGATCTTTCGCAAGGACTCTCGGAAAAATCTTCTAAAAGCGAGGCTGTCAACCGGAGCTATGAGCAGGATAAAATCAAGAAAAGCCATGTAGACGTCAACGCCACTTCCGCTTTGGTGGAATATGAGGGAGCTGACGGTAAACGGCTCGACGTGGAATGGCACGTGGCCGACAACGGGGTGGCTTTCCGCTATCGCGTGCCGCGCATCAACGGCAAAGGCTCGATGGTAGTGAAAGAGGAAGTCAGCTCATTCGACTTTCCCGACGGCACAACGGCGTTCCTGACCTCGCAGTCCGATCCCATGATTGGCTGGAAGCGCACAAAGCCAAGCTACGAGGAGTATTATTTCGTGGATGTCCCCATGACCCAAAAGTCGGAGTACGGACGAGGCTTTACATTCCCTGCATTGTTCAAGACAGCCGACGAAAATTGGGTATTGTTAACCGAGACGGGTGTAGACGGATATTATTGCGCTTCCCATCTGAACGATTATAAGGATGGAAAATATTCAATAGCATATCCAATGCAGGAGGAAAACAATGGCAACGGTACGTCGGCCCCGGGCGTGGCGTTGCCCGGATTCACTCCATGGCGAGTGATGGCAATCGGCGACAGCCCTGCCCCCATTGTGGAGACTACCTTGCCCTGGGATTTGGTGGAGCCAAAATATGAGTCGCGCAAAGCACGTCCTGCAAAAGGCACCTGGAGCTGGCTTCTCTGGCAGGATGGAAGCATCAACTACGACGACCAAATAAAATTCATCGACTTCGCAGCCGAGATGGGATATGACAATGTCTTGATCGACAATTGGTGGGACACCAACATCGGCGAGGAAAAGATGGAGAAGCTTATCAAATATGCACACTCAAAAGGAGTGAAGCCCACGCTTTGGTATTCCTCTTCGGGTCATTGGAACGACATCGAACAGGGACCCGTCAACCGCATGGACCGTCCTGTCGTAAGAAAAAAGTGGATGAAGTGGATGAAGGATAATGGAGTAGACGCCATAAAGGTCGATTTCTTCGGAGGCGACAAGCAGGAGACGATGCGTCTGTATGAAGATATTCTCAGCGATGCGGCCGACTATGGCATCGACGTGGTGTTTCATGGCTGCACCCTCCCGCGAGGCTGGGAGAGAATGTATCCCAATTTCGTCGGCGCAGAGGCTGTGCTCTCATCTGAAAACATGATTTTCGATCAGAAATTCTGCGACAGGGAGGCTCTTCATGCCACTCTCCATCCTTTCATGAGAAATGCTGCCGCGATAATGGAATATGGAGGCTCTTTCCTCAATAAAAAGATGAACAGGGGTAATGACGGAGGCAACACGCGCCGCACGACCGATGCATTCCAACTCGCGGTCTCAATTCTTTTCCAGAATCCCGTGCAATACTTTGCCCTTGCTCCCAACAACCTGACAGACGCTCCCGCCGTGGCGATAGACCACGTGAAGAATGTCCCGACCACCTGGGATGACACCAAGCTGATTGGCGGCTATCCCGGAAAGTATGTCGTCATGGCCCGCCGTCATGGCAATGTCTGGTATGTAGCCGGCGTTAGCAACCTTGAGAAGCCTGTCAAGCTTGACCTCGACCTTTCGATGTTTGCAAAAGGAGAGAAGCTCGAAATGATCAACGACGACAAGAAGGGAGAACCCGTAAAAACAGTGCTGACTGTGAAAAATCCGGAGAAAGTCAGCGTGACATTAAATCCATCTTCGGGATTCGTAATCAAAGGCACTGCAAATTGACGGTCGCCACACGGCATAAAAAATATGGAGCGCACTTCGAAGTGCGCTCCATATTTTTTATGCCGTCGCCACGTGGCGGGGTGATCACTGAGCCATAAGCTGGTCGAGTTTTACAAAGAACTCGGGATCATGTCCCGTCGTAATATTGCGAATTATGCCTTGCGGGTCGATGATCGCTTTTGTGGGGAATCCTTGCACGCCATATTTCTGAGTGAGGTCGCTCCCTTCCGGATTATAGACGTTGACCCATGGAAGTTCATATTTCTTTACCCCGGCAAGCCATGCGTCTTTTGTCTCGCCACAATCCACGCCCACTACTTCAAGACGGTCTTTGTATTTCGCATATGCCTCCTTCAGCTCCGGGAATCCTTTGATGCACCATATGCACCAGCTTCCCCAAAAATCGAGGATTACCCACTTCCCTTTGAATTGGGAAAGGCTGACATGTTTGCCGGCTACATCTTCAAGGGTGAAATCAGGGGCGGGGGTGTTGCCCTCAGCCATTTCCGCCTGTTTCCTTTCCTGTTCCTTGCGTTTTTGAAGGTCGTTGTATTGACGCTGGGCGATGGGATAGAGAATCGAGGTCTTCGCTCCCTCTGACAGGCGGTCGAAAGCCTCAATGAACTCGTCGCCGGGAAGATTCATGACAGCATATACGACATTAGGAGAAGTGAGGTTCTCATTGATGAAATCCTTAATGGAGTCGACGTATTCATTGTAGAGGGCTCTCATCTGCTCTTCCGAAGGTTGTCCGGCTGCCATAAGGGCAGCCTGCTTCTCCTCAATGGGCTTCGACAGAAGTTTCACCTCGTTCATGCTTTCAATCAATGCGGTTCCAGTCATTGAATAATCGAAAGGGGAGAGGGATTTGACATTGATGTCCACCACTTCGCCAGGAGCAACATAAAGGTCGATGAAATCTTGTTTAGAGAAAGTGATACCATATCGCGAGCCGCCTTCTGCGGAGGATACGGGAATTATGGCCTTGTGATCTTTGACCACAGCCTTGTCGTTCACGACTCCTCTATCTGCCCTCGACGTGGCGGTGGCGAGTTTCTTTAGGGGAGCATGATAATAGGCCAGGGAATCCTCTGTGAAGGAATCCGGAAGCGAGACAGTGATGTCGGCTGATGCCACGAAAGGAATCGAGCATAATGCGCATACTGCTGCAAAGGTTTTTTTCATCATAGTTGGTTTTATTGGTTATAACATTGATTTCTGTTTTTATGGAAGCTTTCTTCGGGCAGGTGGCTATTCCGACGAAGTTAAAAAAGATTCCAAACTATATAATTAACAATTTGGGCCCTGATTTTATTTTAGTCGCTGCTCGAGAAGATTCCGGAACTGATAATTTTTCAGTCCCCACTTTGGCGCCACCACCATATCCGGAGGGCTCTGAGACAAAAACCGCTCGATCACTATGTGGTCGGGCACCGTTTTGCAAATCTCGACGCAAAGGTCGAGGTAGTCTTCCAGAGAGAAAGGCCTGACGTCTAATCTCCCGTCTTGCCAATCTTTTAGAAGCGGAGTTTGCCTTAGAATCTGGAGTTGATGTATTTTCAATGTCTCTATAGGCAACCGACAGGCGGCTTTCACATTTTCGATAATCCTTTCCCGGTTTTCCCCCGGAAGCCCGGCTATGAGATGCAGGCCGCAATGTAGCCCTGCGGAATGTGCCCTTCCGACCGCGCTCTCGACATCTGCCCATGTGTGCCCTCGGTTTATCGCTTCCAACGTTGTGTCGTGGGCGGTCTCAGCCCCGATTTCCAAGAACACAGGGGTCAGGGAGTTGATTTCTGCCAGCAATGCGATAACGGAGTCGGGGAGAGTGTCGGGACGCGTCCCTATGGCCATGCCCACTACATCCTCGCAATCCAATGCCTCCATATATATTTTTCGGAGAGCGTCAATCTGTCTGCCGTGGGTATTGGTGTAGGATTGAAAATAGGCTATGAATTTCATGTCGGAATACTTTCGGCGAAAGAAATTTTTGCCCTCTTCAATCTGATCGCTCACGGAAGCCGCCTGCATGCAATAGGATGGGGAGAAAGAATCGTTTCTACAATAAGAGCAACCTCCGGAGGAGATGGTGCCATCGCGGTTCGGACAAGAAAACCCGGCGTTGACAGAAATTTTCTGTACCTTGACGCCGGGGAAGAACTTGTCGAGATAATCGGAATAACTTTTCATAACATAGCATCGGCCACCACCAATGCGGCCATGGCTTTGACAACATGTACGGCTCTGACAGCCACGCAGGGGTCATGTCGGCCGGCCGGCTTCAGGATCGTGGCTTTGCCCTCTGTGTCTACAGTCTCCTGTGGCTTCATAATTGTGGGTGTCGGCTTGAATGCAACAGAGAAGTAGACAGGCATACCGTTGGAAATGCCGCCCTGAATCCCTCCGCTGTAGTTGGTGGAGGTGGTAAGCGCGTCGGCAGATGCATCGATGGGCAGAAAATGGTCGGCGGTCTCGCTTCCGAGGCTTGAAGCTGCCCTGAATCCGAGCCCGTATTCAAAACCTTTGGCGGCATTTATGCTCATCATGGCTGCCGCGAGCCTGGCATGAAGTTTGTCGGCCACGGGCGATCCGATTCCTGCCGGAATTCCGGTTATCAGGCAGCTCACGCGTCCGCCGATGCTGTCGCCGGCTTTCTTCGTCTCCTTCACCAACTCCTCCATTGCTTCGCTCAGCTGAGGGTCTATCTTCAGAGAGAAAGGTTTCGAAGGGTCGGTCATCAGGCCATCGAAAATATCTCCGGCCGTCACTGATCCTACCTGCGACAGCACAGTTTCAATGGTTATGCCTTTAGACTCAAGCCATTGGATTGCGAGCGACCCGGCCACAACCCAATTGACAGTCTCCCTTGCGCTCGACCTCCCTCCGCCGCGATGGTCGCGAATGCCATAGCGGCGAATATAGGTGTAATCAGCGTGGTTGGGACGGAACACCCTTCCCATATCGTCGTAGTCGGCGGAGCGATGGTCGGCATTCCTTACGATGAACCCGATAGGGGTGCCGAGAGTGATTCCCTCGGGAGAAATGCCTGAAAGAAACTCCGGCGAGTCGGATTCGTTTCTTGCCGTGACGAGCACGGAGGAACCCGGACGGCGTTTTGCCACGTCTTCGCGAAGCCTGTCGAAGTCTATTTTAAATCCTGGGGGAAATCCATCGATCACTCCGCCCATGGCGGGACCGTGGCTTTCTCCAAAAGTTGTGAGAGTGAGGTTCTTACCAAATGTATTCATAATTCAGAAGCAATATCTGCAGCTTTGGCGTCCGCTGCCTTCAAAAGATCGGTAGGGGAGAGCTTTAGCTGCAATCCGCGGCGGCCTGCGCTGACGTAGATGAAAGGAAATTCGAGGGCGTCTTCGCTAAGAAAAGTGGGAAATTTCTTCTTCATGCCTATGGAGGTGCATCCCCCTCGGATATAACCCGTCAGGGGAAGCAACTCCTTCATGGCAATCATTTCCGCCTTCTTGTTGCCTGAAGCCTTTGCCGCCTTCTTCAGGTCGACTTCCCGGTTTCCGGCCACGACGCAGACAAACACGCCATTCTTGTCTCCACGAAGCACGAGGGTCTTGAAGACCTGTTCGATGGGTTCTCCAAGCTCTTCGGCCACATGGTCGGCCGCGAGATTGTCGGGGTCGACGTCATATTCCACGAGGGAATATGGGATCTTCATGCGGTCGAGTATTCTCGCAGCGTTTGTTTTGTCGCTCATAAGGCATGATTCATTATTTGTCCATGGTGACGAGCAACTCCTCGTTGTTGCGGGTCATTTCCATGCGTTTCTTGATAAACTCCATAGCCTCCAGCGAATTCATGTCGGCCAGATAATTGCGAAGAATCCACATTCTGTTGAGCGTCTCTTGCGGAAGCAGGAGGTCGTCGCGGCGAGTGGAAGATGCGATTATGTCTACGGCCGGGAATATGCGCTTGTTGGAGAGCTTTCTGTCGAGCTGGAGCTCCATATTGCCCGTTCCCTTGAATTCCTCGAAAATCACTTCGTCCATTTTGGATGAGGTCTCGGTCAAAGCCGTGGCTATAATCGTAAGCGACCCTCCGTTTTCGATGTTTCGGGCCGCGCCGAAGAATCTTTTGGGACGCTGAAGCGCGTTGGCGTCGACACCACCTGAAAGGATTTTGCCCGATGCGGGAGACACCGTATTGAAAGCTCTGGCAAGACGCGTGATTGAGTCGAGCATTATGACCACGTCATGTCCGCATTCCACGAGTCTCTTGGCTTTTTCAAGGACTATATTGGCGATTTTCACGTGTCTTTCCGCCGGCTCGTCGAAAGTGGATGCGATGACTTCAGCGTTGACGCTGCGGGCCATATCGGTCACCTCCTCGGGGCGTTCGTCAATGAGCAGCATGATTATGTACGTGTCGGGATGGTTCTCGGAGATGGCATTTGCGATGTCTTTGAGAAGAATTGTCTTGCCCGTCTTCGGAGGAGCTACAATAAGAGCTCTTTGGCCTTTGCCGATAGGGGAGAACATATCGACAACGCGGGTGGAGATATTGGAGTTGCGACCCTTGGTGATGTCGAATTTCTCATCAGGGAAAAGCGGCGTCAGATGCTCAAACGGGATACGGTCTCTGACCAGTTCGGGCGACAGGCCGTTGACCGAAAGGACGCTGACGAGGGGGAAGAATTTGTCGGACTCGTGGGGAGGACGAATTGAGGCTTCAACGACGTCTCCGGTCTTTAGGCCGTATTCCTTAATCTGGTTTTGGGAAACATAGACGTCGTCGGGGCTGCCGAGATAGTTGTAGTCGCTCGAGCGTAAGAAGCCATAGCCCTCAGGCATGATTTCGAGCACACCATAGCACGTCAGGATTCCCTTGAAGTCGTAGCTATCCTCTTGTTGAGGCTGAGGCAGGAAACCGTGGCCTTGTTGGCGAAGCATCCTCTGCTGTTTTTTCAGCATGTTTTTCTGTTGCTTAGTCATTGGCTGTTGCGACATGGCTCCCGGATCGCGAAGCTGGATGGGCTCTGCATGTGGAGTCGGCAATGCCGAAGCTTCGTCATTCTGCTCAAAGCGGGCTTTGTTTTCCTGAAGGTTTTCTCGGTTGTTGTCTCTTTGTCCGCGTGGCGTGAAAGTTTTTCCCTTGCTTGGAGTGAAGAAAGAGGTGAGGGAAAGACCTTCATTCGAGGCATTTTTCTGATTTCGAGGCGTGAAAATTTTTAATTTTGGTTTTTCCTGGGCTTCCTCAGTTGGAAGAGCCTCGGCTTGCGGAGTGGCTGTTTCCGGAGAATTGTTTTCAGCTACCGTTGACTCTTGTGGGGCAACGGCCGATTCAATTGCAGTCTGCTCGGAAGGGATTTTAATGTCCGTGATGGCAGGAAGTTGTGCCTCAGGGGCTGAAGGTTTCGAAGGAGCGGCTGCGTCGTTGTTTTGCTGTTGGTTTTTGCGTGCTTTATTCTTTTTGAAAGAGTTTTTATTCTCTTTTGTCTCGGCAGGGAGCTCCGTAGGAGGCAAGGTTTCGCTGAGGTCAATTTCGTTTTTGGGTCTCCTTCCTCTTCGTTTAGGCAATGGCAGGGGGAAAGGCATGATCAAATCGGAAGCCGCCGTGTCGGCGCCGTTCTGCTCTGAGGAATTGGCTGAATCTGATTCTCCTTTAAATGAATCGTTTGATTGATTTTTTTTGTTCTTTTTAGATGAGTCTTTCTCTTTGGGAGATTTCTTTTTCTCAGATTTCTTAGAGACAAAGTCTTTAGCAGTAGCCTCGGCCTGAAGGTCGAGGATCTGATTCATGATTTCATCTCGCGATAGAGATGACGCTTTTTTTACACCCATGGACTCTGCCGTTTCCCTTATCTGGGAATCATCCATGTCGTTGAGATCGTTGATGTGGAACATAAAGATTATGTTGTAGGATTTTTCAGGCTAAATGCGTTTCGCTTATATCCAGAATCAAATCCGAGAATACAGAACCCAAAAAGTGAGAAACGCACAAAATGCCTATGAAATAAAATAATATTGAGATTGGAATTGATAGGTGGATAATCTCGCCTGATTACGCCCTAAGCAATCTTCAAAAGATAATTTGGAAGAATTTATTTTTTATGATTACTAATAAACGGGCGGAAATGATGAATTGGCGGGATATCTATGCCGAATGGCAGTGCAGCCATGTTATGGCCGCGATAACGATGCAAAATTAAGAAATAATTTTTATCCTCGCAACCTTTAAGCGATTAAACTACACGGCTGACGCATCTTAATTTTTTACAAAATCAAAACTTTTTAAGGCATAAAGTAGATAGTCGTTGTCCCATC
>VSPO01000081.1 GCA_009775375.1 Muribaculaceae bacterium | reverse complement strand
AGGCTCTGCTTGAAAGCGTGGACACGCTCGTTCAAATCATCATCGGAGATGCCGGGAGCATTACTGCGGATAGCATCTACGGCTTGCCCGACAAGTTTATAAAGCAGGTCGGAAATCTCGTCGTAGTCTATATCGTCGAAGTCAATAAGAGCTGCGATTAGCTGTTCAATGGCAGGACGCTTGGAGCTTCCCGATTTCCCTGCGAAAATCTCGAAGTCGGTGGAATCAGTAAGACCCTGACGGATAATCTCGCGGCGTAGTTCGTCGAGATTATAGCCTTCGGAGGTGTCAAGGTCAAAATCATCAAATATGGCCTTGATATTCTGCTGTTCAACAACGATGCGCGGAATTTCAATAACGTTGTTTTTGTAGTCCTCGACTACAATTTTGATTACTTCATCGACCTGTGCAATCTGTTCAGCGGCATCCTGCTCGGCGAACAGGCTATCCTTGACACTTTCTTTTATAGTGGCAATAGCCTTTTCGCGAAGTTTCTCCTTAACCTCTTTCTTTTGGAGGTCTCCGAAAGAAGCCACGCCCTCGGCGGCAATGTTTGAGATGGCAGTTTCAACGGCCTTGCCGACTTGGATAACATACTGCTTTGACTTCTCGCTTATTTCGCCCTTGACCTTTTCAATCTGCTTCTGTATCTTCTGCTCGGTAGAGGTCGGAGTGGTTTCCACGCGGCCACCTTGCTCCCTCTCATCGCGTTCTTCAAGTTCGATAAACGAAACTCGTTTGAGAAGTGAATTGCTCTTATTTGCTTCCTCTATGACTTTCTGGAAGTTATCGTGGGCTATTACAGTCAAAGTATCAACGTCCTTATTGCCGGTGCGCTGTCCGCCATAAGGCAAGCGCAGACCACGGCCTATTGTCTGCTCAATAAGGATAGCGGCGTTTGAGGCACGGAGTGGAATAATCGTATATAGATTATTCACATCCCAGCCCTCTTTGAGCATATTGACGTGCACGACAATTTCTATTTCGTTGTCAGGCGATTCGAGAGCGACAAATTGACGTTCGATGTCTTCATCCTTTTTTGAACTGCTGTCAATGCGCAGCACCTTACCCTTGTATGCACCGTGATAAATTCGGTCGCTTTGCAATAACTCCTCGACTGACTTGGCGTGGTTGATATCACGACAAGCCACCAAAATGAATGGTTTGACAACGGGCAGCCCATTCTGCTTGGCGTACATCTCGATAGCGAGCTTTGTGCGCTCATGGCAGGTAATGCCGTCTTCGATCTTGATAATTTCAATCTCATCGGGGGTGAAATTATCCTTGTTGAAGTTGCGAGCCTTGGCGATAGCCGGATTCTTGACATACAACCCATCGTCGAGAGCTTCGGCGAGGTTGTACTCAAAGACTATATTCTTAAACGCACGTCCCTTTTCGTCAAAAGGCGTGGCTGTCATTTCAAGACCGAGAACCGGGCGAAGCTCGTTGATTGCCTTTTTCGAAGCGTCGCCGTGGTAGCGGTGCGCTTCATCCATCAGGATTACGAGATCAGGGAGCGAGGCGAGATAGTCGAAATACGACTGACCGAGATATTCCGACAAGCGGCGCATCCTCGGCTGAACGGTGATACCACCTTTCTTAGTAGTTTTGTTCTCGGTGTTGAACTTGGAAATATTGAAGATATTGATTTCAATATCAGAGAACAAGCTGCCTGTACGTTCCTGGTAGTTTTCGCCTGTAACAATTCGTGGTGGCTTGCCGACAAATTCGCTTATGCCCTTGAACACATACTTGGCATAAGTCTCGTCGCCGAAGTCCCTAATCAGTTTCTCGTAGAGCGTAAGATTGGGTGCGAGGACGAAGAAGTGCTTAATACCTTTTTTGAGGTACAGGTATGCGATTATAGCACCCATTAGTCGAGTTTTTCCAATGCCGGTGGCAATGGAAAAAGCGAGCGAAGGGAAGTCGCGGTCAAATCCCTTGACCGTCGGCACGATGGACTTCACCTTTGCAAGCTCGGCCGTGATAAACATTTCGAGCATGTCCGGGTCTGTCGGAGGTTTCTGCAAAGAAAGTTTATCCGTCAGACGAGCGGTAAGTTCCAATGCTTTCGCAAGCGGTTTGCGAAGCGAAAGACGTTGACGCATATAGTTAACCTGTGAATCCATTATTCTCTACACCTTTGAATTAGCGATTCAACCCACGCTCTGAATCTTGGGCATTTTTCAAGTATGATAGGCAAGCCAACCTCCAGAGCGACAATATTTCCATATAGAACTTTGTCATAGTCCGGAATAATCCGAATCAATCTTTTAGATGGGGCTGTCTCGGGTGCACTGTTAATATCCTCTGGACTATCAAATGAATCAATTATTCCTTGAATTTTATTCGATATTTTTTCGTCAAAGTACATTTCGAATCCATTAGATGCGGAAAACAAGAGTGCCTCAAATTCATGCAATTGTATATATGGGATGAAGCGCCAATCATGTATATCTAAAGCTATACTCTTTTCCATTTCTTCTACCTTTTGATAGTGAGACGGGAAGGCATCAATCTTTTCTTGATTTGGTAATTCCGGACATCTGAAAAAGTCGACAAATGTTGATACAACCACATCTTGACCTTGCGATCTGAGCAGTCTGAATAAGTCATTTTTCAGATGTTCATAATTTACGAAACCACCCTTGTGCCCTTTGCTTGTCTGGATAAGAACAGGTCGAACATCATAGATTCCGTTCTGAATAAAGTATGGTGACATCAATTCATTGACAAAGGCTTCTTCAGTCTGCCCTTCGACAACTATAAATAATCGCTTCATCACGGTCTGCCTCCTATAATATTTTTTTCCCAAAGTTCTCCCACCGAATATGAATTTCTCCATTCAGAGAAGTCATCCTCGTTCAATCGATGGAACGTAGACTGATTATCGTTTCGTCCAACAATAATCAGGTCGTTGATAGAAAAATTATTAATAAGCTCAACCGATTGTGTCGCGATAATAATTTGCGTGGAAATAGAAGCTCTCTTAATCAGTGCTCCAAGTTTAATTATCGCCGCTGGATGCAAACCTAATTCAGGTTCATCTATAATAATAGTCTTAGGCGAATCAGGCTGTAACAAAAGAGTCGCTAAAGCAATAAAACGTAAGGTGCCATCAGAAAAATTGGTAGCATCAAGATACACATCTGTATCTCGTTCTTCCCATTCCAGGCCGATGAATCCTTCCATGATTTTATTTGGAATTAACTTGAATTCCTTAAAATATGGAGCAATCGAACGGATCGTTCCCTCAATCAAATTAAAGGACCGTATATCTGTATTCTTTAACTTGAATAGATATGCAGCAAGATTGGAACCATCGTGACGTAGATACTCGTTATCACCTGTTCTTGATAGTTGCCTCATAGGAGAAGAAAGGCTTGTATCATGAAAATGATATACAGTGAAACTCTTTAAAAAGCTTCGTATATACCCTGCTCGCCATTGCGGTTTGGTGAGAATTGCTGACTCTTCAACATTTACATCCCAGATATGAGGATTCCAAGACTCCTCATATCTCTTGTCGTCAAGGTTGCGATTGTTGAAAAAATCTTTGGTATATTCAATATATGCTTTGGGCCCTTGAGTAGGTTTAAGCTTAAATACAAAGGCATTTCGATTCTCAAAGTCAATGAGTGCAGAGATATTATCGGAAACTTTCCTACCTCGATACAACATAGAATCAATTCCGCCATGTTCTAGCAAATAACTGCCCAGCCTTTGTTCGAGCAAGTACCGTGTTAAATCAAAGAAAGAGATAAAGTTACTCTTCCCGGCTCCATTTGGACCGATTAGAATATTGATTTTCTTTAAATCAATTTCGGCATTGCGAATTGATTTATAGTTTGAGATATTGATTTTTTCAATCATAGTCTTAGGAATTAAATTCTACCTCATTTTCATCCCATTCCTCATCGTCAATCTCGGGCACTGACACGATGTTGAGAGAGTAGTCGTCGTGGTCGAACTCGCAGGTGTCGAGAAGGACTTTGGGGATTTTCTTGATGGTGATATTCGAGTATTTGTCGCGACACTCCGGCTGAAACTTGGTGCAGCATATCAGGAGAGATTCATTCTCGCCCAACTGGTCGTGAATTGTTTCGAGCATTTCAGCGGTAATCAGTTGGGTGGTAGTGAAGATGAAGTCATGCTCCGAGCTGTACCCTTGCTTCCAATACATTTCGGGATCAGGTGAGAAAGTGAAGCCCTGATGCTTTGCCATAGCAGCGGCAAGCATATCGGCATTGTAATCCTTGTTGATTACAAGGTTGCCGTATTTGTCCTTATTTAGAAGGCTCGGTGCAAGTTCATAGAACTTAAAGCCGCCACCACCTTGCCAATTTACAGCCTTTGAGATGCCCCCTTGCTCGCCCTCTATAACTTTTTTCATGCGGACTGCGCTATGAGTGTAAGCGTGGTCGCCAAGTTCCACTCCTATCCATCTGCGCCCCATCTTATGAGCGACTGCTGACGTAGTTCCAGATCCAAGGAAGCTGTCAAGAACGATGTCCCCGGGGTTAGAACCCAAAATAAGAATACGTTCAATCAACTTTTCTGGTTTAGGAGTATCAAAGATAGACTCGAAGTTTAGAGCTTTAATCTCTTTTTTCGCATCCTGATTATGACCAACTTCTTGATACGGCCAAAAGGTCATAGCTACGATACCATCCTTGACCTCTGTGATGAATCGCTTTATCGCCGGAACATTATTGCCGTCAGGTCCGAACCATATTCTATTATCATCAACGTATTCTTGGAATCGTTCTTTATTAAGTCGCCATGAATATCCCTCGGGGGGATAGCAAACACGCCCCGAAGGAGTAGTAATAGGATAAATGTTTTCTTGCACAGCAGGTCCAACTGATAAATCTCCTGCTTTCCAGATTCCGCGAGGGTCGTTATCAGGATTTTTATATCTGTCGTTTG
Organism: Muribaculaceae bacterium; assembly: GCA_009775375.1. Lineage (GTDB taxonomy): Bacteria > Bacteroidota > Bacteroidia > Bacteroidales > Muribaculaceae > Lepagella. The sequence goes on along the minus strand of VSPO01000081.1, from coordinate 11,063 downwards.
CCTCTGCACTACGGGGCAGACGATTCAATTCAAACTTGTCTGTACGTTCCTTGGTATAAACAAGTATAGTATCATGGCATCGGGAAAGCGTTTTTTTGAGATTGATAGGCGAATATGACCGTTGCCAAATAACTTCATCAACGAAGTTTCTGCGCCCAAACACTTCGTCGCATAGCACTTTAAGATAATGGCTTTCGTCTGCGTCTATGGAAATCCAAATGGAACCTTCCGGCTTAAGTAACTTATGCAGAAGTGTCAATCGCTCTCGCATAAGTGAGAGCCAAATGGAGTGTTCCAGCCCATCATCGTAATGCGTAAACGCATTACCAGTGTTATATGGAGGGTCGATATAGATACATTTGACTTGATTCTCAAATGTATCAATGAGTGCGCGGAGTGCAAGAAGATTGTCGCCGTGAATGAGCATATTGCCTGGCCACGGTTTCCCATTGGGAAGCGTGCTGGTTTCGATCTCCCCAAAACTATATTCCGGAGTGTCAAGGAGCAGACGCGGTTCTATGGCAAGCGGCTCGTCTTCCTTGCCAATCCATGTAAGTTCCAGTTTATTTATCTTGTTCTGTGTCATTTAAAATCATATTAGCTTTATCAGATTCATATTTAAGAACATTTTTACACCATTCATAAATATAAATCGGGTTGTATGCTTCAATTAAATCTTTTACGATATAGGCTTTCTTTGATTTCAATTTCATTGAATATTTATCAGCAATAAACCATAAACGATGAGAGTCATCTTTAGTTTGTGTACTCTTGGATTTATGTTCATCAACAGCAGCTTGGAATTGAGTTTTGAGCATATCGTCTGTCCCATTGTGAAAGCAAATCTGAGATAAAGCGGAGATATCACCGACGAGGTTACAATAGGTTTCTCTAAGAATTTCAAACTCTTCAATGAATTTTTGCTCTTCCGAATCATTATCACGAATAAATGTTAGTCTAAAATTGTCAGTAGCCCCATTGACGCGGTCACATACTTCTTTAATTTTGGCAATAACAATTTTGTAGTTCTCAGAATTATTTTGGTCGTATGTTTCTTTGAAAACTATATATATTTCATCAAGCCATAGGACATTAAACGCCCTATAAATTTGCTGTATAGAGGTTTTTAAAGTATTAACCCACTGTATTTGTGTTTGATATGCGATGGTGCGAATTTGAAGCTGTCGATTCGCGAAATTCTCTTTATTATTATTATTGATTGTCTTGTAAAGTATTATGAAAGGTACAAACGCCCCAATGAGGGCACCGAGATAAACAGCCCAAAAATTGTGCCAACCGCTCGTTGTGCCGTTCAACTGAATAGCCGTTGGATTAATTGTGCTACCGATAATAATGTTAACCATTATAGGTATAATTACAAACAGAGCAAATATTAAGGCAAAAATGAACAAAATATTGATACAGACTTTATGTCGTTTTCTCATATTATCCTCCAATGAAAAGTTATTAACTTAGTTTGCTCAATCTTTTGAGCGAGCATAGCTTCGACTTTGGCGAGGAGGGTTTCTTTCTTTTCGTCAACATCATCTTGGGCTTGATAAAGATTGAGGCGCTTTTCACTGCGTCGCTTTTCAAGGTCTTTGATAAGACGTTGCAGACGCACTTTTTCATCAAGTCGCGAAGTCTTTTTACTCTCGCTTTTGCGGAGCTTGATTTCAGCGTCAAGGTCGCGCAGTTCTTTTTCAAGACCGGCTTTTACGTCCTCAGACCAGTTGTCGAGTTTTTCCATTTCTTCCTCGAAGAAATTGTTATTGCGCTCGGCGTTTGCTGAGGTAATTCCCGCACGTTGGGCGGTAATTGCATCAGCAAGAACTGTGGCTGTCGATTCGGACAGTTCCGCGGTCAGGGGATCTTCCGAGCCGGGAAGCCGAAGCATATACTCGGCAATATCGGACGGAACGGTTTCTCCCTTGTCGGTGATACAAGCGTGGAGAAGTATATCCTCTTTCTCAAAAGAATCAATGGTAAGTTGCTCGACAGTCAGCCAACCCGACTGACCGACAAGTCGCTTGATAAGAGCAACATTGAGCGGTGAGTTGCTGTAATCGAGGGTTATTTCCGAGATTGGCACAGGAGAGGCTTTAAGCCCCGTGAGCATATATTGAGCGAGAGGGTCGCCGATACGGTAAGGACGTACACCATCGGCTAACTTGGTTGTGCGCCGATGCTCCGAGCTTACCATCCTATATTCACCGGGGAAACGACGGTACCAACTCACAACTCCGTTATCTACAAACGGGTGAACGATGAACGAGTTGTCTTCATCGTTGAAGTCGGCATATTCGGCGAAATAACTGCGAGTAAGTTGCCAAAGTGTCTGCTCGAACTCGTCGAGGTTACCTCGGGTTTCGGCAAGGTCGTTACGGAGTTTCTGTTTAACCGATTCGTCGAAGTTCTCTAAAAGGGTTGTGCGGGCTTTCAACATCTTGTCGGAAATCTGCTCTTGCAGTTCCTCTTGCAGAGCGTCGAAAGCCTCCTTAATCTCTTTGGGCGAGCGGCATAGCTGATAAATCTGTGCTATGCGCTTTTCAAAATCAACGCCATTGCCGATTGCTCCGAGAACTTCATCGGAAGCACCGAATACGCCATTGAAAAGCTGAAACTTCTGGTCGAGCAATTCATAGACGCGGACATCAGCGGCGTTGGCTTTATTGAGGAAGTTGATAACAACGACATCGAAGTTCTGACCGTAGCGGTGGCAACGTCCGATACGTTGCTCTATGCGCTGTGGGTTCCACGGCATATCATAGTTGACTACAAGCGAGCAGAATTGCAGATTGATACCTTCGGCTGCCGCTTCGGTAGCAATCATGACGGTTGCTTCGTCGCGGAAATAATCAACAAGAGCTGCGCGTTTATCGGCTGTTGCCGAGCCTGTAATCTTTGAAGTGCCTTTGTGCTTTTCTTTCCACGCCTTGTAAATGGCAGTGGACTGTTTGTCGGCGTTTGAGCCATTGAAAAGCACAACTTTACCCTTATAGCCTCTCTTTTCGAGCAGGTCGAAAAGGAAGTCTTGGGTGCGGCGTGATTCAGTAAAGATGAGAGCTTTTTTCGGTGCGCCGAGGACTTCAAGTTGAGCGAAGCCCTGATTTAAGCCCTCAAAAAGCTGTTCGGCTTTTGAGTTACGTTTAATCTTGAAAGCGAGGTCGCGGAATTTTTCAAGGTCTTTAATCTCCAGTCTGACGCGCTCAATGTCTTCGGGCGAGAGTATTTCTTCTTCGTCCGGCTCGTCCTCGTCTTCTTCATCGTCGAGCCATTCTTCGGTTTCGCTCTCGTAATCCTCATAGTCATATTTGAAAAAATTTTCATCAGACTGCACAACGCCTTGGCGTTTGAGCTTCGCTTCCAACTTTTCAATGAGGGCACAGAGAGTACCATATATAGCGTGGGTAGAGGAAGCAAGGAGTTTACGGAGTATAAGCGTCATAAGCTGACGCTGACTGTTAGGCAGCGCATATAGGCGCGGGCGTTGCAGATACTCCGAAACAAGATCATATAGCTCCTGTTCCTGTTTTGTCGGAAAAAACTCTTGCAATATGGCGATGCGCTTTGTGTATCGCACATATTCGAGAACTTGGCGGCGCAGTGTCCGCTTGCACAGCGGCGCAAGACGACGACGCAAGTTCTGATAATCGTTATCATCGAGATTACGATTATACTGCATCTTGAAACTTTTAAGATCGCCAAACGCGTAATCGTCGATAATGGTTGTCAGACCGTAAAGTTCAAGTATGGAGTTCTGAAGTGGCGTTGCCGTAAGGAGAATTTTCTTGCGGTCGGCAAGCGCGTTTTTTATTGTGTTGGAGATTTTATTGGTTGGCTTATAGACATTCCGGAGGCGGTGAGCCTCGTCTATAACCACTAAATCCCAGTTAGTCTGTTTGAGATATGGGGCTTTCGTCTTTGCGAACTGATATGAGCAAATGACGATTTCCTCGCAGTTGAACGGATTTAGATTGCCGTCCTCGATGTATCGGTTGAAAGTCTTTGCTTCAAGAATACGAGACGGCAAGAAGAACTTTTCTTGAAGTTCAGCCGCCCACTGCTTGCGCAAGTTAGCCGGGGCGATAATAAGCAGGTGGCGGCGATGTTCAGCCCAAAATTGCGAGAGGATTATTCCTGCTTCAATGGTTTTGCCAAGCCCTACCTCGTCGGCGAGGATTGCGCCTTTTGAGAGCGGCGACTTGAAAGCGAAAAGAGCCGCGTCGATTTGGTGTGGGGTCAAATCGACCTGCGCATCTTGCAAAGATGCCGTGAGCTTACCGAGGCTGTCAGAAGGCAGACTCCTTGTAAGCCAATAGGCAAAATATTTCTGTTGCGCTGCGGTCAGCTCCATATATAAAAAACTCCAACGAAGCTATGCGAGGCCGACCAAAGCCTATAAGCGACTACGTTGGAGCTTCCAATATTTTTGTTTACGGCTTTTGCCGTTATGTCGTTGTAATATTCTTGGTCATTTCGCATATAATGCTTAAATTGCAAAGTTAGCGATTTTTCGCGAGATTAACGGTATGCAATCCTAAAAATCTGCGAATTAATTCAATCGAACTATTGTTTTCGACATCTTCCCCATGCAACGAGTCTCTCATCATGCGGTTCATAAGGCACATCAAGGATACTTGTTTGAGAGGATTTCTAAGACCGTTGATGTAATACAGGCCGGTGAAAAGCAGCAAATCATCGCAGTTAAAAATCTCTAACGGATGACAATTATTTCAAATTCATTTGCTCCGGCTTGCCGCCAGCTTCTCCCAAAGTACACTATTAGTACACTGCGATCTATAGATATTGTTGATAATCAGAAGGATTATGGATGTATATTGAAATTTACCAGATTTTCACTAAATCAAAATGCGGTGTTATGATATGTATATGTCGGTGAGACTGACTCTTCAGCCTCTGTCTTTGCGGTTATGCACTGCAAAGATAACAATTTTCAATGGATTTCAGATAACGATTTCTCCGTTTTTGTCTATGCCATATTTTTTACGAAGCTCATATAGAGTTCTTTCCGTAACTCCAAGCAACTCGGATGATTGTTTCCAATTTCCGGTTCTTCGATATGCCTCGATAATCATGTCGCGCTCTTTTTGAGGATTACGCAATGCGAGGCTGTCATCTGCCGATGGCTCGGAGAGGTTGAAGTTGATGTCAGCTTCGGTTATTGCTTCGCTTTTGGCATGGAAGGCGCCGAAAAGAACGATGTCCTTCAACTCACGCACGTTGCCGGGCCACGGGAACAGTTTGAGTGCCTTGACTGCCGATGCGTCCAGATGCTTTCTCTCGCCGCCCGTCTTTGCTGCAAACTGTTTGAGAAAGAAGTCTGCGATTGCCGGAATGTCCTCGGTGGCTTCTTTCAATGATGGCACTGCTATATCAAGCTGGCGCAAGATAAAGAACAGGTTAGGTCGGAAGGATTTGTCGGCAACCATTTTCAGCAGTTCCGGCTCTGCGGTGCAGATAACACGAACATCGGGGTGTTCGGTTTCAAGAATATGCAGGAGCACCGATTGTTTCTCGAAAGAAAGCAGATGCACATTCTTGAAGATGATTGTGCCTCCAGCCGATTTTGCGAAATAGCTCTTCATACGGTTATACACCTCGCTCCGGTCAGATGTCGGGTCGTGTATGCCGATGAAAGGCGCGCTTCCGGCCTCCACTATGGTAAGCGGTTTCTGCTCACGGGAGCTTTGCTGATAGATTTGCCGTGCAATCTGCTCCTTGCCTGTGCCACATTCGCCGAATACGATGGCATTGGCGTTTGTAGCGGCAATGGCTGATACCTTTTCCTCAACCGCTTTCCATTCCTCGCTTATACGAGGTATCAGCTGATTGTCGAGCGTCAGCACAATGTGTTCAGGTCGAGCATATTTGCCTACGGTTTCCACCAGTTGCTTGTCAATGGCAAGGCGTTGGATTATGTCAACGGCACCGCCTCCACGCATAACGTCGATAGCGTCAGTCGTGTTAAGGTTTTCCACTATGGCTAAAACCGGGAATTTGTAATCCTCAGCCTTCAGCCAGTTGATTAACTCTCGTGCGGTACCGTCGGGCAATCGCATTGCCGTGACGATGACCGCGCCGGGTGGCAGCTCCGCCGCCTCCGTTTTCCCGGCCTCGATGCTCTCCGCGACAACAGAATCATATCCAGCTTTCGTGAGAAGTCCAGACATAACCCTATTGTCAGATGCGGAAGCATCTACAATCAAAATCTTGTTCATTGCTAATTTTGATAAAAAGATATTGAAATTTATAAGGGTTGGAATATTATTCACCAAGCATAAAAATTGCTTCAATTATATAGATGAGGCAATCAAAGCAGTTTGTCATATAGCCAACTGAGACAAATAAGTTTTGAAGCCTATGGGAACATCCTAACTGCTATCTCTGATGATATGATGTAAATATAGGTACGCCAAAGACGGGACGACAATCAGTTAGTCTTCCGTAAAATATGTATGGCCGTTAAAATTCCAGAATAATAACCAGCCTGAAGCATAATCTATATTATGCTTCACATCTATTCAATCCAAAGTGACACAATATGGATGTAAATATTGACGATGCACATCATAAGAAAGAGGGTGAATACCGGCATTCCGCAGGTACTCAACCCTCCAATATGAATTACTTATGTGTCGTTTTATACGTACAATTCGTTCCCGGTTTTTCTATGTCAACAGTTACATGGGAGATATGGTATTGAGATGCAATATCATAAATTTGTTGTTTCAAACTCTGTGTTTTGAAAGTAAAGCTTACTACATGAAGGCTCATAACATGTGAATCACCGTCCAGACTCCATATATGAACGTCATGCACAGATTCCACATCGGGCAATTCCAATATCTGTTCCTTAAGTTTGTCAACCGGAATATCTTTCGGTGTCGCTTGCAAGAATACTATTCCAGTATCCCTCATATTCCGGATTACGTTAAAAAGGACCCATACACTTATAACTATAGAGAGAATCGGATCAAGTATGGGAACATCAAAGAAAATCATTACAATAGCTGTTACAAGGACGGCGACCCATCCAAGTACGTCCTCCATTATATGAAGAAAAACAGCTCTTTCGCTTAAAGAATGGCCCCTGTTAACACGTAATGCGGCAGCTCCATTGATTACAACTCCCACTATTGCCAACCATACCATTCCTTTAGCATCGACTTCACTTGGCGAGCAAATTCGCCCGATGGCAGCATAAATGACCCAAGCGGAACTGATGAAAAGAACGCCACTCAGAAAAACGGTTCCAAGAAGTGAGAAGCGTTTGTATCCGTATGTATATTTGGAATCAGCAGCTTTCTTTGATTTCTTTTGTAGAAACCAAGAGAGTGCAAGCGACAATGTATCGCCGAAATCGTGGAGTGCGTCACTGAGGATTGCGATACTGTTGGTCAAAAGACCTCCCACAGCTTCTATAACTACGAAGACAGCATTGAGCCAGAATGCTGTCGAGATGCTTTTTTCGGCATCGTGAGAATGATTGTTTGCCATAGTGTATCAGTGATCGTGTGAAGCAGCCTCTCCAAGCATAGATGAGAGGTAAAATGCGTTTTTTATTACAATTCTTGAATCTTGTGGAAGTTCACCTACCGGCAGAATTTGGGTGTAGCCCAATTCCTCAATTCCGGTACCCACTTCCATTCTTTCAAGCGTATAATGTTTTTCTCCATTTTCCTCATTTTCTCCTTTAAGGACGAAAATGTATTGCTTGCCCTCGCTGTTGACTATCGCCTCTGAAGGAATTGCCTCAACTTTATGCTCTCCAGTGCTTACAGTCCCAGTTACATACATTCCGGGGATTAGTTTGAGACCATTGTCCTTATTGATTATTTTCGCATGTGCGGTCACAGTCTTTTCGGTCCCGTTGAATGAAGAGTCATATTCGATCAACTCTCCTGTAAAATGCTGCTCAGGATTATTGGTCAGAACGAAATCGACTTTCTGCCCGACTTTTAGGAAAGGCATATCTTTCTCATAGACATTTATGTCGATATGTAGCTTGGAATTGTCGGCAATAGTCATCAATGGAGTCTGAGGGTCAACGTATGCACCGATTGGCTTGTCAATCTTGTTTACATATCCGGTTATCGGCGACATGATGGGCATCTGCATGGAAAGTTTTCCATTTCTGAGCGAACTGGGGTTTATGCCCAATTGCTTCAACTGGTCGGCTTTGCCCATAACCGATGATTTAGCGATATTGTAGGCTGATTCCGCTGCACTGAGATTCTTAGCGATACCAGCACCTTCAGCTTGGAGTTCACGTTGACGGTCAACCTCTTTCTTCGCTTGTTCAAGTGTTGTCACGCTCTGCATATAGTCGCTTTGCAAAGCTACTATATCCGTATTCTCTATGTATGCAATAACTTGTCCGCGCTTGACCGGATTACCCTCCCTGACAAGTATGGATTTAACGATACCGCCCATAAGCGTTGTGACTTCTGCCATATCCTGAGGATTAAGGGCAGTTTCCCCGTTGACATGTATTATTTCACTGAGGTTGCGGATCTCGACCTTTCCGAATTCTATGCCAACGGCATCCACCTGACGTTGTGAAATTTCCACTTCATCGGAATGAGTTTCGATGGAATCCATGTCTTTATTGGTTGTCGTGTCTGAAGACTTGGATGAACATGCCGTAGCAAGCAGCGACATAATGGCTGCGGAGAGTATATATATATAAATTCTTTTCATTTGAGTATCATTTTTGTTTGCTGGTGGATATGGGTTGGATGAAGAGAAGTGCTATGGCCGCCTTGTTATATGCATCGAGAGCATCTATATAGGATAACTGCTGCTCCATAGCCACTTGAATATTCTGGATATATTCCAGATAGTCTATATCGCCCTTTTCATAAGAGACCTGCGCTATGCGTTGAATCTCCGCCGCATCTTTATTTGCCACGGACAGATGATAGTCAAGCGCTTTTTGAGAACGGAGGTAATCGTTTTGCACGGTACGGAATTCAGCCGTCACTCTCTGCAATTCAGCTTCCATCTGCACACGGTTGATTTCTACATCGCGCTTTGCCGCTTTAAGCGCTGATTTCTTTGCCCCGAAAAACAGAGGGATACTCACTCCTACTTCAAAACCCATAAAATTGCCTTTGGAAAAGCGACTGCGCTCGATGTCATAAGGATTAAATGATTTTATCAGGGCTTGAGTGCTCGCCCCAAGTGAGATTTCGGGAAGAAAAGACTGCCGAGCAATCCCGACCTCTTTTTCCGCGACCTCTCGCTCTTGCGAAAGGACTCTGAGCGTAGGACTTTCATATGGATTGAAATTACCTGCAAGCCTATCCAATGGCACCTCGATTGCAGGGAGTTTATCCTCTTTTGGTACTATCTCCCTATCGGTGTTCAATAGGTTTTGCAATCTGATTTCAGCGTTAGTGACAGCAATATCGGCATCTCTGCTCATCAGCCGACATGCGTCAAGCAGGCGTTTTGCGTTTATTTGTTCCAATCTTCCGGCCTCACCCGCTTTCAATCGGGCATTCGCGAGGAACAGGAAGTGAGAATAGACAGAATCCTGTGCCTGCAAAGCCTTCCGCGTCTCCAATGCGGCAAGCATTGTATAATAAGCCATCGTAACTTCTTTTTCCAGTTCAAGACGGCTCATTTCGTATTTCACCTCTTCAAGATGCGACATCGCCTTGAGTTTGGAATGCCTCGCTTTATAAATTGTGGGGAACTCAAAAGACTGTTTGAAGGTGACAGCATTGTCCGGCCCGCCTCCATCCACAGGGGTTTGAGAAAGTGAAATCTCTGTCGAAGGCAAGTCCCACGCCGTTCCTTGAAGATCTTTGGCACGGGCTATTGAATATAGGCCCGACTGCATTGTCGGATTGTTTGAAAGAGCCATTGACAGGCATTCCTCCAAGGTTGTTATCTGTTGGGCGAGCCCCGTCGCGGCGGAAGCCACGATTATGACTATTGTTAATATGATATTCTTCATTACTCCTTATTTCTTTTAGTGAATACATTGTATATGGCCGGAAGCACCAGCAAAGTAAGTATCGTGGCTGATACCAATCCACCTATTACAACTGTTGCCAAAGGCCGTTGCACCTCAGCTCCGTCGCCGTGAGAAAGCGCCATCGGAAGAAAACCGAGAGATGCCACAAGAGCCGTCATTATCACAGGCCGCAATCTCAATGCGCAGCCATTTACTATCCGGTCCCTTATATTTTTAACACCTTCCTTTTCAAACAGGTTGAACTGGCCTATCAACACCAGCCCATTGAGAACCGCCACTCCAAACAGGGCTATGAAGCCTACTCCTGCCGAAATACTGAACGGCAAGCCTCTGAGCCAAAGAGCGACAATGCCACCGATGGCTGAGAAAGGAATGGCTGTGAAAACCATAAGCGTCTCTCTTGTACTATGAAGAGTGGCATAAAGCAATATCAGGATGATTACCAGCGCTATAGGCACAGCTACTCCGAGACGGCTTTTTGCTGCATTGAGATTCTCAAACTGACCGCCGTAAGTGTAATAATAGCCCGAGGGTAGTTGAAGATTGTCACGGAGTATTTCTTCGATTTCTTCAATAGTTGACTCCACATCGCGACCTCTCACATTGAAGCCGACGTATATACGCCGCTCTCCATTTTCATGCGTTATCTGTGCCGGTGCTGTCACGGTCTTTATGTCGGCAACCTGATTTATGTTCACGGTTCCTCCATCCGGCAACGGCAGCTTTAACTGGCCGATAGCCAAAGCATCGTTTCGCAATTCATCAGGCATCCGCACCACAATATCGAAACGTCGGTCATTCTCAAATATATATCCTGCGCTTTCTCCGGCAAATGCCGTGCGGAGCACGCGGTTGGCGTCTTTTACTGAGATACCATATCTTGCAAGTCGGTCGCGGTCATAGATAACCTGAATCTGAGGCAGTCCGTTGACACGTTCCACCTGCGGCTCGGTCACGCCCTCCACTCCGCGAATCAATTTGGCGGCATTTGTCGCGATAGCAGAAAGCCTGTCGATGTCATTACCGTAGATCTTTATCGCGACATCTTGTTTTA
>VSPO01000080.1 GCA_009775375.1 Muribaculaceae bacterium | reverse complement strand
ATTTTGTTGGAAATCAATAATATGGATATGTTTTACAGCATGAATTTCTAATTCAAATTTTTAACGAACTATTGTAAAGTAGAAACATAAATCTTCCACAATATGCAAGCATCAACGGTCTATTTCACAAATCTAAGGACCAACCCCAACTCAAATCTTCTCGACAAGGTGGAACGCCTGTGCCTGAGAGCAGGAATCAACACTCTTCCTCTGAAAGACAGTTTCATCGCCATCAAGATCCATTTCGGCGAACCCGGCAACGTGGCATACCTTCGCCCCAATTTCGCGGCCAGAATAGCCGATCTGCTGCGCAAGCTCGGCGGGAAACCCTTCCTGACCGATTGCAACACTCTCTATTCCGGACGTCGCGCCAATGCCGTAGACCATCTGGAGAGCGCCATGGAGAACGGCTACAACCCGATCTCAGCCAAATGCCAGGTGATGATCGCCGACGGACTTAAAGGCACCGACCAAAGGGAAATACCCATCGACGGAGAATATTGCAAGGCCCCGAAAATCGGAGCGGCCATAGCCGATGCCGACATCATCATAAGCATGACCCACTTTAAGGGACATGAGCAGGCCGGATTCGGAGGCACACTGAAGAATCTCGGCATGGGATGCGCCAGCGTGCCAGGGAAACTTGAGCTGCATGGAGCGTCGCAACCGAAAATCGACCGCGACCATTGCATCGGGTGCGGAGTATGCGTAAGACATTGCGCCCATGGAGCTCTCCATCTCGACGCTGAGCACAAGGCCGTCATCGACTATACGAAATGCGTAGGCTGCGGACAATGCGTGGCCCTTTGCCAGCACGACGGAGCCGTGCTCGCCGATTGGGACACGTCGCAACGTCTCAACTATAAAATAGCCGAATATACGAAGGCCGTGCTGAAGGACAAACCCAATTTCCACATCAGTTTCATCATGAACGTCAGTCCTGAATGCGACTGCTGGAACCACAACGACGCTGCCGTCGTGCCCGATCTCGGAATCCTCGCCTCCACCGACCCCGTGGCCCTCGACCAGGCTTGCGCCGATCTAGTCATAAAAGCCCCTGTGCTGCTGACCGACAATGAGCTCCACGACCACCACGAGCATGAGAACCTTGAAGGAGCCGACAAATTCCATCTCCTCCATCCCGACACCGACTGGCAGTCGGGTCTCGAACATGCCGAGAAGATAGGCATAGGCACCCGCCAATATACCCTCGTCACGGTCTGACCGGCCCTATAAGATAAAAACAGCAGACACCCCCGGCAAATCGAATTTGCCGGGGGTGTCTGCTATTTTCTCAGACGGAACGTCCGTCTGCTCAGAGGCCGTAAGGTCACATTGAAAGCGACAGGGTCACGATGCTCTTTGCGGGGAGCGTCACAGTCAGTCTGTCGGCCGAAGCTTTCCACGACTTCGATGAGAAGGGCTTGGTGGAGACTTTCTCTGGCTGTCCGAAGTCGTTGTAGTCGTTCATGTTGGCTGCAGTCAGAATCTCTCCGGAGATTTTCTTGCTGGGGATTCCGTTGAGCATGACTGTGATTGTGACGTCTTCCTTAAGGTCGGTGTTGACGAGGGAAAGGGTGGTCACCCCGTTCTTGGCTGATGCCGTAGCGCTGACAACAGGCACGTCCCTGCCGTCGCGGGCTTTCTTGACCGGGCATGCCACCTGGGCCGGAATCAACTGTGCGTCCTGATGGGGGACATACATCTTGAAGACGTAGTAGGTCGGGGTCAGCACCATCTGAGGGCCTTTGGTCAGCACCATCGACTGAAGCACGTTGGCAATCTGGGCGATGTTGGTCATCTTGACGCGGTCGGTGAACGTATGGAACGTATTGAGGCTCAAAGCAGCCACCATGGCGTCGCGAAGAGAGTTCTGCTGATAGAGGTGTCCGGGAATCGAACCGGGCTCCTGGTCAAACCATGTGCCCCATTCGTCAACGAGCAGGCCCACGCGCTTTTTGGGGTCATACTTGTCCATGATCTCGCAATGGCGGCGCACCACGTCGCCCACCTCAAGACACTTGCCAAGACACCAGTACCAATCCTCCTCATTGAAGTTGATGGCAGAGCCCTTGCTGCCGCTCCATCCGAGCACGGTGTAATAGTGGAGCGAGAGTCCGTCCATGTGTTGTCCGGCGTTCTTCATCAGCACCTCGGTCCATCTGTAGTCATAATCGCTGGCTCCGGAAGCTATCTTGTAAAGACGGTTGCCGTTGAAGTTGCGGCAATACGTCTGATAGCGGCGATAGACGTCGGCATAGAATTCGGGGGTGAAGTTTCCTCCGCATCCCCAGCTCTCGTTGCCTACACCGAGATATTTGAGCTTCCAGGGCTTCTCGCGGCCGTTCTTCTTGCGAAGCGTGGCCATGGGGCCGTCTTCAGCCGTGATATACTCCACCCATTTGGCAAGCTCCTCCACCGTGCCGGAGCCGACGTTGCCGCTGAGGTATGGCTCGCAGCCGAGAAGCTCGCAAAGGTCGAAGAAATCATGGGTGCCGAAGGAATTGTCTTCCACGGTGCCTCCCCAGTTGTTGTTGACCATACGCGGACGCTCCGACTTGGGGCCGATGCCGTCCATCCAGTGGTATTCATCCGCGAAGCATCCTCCCGGCCAGCGAAGCACGGGCACGTGAAGCTCCTTAAGGGCATTGAGCACGTCCAGACGGTAGCCGTTCTGGTTGGGTATGTCGGATTCCGGGCCGACCCAAAGGCCGCCGTAGATACACGTGCCGAGATGTTCGGCAAACTGTCCGTAGATCTCTTTCTGGATTATGGGGCTCTCCTTGGCCGGGAGCAATGAGACCATAGCCTCATTTGCCGAGAAGGCCGGAATTGCGCAAAGGGCTGAGAGAGCGATGCTGCTTAATAGTTTTTTCATTGAAATCTCTTATTTTTTGAATCGATATACTGCAAATGTCTTTGCCGGGATAGCCACGTTCCAGTCCTTGGAATTGTCGAGGCTGAAAGTCTGTTCGGTCGGCTTGACGATATTCTGGTTGTCGAGGGTGTTCTCGGCGTCGCCGTCGGCATGGAGCGTGGTCACCACTACGCTCGTGTAGCCCTGGTTTTTCTTCAGGCCCTTGAAATCCATCTCCAGGTCCTGGGGCTTGTCGCCGACATTGGCCACCTTCACGATGAGGTCGCCGCCGTCTTCCTTCACGGCTGATGCGAAGAGTCCGTTCTGGTCTTCATTCCCGGCAACGGGTTTGCCATCCATCTTCAGGGGCACCACCTGGTCGCCCTTGTTGACGGCATAGAGCTGCTGGATATAATAGCTTGCCGTAGGCATGGAGCGCAGATTGTCGAACCATATCATGTCGGGACGCCACTGCCATCCCTCCACGTGGGCGAAGAGCGGGGCATACGTGGCCATCTCCACGATGTCGGCGTTACGTTCAAGGCCGGTCATGAAGGCTCCCTCAAAAAGGGCTGCGTTGAAATGGTTGTATTTCTTCCCCTTGCCATGGCAGGCATATTCTCCGGCAAACACTTTCGGACCCTTGCGGTCGTAGTTGTCATAGCGGTTGCCCTGGGCGAGGAACCAGCTTTCAGGACGATAGAAATGCTCGTCGACAAGGTCGGCTTTCAGACGCTTCATCTCGGGCCAAAGATAATCGAATTCCTTCCCTTCCGAATTTGGGCCGGAGGAACCTACTATCTTGATGTCGGGATATTTCGCACGTACCTGCTTGAGGAACGGCTCAAGGTGCTCGGGATATTCCGGACCCCACTGCTCGTTGCCGATGCCGACAAATTTCAGGTTGAAGGGAGCGGGATGACCCATGTCGGCACGCACTTTGCCCCATTTGGAGTCGGCGGGGCCATTGGCAAACTCTATAAGGTCGAGCACGTCGTCGATGTAGGGCTGGAGGCTGTCGAGAGGGGCGTGGGCGTCCTTGCCGTTCTGGAACTGGCAGGCCAGACCGACGCTGATGACGGGAAGTGGCTCGGCTCCGATCTCCTCGCAGAGATTGAAGAACTCATAGAATCCGAGCCCGTAGCTCTGGCGATAGTCGGGGAAATGGCGATGGCGGAAGGTGTTCTCCCAGCGGTTTTCGTTCCCTTTTCGGTTTTCCACCGGGCCGACGCTGTTTTTCCATTGATAGCGTGTCGCAAGGTCGGTGCCCTCCACGATGCAGCCGCCGGGGAAACGGAATACTCCGGGCTTAAGGTCGGCGAGCTTCTGCACGAGGTCGGGGCGCAGTCCGTTGCGTGTATCAGCCGGGAAGAGGGAGACGTGTTCGACGTCCACGGCGTTCTCAGGCTTGCAGAGGAAAATGCGGAGCTTCCCTTTGACGACAGTCTCTTTGGGATTGAGGACAGCCGTGTATTTCTTCCATTCCTTTCCGGAGATTTCAATCTCTTTTGCGGCCATGTCCTGGCCTTCGCTCATCGAGGCGGGGTTTTCGAGCTCAACACGGATTTTGCCGGTGCCTCCGTCGGGCACGCGTGCCCACACGGAGAAATCATAATCCTTTCCTTTTTCGAAGCTCACTCCGAAGAAGCCCTCGTTGTCGAGGCCTGTGTGTTTCTCACGATGGCCTGCAGGGAGAAGGCGCACATAGTTTGGATTGTTCTCAAAAGGGCCATCGTTTTTCAGCTCCCACTTTCCGAAAGCGTTCCATCCCATAAGAGGCTGGGGGAAATCAAACGAACGGTTTTTGATTTTTTCGGCATAGAGGCCGCCGTCGGCGGCATAGTTAATGTCCTCAAAGAAGAGTCCATACATTGTAGGGGAGATTCTGGCCCCCTTTGCATTCGGCTCGATGACGAGACGGTTGGTCGCCGCCGAAGCTCCGACCGCACATCCTAACGCAAGAAGCGCGGTGATGATCTTTGTCTTCATGATGATATGAATTGGTTTTGAGTTTCCTGGTTTGTGAGAAGAGTGGAAGTTTCCTGGTTTTTAAGAAAAGCGGAAAAGAGTCTAAAGTGGAGAGGCACTCCTGTTCCGAATGCAAAGTTAATAAATATAAACGTTTCCGCAAGTGGACAAAAAAAACAAAATAGTGGACAAATCCACCATCGCAATCGAAACAGCACCAAAAACAGAAGATTCCGTCCACAAAAAATAGCTAATCGGAATAATCTGAACACCTACCTATGCAATTGGTTTTGGAGGGATTGAGGGATTTTTGTAATTTTGCTGTATGAAATGCTTGTTTCCTTCGAAATCGGTGCTCTCTCCGTTGATGGCCGTGGCCGCCAACATAATATTGGTTTTTATCGTGTATTCCATATGCCGACTGGAATACCTTTTCGAGAACTGGAGCTATTTTTCTCAAAGCGTCGGCGAAGGACGCCTTTGGGGACTCCTTATGGCCGGATTGCGGTTTGACACGCCGGGAATATTCTATACGAATGCCCTCTACGTGCTGCTGATGCTCTTGCCGTTGCATTATAAAGAACGCGCGGGATGGCGCAGAATGTGCAAATGGCTGTTCATAGTGGTCAATTCCATCATGGTCATCGTCAATCTTGCCGACTCCGTCTATTTCAGCTACACGCTTAGGCGCACGTCATGGAGCGTTTTCGGAGAATTCGGCAACGAAACCAACCTCGGGAAGGTGGCGGGCGTGGAACTGCTCAGCCATTGGTATCTCGTGGTGCTTGCAGCCGCGTTGATATGGGGGATGTGGAAACTTTATGTCAACCCCGCCCTCGATATCCGCCGACAGAATCTCGTGCGCTACTACATTCTGTCGGTGCTGAGCCTCGCTGTGGCCGGCGTGACCGTAGTGGCCGGCATACGTGGCGGACTTTTCAATCATTGGTATAACTACATCGCGGCATTCCCCTTCGCCTACATAAGCTGGCGACTGCTTCGCGGGAGAGCGAAGACAAGACTCCGCACAGGAGCCGGCTGGGCTTGTGCAATCGCTGCATTAGTACTTATCGCCACGGCTCCCATCGGGGGATGGCGCCACCGCGACATCCGCCCCATAGCCATCTCCAACGCCAATGCCTATACTTCCCGGCCTATCGAGACAGCCCTCGTGCTCAACACCCCCTTCTCGATGATTCGCTCAATCGGAAACGTCCCTTTCTCCGACCCCCATTACTTCGACGACAAGCAGGAGCTTGACGAAATATATTCCCCGGTTCACATTCCTGGAGATTCTATAACAACCCGGAAGAAAAACCTTTGCGTCATCATAATCGAGAGCTTCGGACGTGAATATATCGGAGCCATGAACAAAGGAATCCTTCCCGACGACTACAAGGGATATACCCCCTTCACCGACTCCTTGCTCCGGCACAGCGCATGGTGGCGTTATTCCTACGACAACGGACAGAAAAGCATCGACGGGATGCCGAGCATCCTTGCCTCCATCCCGAAATTCGTGCGCCCCTTCATCGTGACTCCCCAGGCCGTCAACAAGCTGAAAGGGATTCCCGCCCTGCTTGGAGAGAAGGGATATGACTCAGCCTTCTTCCACGGAGCAAGAACAGGCTCAATGGGATTCGACGGCTTCGCCCGATCGATAGGGTTCAAAAACTACTACGGCAGGGAAGATTTCTCCGCCGACAGCCGCACGGCCGGAGACAAGGATTTCGATGGATATTGGGCCATCTGGGACGAACCCTTCATGGAATGGTTTGCCCTCAAAATGACGGATATGCGCCAGCCATTCATGACCGCCATATTCACGGCCTCCAACCATCATCCCTTCCGGATTCCGCAAGAGTATGAAGGGAAATTCCCGGAGGGAAGCATGCAGATACACAAGACCGTGGGCTACACCGACAACGCCCTGAAAGAGTTTTTTGCAGTGGCAAAGAAGCAGCCCTGGTATGAAAACACCATCTTTGTCATCACCAACGACCATACCAACATGCGCGGCTTCGATGAATACCGCAGCGACATCGGCAGCTTCTACGGCCCGGTCATCATTTTCGATCCATCGGGAGAGATTGCTCCGGGAGAGAGAAACGCCGTGGCCCAGCAGACAGACATCCTCCCGACGATGGTCAACTATCTTGGATACGACAAACCCTACGTGGCATATGGCATCGACTTGCTGAACACCCCCGCCGAAGAGACGTGGGCGGTCAACGACATCAACAACGTCTATCAATACGTGAAATACGGCCACGTGCTGCAATTCGACGGGACACGCACCATCGGCGTCTATTCAATCGACGACCACCTTATGGCCAACAATCTTCTCGGGAAGACCGACGTGGAGAAAAAGATGGAGATGGAAGTGAAAGCCATCGTGCAAAGCTACATGGACCGTATGCTCGGCGACCGTCTGACAGTGGAACAGTAAGAGCGAACTCTAAATAAAACCGTTGCGACATGGAGACAATGAATAATCTTGAAGAGGACGCAAAAATCCTTAGAGACAAGCTTTGGAACAGGAATTATTGCAAGGCCATGATCGGCAATTTCATGCTGTTCTTCTCATTCTACATCTTGACCCCGCTGCTCCCGATATATCTCGACGCCCAGTTTGCCGCCGACAAAGACGTGATGGGACTCGTCTTGTCGGGTTATGTGGTGGCGGCATTGGTGGTCAGGCCATTCAGCGGCTTCATAGTCGACACGTTCGACCGCAAGAAAGTGCTGTCGATATGTTTCTTCCTGTTTTTCGTGCTTTTCACGGGCTACATCGGAGCCGGCACACTTTTACTTTTCGCTATCGTGCGCACCCTCCACGGACTGCCGTTCGGAGCCGTGACGGTAGCAAATTCCACGGTGGCAATCGACGTTCTGCCATCTTCACGACGCAACGAGGGGATAGGATTCTACGGACTGAGCAACAATCTGGCGATGGCTTTCGCGCCGTCGGTCGGGATATGGATATATCAGGCTACGGGAAACTTCGAGCTGCTTTTCTGGATAGCCCTTGTCGTGGCGTTGGTGGGGTTCCTGACGGTCTCCTCCATAAAAATCAGAAAACGCGAGCCTGCCAAAGAGAAGAAGCCGATGAGTCTCGACCGTTTTTTCCTGACCAGGGCATGGATTTTGGCAGCCAACATCCTATGCTTCGGAATGTGCTGGGGAATTATGTCGAATTATGTGGCCATCTACGGTTCGGAAGAGCTTGGCATCACCGGGGGAACAGGGGTTTTCTTCATGATTCTGTCGCTGGGGTTGTTTGCCTCCCGTCTGCAGGGGTCGAAAGCCTTGGCAAAAGGGAGAATCGTTCAGAACGCCGCAGAGGGCGTCCTTCTGTCGCTAGTAGGGTTCACTCTCTTCGCGGCCGTGAAGGAGGATTGGGCCTACTATCTGTCGGCGGCATTGATCGGCCTCGGCAACGGACACATGTTTCCCGCCTTCCTCAACATGTTTATAAAGATGGCACGCAATGACCAGCGGGGCACGGCCAATTCCTCAATCCTTACCTCCTGGGATGTCGGTATGGGTCTCGGAATAATCGCGGGCGGTTTTCTGCTTGAATACATTTCATATTCAGCAGCATTCTGGGGAGCGGCCGTCATGCAGCTTGCCGGGACGCTTATATTCTATCTCTTCACCCGCAACAGCTTCAACGCCCGCCGCCTCGACTGAGACAGACTAAGCGCGTTCCTAACACAATAAATGTTAATTTTGTGATGAGACCTGAATCTATGAGAAAAATATCGTAACTTTGCATAAGTAAGTGTTCAGTTTATTCTAATATTTATCCATCTCAAAATGAAAGACCTATGGCAATGGCTATCAATTCCTCTCCCGTATTGACAGGAGAATCTGCAAGGATATTTTTTGAGGAGGCTGAGCGCAACGGCAAGTTGCAAACTCCTCGACTTTCGCCGGAACGAGAGC
Source organism: Muribaculaceae bacterium (assembly GCA_009775375.1). Lineage (GTDB taxonomy): Bacteria > Bacteroidota > Bacteroidia > Bacteroidales > Muribaculaceae > Lepagella. The sequence goes on along the minus strand of VSPO01000080.1, from coordinate 7,239 downwards.
GTCAGCTGCGCGAATACGACAAAAAATGTCGTGAATTCATATTTCCTCCAAAAAAATAATTTTATGGTTCAGGACAACGGATTCGTTCTTGAAAGGGACACTGTTATAAAACCATATACGGAGGAAATAGCAGACTATTGCTCTCCATTTACGTGTGATGACAATGATCTTGATGACTTTTTCGCAAAAGATGCCCTATATTATGATTCTGAACTTCTTGGAAGAACCTACGCATGGATTGATTTGGCTGAACCAATAAATATCATAGCATTGGTCACTCTTGCCAATGACAGCATTAAAACTAAGCTGATAACAAAATCCGCGCGGAATCGTCTCCAACGCAGCATATCCAATGCCCAAAGAGGCATAAACTATCCTGCCGTGCTTATCGGTCGTCTTGGTGTCTCTTCGAAATACCGTGGAAAAGGGATGAATATAGGCAGCCAAATTCTCGATTATATAAAAGGATGGTTTCGCTCGGAAGACAACAAGACAGGTTGCCGCTTCATTGTTGTAGATGCCTACAACAATACCAAGACATTACATTTTTATGAAAAAAACGGTTTTAAGCTTTTGTATAGGTCGGCAGAAGAGGCTCTACGCCAGATTACCCCAAAAGCATACGACCTTCCTTTCTCTACCGATGGCCGGAAAGTCGTCAAGATCGGAGTAAACTTCTCCACAAAACAACGAAGAATCACGGATTGGCTAAGCGAGTAGGCAGACGTAAGGATTGCATGGATAGGTCAGGGGAAAAGCCGGCGGGTGGCTTCGGCTGCGTCAGCGACGCCCTGCGCCGCCGCTTTTTCATACCAGTAGGCGGCCTTGTCGATATCCCTGGGAAGCCCTGCTTTCCCATAATAATCATGCAGTATGCCGCTAATGCCGTCTCCCGACAAAGCATCTGGAAAAATCTCCAGCAATTCCGCCACGACGAACTGTGCCGACGGATTTCCCCTCATTGCTCCTTCAAGATAGCAAGCCACGGAGCGGTCGTGGTCATAATCCACTCCGTTGCCTCGGGAATAAGCGTCGCCGAGGAGAGTGAATGCTTCTGCACTGCCTCTTCCTGCGGCTGTCTTAAACATCGAAGCCCCGATCATTGGTGCGCGGTGGGTGTAATACCGGCGACCCAGAGCCAGCAATGAATCCGTAGGCAGCGACTCCCATTTTCTTCCCATCATGTTGAGCAGCTTAATCTCGGCATCGGCCAGGCCTTGCTCCAATGCCTTAGTGTAGAGCTCAATGGCCCGCAAAGTGTCGGGGACCGTGGCAAGCCCACGGCGATGCATATCGGCAAGTTGGCTTTGTCCGGTCGGCAGACCTGACTCGGCAGCCATCGTCAGCCATTTCAATGCCTGATGATAATCGCGCTTCACGTCTTTTCCCTCCATCAGCAGAAACCCCAGATTGTTGGCGGCTTTCGCGTCTCCACCCCCGGCCGCCTTGGCAAGCCAATAAAGGGCGGAATCCACATCCCGCTTCACATATTCGCCCCGGTAGTAACGGAATCCAAGATAGTTCTGCGCCGGAGCGTAGCCTTTTTCAGCTGCCAGCCGATACAGTGCCGTAGACTTGGCGGAATCAATAGGAATTGAGTCATAGCCGACATCATAGACCATGGCAAGACGATAAATGGCCTTGGCATCGCCTGCCTTTGCACGTTCCGACAATTCCCTGAGGTCCCGACGCCCCCTTGCGGCGTCGGACGACGCCACAAGCCCCAAAGAGGCAAAGATTGCTATTATAAGACAGATTGCAAGACGCATAAATTCCTTGGAACCTCCTATTACTTGGGCGACAAAGTCACCAATGGCACGAGCATTTCCTGAAGGGAGATACCTCCATGTTGGAATGTGCCGGTATAGTATTGCACGTAATAATTATAATTGTTTGGATAAGAGAAGAAATCCTCATTGCAGGCATAGATGAATGTGCTCGAAATATTCGGGGCCGGCAATCCAAACTTCTTGGGGCTTTTCATTTCATAGACCTGACGGGGATTGTAGTTGAGATTCTTCCCGACCTTATAGCGAAGATTGGTGTTCGTATTCCTGTCGCCGACCACCTTTATCGGATTATCGACGCGGATTGTGCCGTGGTCGGTGGTCAAGACCACCGTGAATCCCAATTCCGCAAGCCTCCGGAGGATGTCGAGAGAGGAGGAATGACGAAACCAGGATTCCGTCAGCGAACGATAGGCGGCATCCGACCCGGCAAGCTCCCGGATCATCTTCGATTCCGTCCCCGCATGAGAGAGCATGTCGATAAAATTCATGACTATGACATTGAGGGGAATCTCCTTCAGCTGATTGATTTTTTGCAAAAACCTTTCTCCCGCGGCGGAATCGTTAAGCTTATTATAGGAGAACTGCTCCTTCCTGCGGTAACGGTCGAGCTGGGTCTTTATCAGAGCCCGCTCGTGGATATTCAGCCCTTCGTTTTCATCCTCCTCCACCCATAGATCGGGATACATCGTGGCAATCTGGAGAGGCATTAGGCCGGCGAAGATGGCGTTTCTCGCATATTGTGTGGAGGTAGGGAGTATCGTGGTGTAAAGCTCCTCCTCAAAGTCAAACCATTCTGAAAGCAGCGGCTGAATGACCTTCCATTGGTCGAGACGGAAATTGTCGATGAGAACGACACATATCTTCTCCCCGCCATCAAGCAATGGAAACACCCTGTTTTTGAATATCTCATGACTCATCATGGGATGGTCGGGGCTCTTGAGCCATCCCTCGTATTCCCTCTTTACGAATTTACAGAAATTGCTGTTGGCGTCGCGTTTTTGCATCAGCAGCATCTCTCCGAGGGAATTGTCGGTGTCGCTAAGTTTGAGCTCCCAATAGACGAGCCTTCGATAGACCTCCATCCAGTCGTCCATGCATCCGGCAGAATTGATCAGCGAAGAAAGGCGCATGAATTCCTGCTGATAGTCGGAAGAGGCCTGACGGGCCACCAGCTCCCCGCTATGAAGGTTTTTCTTTATCGAGAGCAGAATCTGGTTGGGGTTGACAGGCTTGATGAGATAGTCGGCTATCTGATTGCCTATGGCTTGATTCATAAGATTTTCCTCCTCCGACTTCGTAATCATTATGACCGGCACGTCGGGGTGGCGCAGATTTATCGCTGAAAGAGTCTCCAGGCCGGAAAGACCGGGCATGTTTTCATCGAGCAAGATGAGATGAAACCTCTCGCGGTCGAGCGCATCGAGCGCGTCGCGCCCGTTGGAGACGGTGGCCACTTCGTAGCCTTTGGCCTGCAGAAACATTATATGGGGCTTTAGAAGGTCTATCTCATCGTCAGCCCAGAGTATTTTTTCCATTTGCATTCAATAGATGGTATTAAGGTTCTTCCTTAGTCATTCTTCCAATTCAACGTTTTCTCGGCTGTCAGGGTTTTCCTGCGACGGAGGGTTGTCGGGCTCTTCTGCGGAAACATCTTCAAGCACGGATTTCTCCGTCTCCTCCAAGCTTTTTTCCTCCTTATACCGGAAATAATCCTCAAAGGAGCGTCCCTCCCGGAGAAGAGTTTCAAAATCGGCTTTGCTTATTATTATCGGACGCACCTCCCGGGGAAGACCGATGTCGGATTTCCCCATAACCGTAAGATAGTGTTCCGCCTCACGAAGATTGCCGAATCCTTTGACCACCAACAACCCGACGTTGGAGAAAGACATTGGCTCCAGGTCGAAATCCTTCACCATAAAGGAGGAGAAGTTGAACCTCGCCACGTCGTAGAGCACCTTGTTGGGGTTGACCGAATCTGTCGGGAACGCAAGCACCAGATACTGGGGAGAGTCCGGATCAAGCTGGAATTTCAAAGGCGAATCCATGCCGTCTTCGATGGAATCGGATGCCGTCAGCCTTACGTCCCATATCATCCCCCTTGAATTCGACAGGCCGGCGTGAGGTACACGCCCTTGGCGCAATCCTTTCAGTATTCCGGCCGCCATGTCGGTCATGTCGGTGTCGGGCCACTTCTGCAGCAGTTCGGTCAGACGGTCCTTGAAAAGGTCGTTGTCGCCCTCTGTCAAGCAGGATAGAGCGTCTATGAAGACAAATTTGGGGAGAATGGGGGAGAGAGGAAAGTCTTGCTCCATCTTTTTTGTCAGAACGTGCACCGTGGCGTTGTCATCGTCCAGATAGGCCGCATAGGCATCCGCGTACATCTCCTCCTGCACATCATGCATGCGCCGGAGATTGTCGAAATACTGCGGGTCTTTCATAGCCTGGCCATAAGGACTGTCGGGGAAATCCTCAAGAATCCTCTTTCTCCATACTTCCGCAAGCACGTCGTCGTTCTCACGGACAGCCATCAGATACATATTGTAGTAGACGTCGAGGCGGTAGATGTTGTCGGGATAGCGGGTGTCAAGCTCGGAAAACTGCCTTCTTGCCGACCCATAGTCCTCAAGTTTGTCTTTCAGGATAAGGCCCATGTTGTAAAGACCCTCCTGGATTATGTCGTTGGCGGTCTTGATCTCTTCGGGCGTAGAGGGTATCTGCTTGAGATAATATTCCACGTTGTGAGGATCATTGGCATTGGTGTTTCCCTTGTCTTCGTGCGCTTTATTCCCTTCGTCGGTTTCCTTCCCTTCGTCTTGAGGATTGCCATCTTCCTGCCGGTCGTCATCTTCAGGTTCTTCGAGGGAGAATGTCGACTTATTTCGGCGCCGCCAGTCGTCTTCGAGTTTTCTTGCGCCCCACCTTCTTTGGAATTCGGTCTTTCCGGCATTTTTTGTCATCGTATTGTAGAAATACCACGACTTATCTGTGTTCATGCCAAGAGCCGGGGCTGCCGGGGCAGTCTTGTCCATCGGCTTTACCTGCCCCTCCTGCTTGGCAAGATATTCCTCCTTAAGGGCTTTTTCGGCCTCCTCCTTTTCCCTTTTTATCAGGTCGTCGACTATTTTTTGGCAAGCCGCCCTCTGCTGCTCCGGCGACATGGACGCGAGCTTAAGCAGAGAATCCTGAAGATGCACGTTGCCCGCATAGACGGCAAGCTCGTCGAGCACATCGCTGCGTCGACGCAAATCCTTATAACCCGGATAATTATCAGGCAGGAGCGGCACTGCCTCCGAATAGCAGGCCTGGGCCTTCACATAATCCCGCTGGTTGAACAGGATATTTCCCAACGCAAGCTGGGCAAGCGCCTTGTCGATGCCGGCTCGCGTGGATTTCTCCACGGCAAGGCTATAGTTTTTCTTGGCCTGTGTCGTGTCGCGACGTGAAAGATAGAGATTGCCGATGGCATAATATATTTGGTCGAGATATTCCTTATTGCGCTCGTATCGGGTCATCGCCCGAAGCGAACCGACCTCCTTGTTAAGGTTTTTCCCGGAATAGACCTCGCTCTGCTTTATCCGGGCATTGAACTTCATACGGTAAGGGGTGGAAAATCCCGAGCCGGCCTTTCCGAACGCCTCATAAGCGAGCGTTTTCTTTCCGAGGTTGGAATACAGTTGTCCCAAAAGAAACCACAGGCGGTTTTTCTGCTGTCCGGAGGCGCTTTTGGCGGCTTTTTCCAGAAAACCGGTAGCCTGCTCGTATTGATCTGTGCGGATAAGATAGTCGGCCTTAACAAGGTCGTAAAGATGGCGCAGGTTTTTATTTGTCAGATCCTTCTCCTTGACGAGATGGAGCACATTCTCCGCCTCATAGTTCCAATCGAGTGCACAATATGAGCTCGCCTGCCACAGGCGAGCCTCTGTCACGACCTGCGGGAGCCACTTGAAATGCTTGGAAATGTAGAGGAAAGTAGTGGCGGCCCCGAGGAAATCGCCGTCAAGATACTGTGCTCGCCCCATCATGAGCCATGCATTGTGGAGAAACGGGTTGAACTCATCCCTAGCCCTGAAAGCCTTTTCTTTGGCATTGCTCGTGCGCTTGCGGGGCTTCTTGGTGATGGAATGGAGTTGGATCGCCTTCTGCATTTTTTCAATGGTGCGCTTGAAATTGCCGGTGGGCTGGGAGAGCTTTGTGTCGGCCCTTGCCTCAGCGGGATGTATGAGCAAAGTGCGGGTAAAGTCGTCGTCATATCCGTCCTCCATTGCCTTCAGTTGCTCTTTATAATGTTCAGAGCCGTTGAAGTAGACGTTGTAGCGAGTTGTGAAAGCCTGCCAATTGCGAGAGAGGGGAGTGTTTTTCTTGGTGCCGCATCCAGCGGCAATCAGGAGCAGCAACAGAGCCGTCGCAATCCACACGGACCGCGACAGCCAACCCGGCTTGTATTTGGGAAATATATCCGACGCAACTCTCACTCATTAATAACGTCGCGACAGTCGTAAATGGTATTTTTTGCCAATATCGGATTGCAAATAGGCGAGGGAAATTAGCAAATACCTCATTATTTCGCGTTGCAGAGAGCTGCAATTGGAGGAAATTCACAGAAAAATAGAGTTTTTAGGTGGAAAAATTTGCAAGTGTTCGGAATTAATCGTAACTTTGCAGTCGCAAAATGCCCCGAAGACAGGGCAGTTGCGATTTGTGGCCCATTCGTCTATCGGTTAGGACGAGAGATTTTCATTCTCTAAAGAGCAGTTCGACTCTGCTATGGGCTACCATTATTAACAACATCAAGACAAAGCATAGTTTTTAAGATGGCAAACCATAAATCATCATTAAAAAGAATTCGCCAGGCGGAGAAGAGGAGACTCGAAAACCGCTATTGGGCGAAGACCGCCCGCAACGCCGTTCGCCGTGTCCGCAAGATGACGGACAAAGCCGAGGCAACAGAAGCCTACAACAAAGTCAGCGCGCTCCTTCAGCGTCTTGGCCGCAAGAACATCATCTCCAAGAACAAGGCTTCAAACCTCTGCAGCGGTCTTTCCAACTACATCAACAAGCTTTGATGGCAGCTGCCGGGGGTTATCGCCGGCGAGCAATGATTGAAAATATATCCCGGGGCATGTGCATCTGATTTCCTTGACGTGCAGCCCGCCGAGGATTGTGTTGGCCCATTCGTCTATCGGTTAGGACGAGAGATTTTCATTCTCTAAAGAGCAGTTCGACTCTGCTATGGGCTACCTCCCTAAATCCATCCTATCCCCAGAGGTCGGTTTCTGTCGGAAGACAGAGCCGACCTCATCTTTTTATAGTCCGCTGACACGACTACATTTCCTCTAAAGAAAAATAAATTCTTTATCCTGCTGGTGTAAAAATCGGGTCAAGCCGAAAGCACGGTGCATATGTTAAATTGGGCAATTAGAAGTGTTAAATTTTTAGGCGTAGAGTTTGA
>VSPO01000008.1 GCA_009775375.1 Muribaculaceae bacterium | reverse complement strand
CATATCTCAACAACGGATATAGACCGATTTAAATTGGACAATAGCCGTTAAGTTTATTTAAGATGCGTCTGCCCTGTTAAAAACCTCGTAAATTTTTTGAAAGGCTTGGCATATAAGGCTACCATTCGTAGGCAATAGTGGCTCCAAGGCTGTTGAGTGTTACGTTTCGACTCCAGGAGTTCCAGTAGTTGGAAGTGAGCAGTTTGTATGAAATTCCAATGTTGAAAGCCTGTTTGGGGTTCTGGGAATTTGTAGGTATTCGAATGCCTATTGATGGACGCAGATAGAAATATTGCTGATTGGTGAGGTATCCGTCGCCGATTTCAATATAATTCTTACTCAGGAGAAAAGAGCAACCAATTTTAAGATCGATGAAGAATGATGCAGAATTTTGTCCTCCGAGGTTGACGCGGAAGTCAGTGAAGAGGGGCATCATAGCGGCGGTAGTGGTAGATGAATGGTCGTGGTCGAAACCGTTGTATGAGTCCCATTCGCCCCAATTTTCATTTTTGTGGGCAAATAGGACATCAACACCAATTCCGACACCCATATAGAACCAATCGGAATAGCGGAATCCTTGGGAAGTGGAAAATTCAAGAAAATCAGCTTTATAAGAACCGAAAGTGCGACTGTATCCGGCATCGATGAATCCTTTGTAGTTTAGAGAGCCGGATAATGCCGGAGAGATAAGGCTTGGTATCTGATTGGCAATTTCGTAGTACTGGGCATTTGCAGATGAAGCATTGAAAGCGATAACCGCAACGACAGCGAGATATTGGAATATAGCAGAGATTCTCATATATAAATGCAAATTAAAGGTTGTTGAAAGTATAACGTTTCCCAAGGCTACAATGTTTATCCTCAGACTATTTGAGATGGCTTTGAGATGATTCCTTAGAGCACGGGAACTGAGGCCTTTGGCCTCGGCACGGTAATGACATCCGGTCGAGATGGGCTTCCGGTCGGTAGCAGGACGGCAAAGCTACGGAGGTCGGCCTCATATTGGATTATAGAAAGCTCTTATGAGGAAGGGGGACGGGAGGAATTTGTTAAATTAAGTTATTATATGAGTGGGTAGGGGAGAGCATAGGGGATTTTTTTGTAATTTTACCTCAAATATTTGAATAGGAGATGGCATATACCCCACCAATAGATGAAAAGGAACTTGTGGCACAACTTCATGATCCGAAGATGGCTTCGCAGGCGTTTGATACGTTGCTTAAGACGTATTCTCAGCCTGTCTATTGGCAAATCCGCAAGATGGTGGCCAATCATGATGATGCCAACGACCTGGTGCAGAATGTCTTTATAAAGGCATGGAAGAACCTGCATAATTTCAGGGGCGACGCCAAGCTGTCGACCTGGCTTTTTAAGATTGCCATCAACGAATCGATCAACTTTATTAATAAGGAGAAGCAGCGTCTTCAACTTGGAGAGGATGCCGACGAATCGTTTCTTCTCAATAATATTGAAGCCGATACCTACTTTGATGGAGACGCTGTGAAGGCTGAATTGCTGAAAGCGATAGCGAAATTGCCCGAGAAGCAAAAACTCGTCTTCAACATGCGCTATTTCGACGAAATGAAATATGAGGAGATGTCGGAGATTCTGAGCACTTCGGTCGGGGCTTTGAAGGCAAGCTATCATCATGCCGTGAAGAAAGTGACCGATTCGTTGCTGAGCTGATATTGATAGAACGCTTAAAATTTCGGGTCCGTAGGGGTCGCAATTTGAAGGAAAGCACTCTAAAACAACAAAGCCACTGATTCACATCAGCGGCTTGCATTTTTTCAATAATACTTTTGAACTAACCTAACATCATGAAACGATTTTCTGTAAATATAACATTTCATAGCGTAGAAAAGTTTTGCTGAAACGGAAAAATATTTTTGAAATTGAGATTAAACTTAATTTGGAGATAGGAGTCAATAAGATAACCGTTAAAGCTATGAAGAAATGCGACAAGAAGACCAATTGATAAATAAATATGGCAGAGACTCAGGATATCGTGTCCCCGACGGATATTTCAATGAGCTTAACCAGCGGATAATGTCGGAGTTGCCGCCATATCCGGAGGCTCCCCGGCGAGCCGATATGACTCTATGGCAGAAACTGAAGCCGTATACGTATCTGGCGGCGATGTTTGCCGGAATATGGCTGATGATGAATATGTTTCACCGGATAGCAGATTCCGGAAGGATAAGTCTTGACAATCCGCCGGAATCGATTGCCTCCGCCATGTTTATGCAAAGCGAGGAGACTCCGAACTACAGCCTTCCCGAGAATGATTACGAGCTTGTCAAGGAGGTGAGCTATAGCTATGATTCCTTTAATGAATTTGAGAAGGATTTTGGCTATGATTTAAGTTTTGAATATGATTCAATCGAGTTGCCGGCGACCGACGACACCTCAAAATTCCGGTTAATTTGACAATGGTATGATAAGAAAACTATTTTTTATATTTATCCTTTCCATAATGGGTGTCGGGATCGTCTCAGCCCAGGGCCATCATAGGAAGGACAGGGAAAAGATGATGAAAGAGCTGTGGGAGTTCAAGCTGAAATATCTTGCTCAAGAGATGGAGCTTCAGAGCGACCAACAGGAGAGATTTTTCGCACTTTACAATGAGATGTCGGCTAAAAGAAGGGAATGCATGAGCGCCGCCTGGAAACTTGAACGCAAAGTCAAGAGATCGAAGGATGCGACAGAGTCAGACTACGAAGCAGCCGCAGAGGCTATGAGTAAGGCCAAGATCGAGGATGCGAAGATCGAGAAGGAGTATGATGAGAAATTTTCCGAATTTCTGAGTCAGAAGCAGATATATAAGATGAAAACTGCCGAGAATGAATTCAGAAAAAAAATGCAGGAAATGAGAAACAAAAGAGGGAAGGACAGGCATAGGTAGCCTTCCCTTATATTTTTCTTGAAAAATTCATTAAGTATGATAAGAAAGAGATTTTATCACGTATTGAAGGTTGCCATAGTAGCAGCCTTTTTTATTTCAGGGCTTTTCGTGGCATACCCCGATAGCCATGCAAACGCTTTATCCGCGCCTGTCGCCATTAGCGAAAAAAAAAGACAGGCTAGGCCATCGACAAATATGAAAAAGACTTCAAGTTTTGAGAATCCGGATTTCGCATTCCCCGAAACCGTGGAGAAAGATGCACTTCCTAAGCTACACGAGGCCGTGGCTCAGGGGAAAGGGATTGAGGCTTTGCAGGCGGCGATTCAATTGGTGGTTGCAAGAAGTCTCGTGACGAATTCAAGCTTCAGGCAAAATGTGGCAATGCTTGATTCGTTGGCCTCGGCACTTCCTCAACCATACTCCTCTCTGGCTTTACTTATAGAAGCAAATTATTACAAATCCTTATACCGTGACAACCGCTGGACGTACGACCAACGCACGCTCCCACTTGACAATTATCCGGAGGATCCAATGGAATGGAGCAGCCAACTGTTTGCCCAAAAGATTCTTTCATTGGTGGAGAGTGCTTTCAAAGACACGTCAAAAGCCCACGTTATGCCGATATCTGATATTGCTCCCATATTGAGGGATGTCAGTGAGGCAAAACTTGCAGGACTCTCAGTGGAGGATTTTATGGTCTATAACAGTATGGACGTTCTCGGAGGCTTTTCAATGTCAGGAGCTTCTGAAGTGATACCATTTCGAGGGACAGGATTCAAGCAAGCTCTTACACCCGCCGAGAAATGTGGACAATATCGTCAAAAGCTTATAGACGAACTTCTTAATTACAGAATGACGGATCCCGACATTCCGGCTCTCGTCGTGGCGGTCGCCCAAAAAGCTGATTTGCTGAATGGCGACGAGAGAAGGCAATTCTTGAAAGGATGGGTAGAGAAACTCATTGACTCCCCGGAGTGTGGACGGATCCTTAATATGTATTATCAAAACACTGACACAAGCACAGATCTTGGAGCGCGACCAGTAAAGGAGCTGTATGCCACTATGCAGGGATGGCTCGACAGATTTCCTGCCACACGTTTCTCCAAAACGATTAAAGGGAATCTTGCCAATCTACAGCGACAATCCGCATCTGTATCAATCCCGCAGCTTGCCATGCCCAACAGCATGATGAAAGGGGAATTGAAAGTTTGCAATCTTAATGATGCCTATGTGCTGCTATACAGTGTGCCTCGAACGCTGATAAAAAATAATTCTTCCAATAATAAACTGTTGGTTTCCAAGGGTAGGTTCATTAAAGCCATAAAGGTGGAGACGGCCGGGACTGTACCGTTCTCGGGTATTGGCCAATTTGATCTTCCGGCACTCCAACCGGGATATTATGTAGCCGTGCCATCAGCTACGCCCTCTCTTTCCCCGGGATGGAGAAAAGACGTGGAATTATGGTCGCTTGGCCTCATGAATGTCTCAGAGATAGCATTCTTCACGTCTGACAATCGCGACGAGAATGGCAGCTCACGGATTTATGTGGTGGAGTCTGCCACGCAGAAGCCGGTGGAGGGTGCTACGGTGACAATCTATGATAATTCAGGTCGGAAAAAACTCATAAGACGGGGCACTACTGACAAGAATGGAGTTTTCATTTCTCCGAAGGGATTCTACAATGTGGAAGTATCGAAAGGAAACAGCCATATTGCCCGGAGTGCGGATTTCTATTTCAATGAAAACAAAGAAAAACCGCTGCCACATGCCAGTGTCTTGACAGATCTCTCCATCTATAAACCGGGCGATACCGTTGGCTTCACGCTCGTGGGCTGGACGAGCCTTAACCATGAAAACAAATTGCTTGAAAATAAATCTTCGGAAGTCATCATGCGGGACGCCAACTGGAATCCTGTGGACACTCTGAAAATTTCCACCGATAAATGGGGCAGATGCTCCGGCAAGTTTGTCTTGCCTAAAGATGGACTTCTCGGCTCGTATTCAATAGAATGCCGTTTTGCTGACTTCCCCGATGCCGGGTCGGCCGGACGATGCTCTTTTGAGGTGGCTGAATACAAGGCTCCGGGATTTATGGTGGATATAGATTCCGATTCTTCGGCATCATATACGGCCGGCGACATCATTAAATTCAACGGAGTAGTCAAGACCTATTCCGGTATGCCTATAGCAGATGCCCAAGTTGCGTTTAATATCAACTGGCAACCGTGGTGGAGATGGTGGAATGAAGGAGGAACAGCCTCCTATGGCGGAAATGTCACGACCGACGGGCAGGGAAGGTTTGAGATAGAACTCCCGACAGAAAATCTGAAAGGGAGCAAATATGAGAGGGGAATCTACACTTTGTCGGTCTCTGCCACATCTTCAAGTGGAGAGACCCAGTCAGCCCCCGATTTCCGCTTTGCATTGGGGGCGGGCTTATCGGTGCTCCCCTCAATCCCTGAGAAAGTCTGCATCGGAGGCGATTCAATAAAGTTGAATGTCCCCGTATATGACATGCTTGGCCATCCCGTGGCAAGGACCGTGGATTTTGTTATGAAAGACGAGGCCACTGGAAAAGACGTAAGGTCGGGGTCATTTACAAGTCCTTTGCTGATGTTCGGCAACGATATGCCTTCCGGACGATATAAATTCCGTTTCAACGTGGAAGGCGACACTTTGCAGACAGAGGCACTGTCGGTGTTCTTTAGAATTTCGGATACCAAACCTCCGTATGATACGCCCCTTTGGATTCCGGAGCAACAGATAATATGTGAGCCGGGAGAGAAGACGGTGGACGTCAGAGTGGGTTCCTCATATCCCGACAGCTGGATTCTTTGCGAAGTAAGCAATGAGAAAGGCTTCCTTAAACGCGAATGGCTTATGGCCAATGGCATGAATGAAAATGTGAAAGTCAACGTTCCCGCTGACAACGAAAGAGTCTGGGTGGAACTTAGCGGAATGCACGACTTTGATCAGAAGATTGCCACCGTGACGCTGATTCCCAAGGCACAGACTAAAAAGATGGAGGTCAAGGCCACTACATTCCGCGACAAGATAGCCGCCGGAGGAAAGGAAAGCTGGAAATTTACATTCCTTACCGACGGGAAAATCCAGCCTGGAATCCCGGCTATGGCCGTCATGAGCAATAAGTCGCTCAATGCTCTTGCCCCCTTCTCATGGGATTTCAGTGTCGGCAATAGGTGGTGGGCCAACCGGTCGAGAATTTCTTCAATAGGGGCCGGCAATATCAATACGAGAGCCAACTTCGGCAAGGCTATAAGATATGAGGGGATAGCGAATGCAGTGCCTTCGTGGAACTTCTATGACTATAGCCTGACGTCAGGCGGGAATTTCGGAAGATACAGAATCCGTGGACTTAAGTCGCGTGCAGCCGCCACTAATGGCGTGGCCACCGCGGAATCGGAAGAAATTCTTAACACAGTGCAAGTGACGTCGATGACATTGTATGAGTCGGCTGTCAAAAATGAGTCGATGGACGCAGCGACATTTGATTCCGTCAAAGAACAGAAGGCAGATGGCGGAGAGGCTGAAGCTCCGGCAGCGGGTGCTGTAACTAAAGATAAGGTTCGTCCTCGACCTGTGGAGATGCCGTTGGCTTTCTTCATGCCTGATCTGATGGCCGATTCCGAGGGAAATGTGGCAGTTGAATTCACTGCCCCTGACTTCAACACCACCTGGCAGCTGCAGATCGTGGGCTATACCTCCGACCTCCTGACGGCCGGATTGATAAAGGATGCAATTGCCTCCAAGCCTGTGATGGTGCAGACTAATCTTCCGCGATATCTTCGTACGGGCGACAAAGCCCAAATCGCGGCTATGCTCTTCAACAATATGCCGGAGGAAGCCAAGATATACGGCGAGATTGAGGTCTTTGATCCCCGGACAGGCAAAGTGGTAGCCAACCACAAAGCAGACGAGGAGCTTGTTGATGCCGGTTCAAGCCGACGGATAGCCATTGATTTTAAAGTACCCTCCGACATGGCTGCACTGGCTGTCAGGGCATATGCCTATTCCGGAGAATATGCCGATGGCGAACAGGATATCGTGGCCGTGCTTCCATCGTCGACCCCGGTTGTGGAATCCACACAATTCTACATACAGCCAGGCGAGAAAGACTTCACGCTGCAGTTGCCAAAGCTTCGCGAAGATGCCAACGTGACCCTTAAATACTGCGACAATCCTCTATGGGAATGCATACTCGCATTGCCTTCCATCTCCCGACCGGACTCTAAGGATGTCCTCACTCTTATGAGCTCGCTTTACGCCAATTCTCTTGCCTTGGATGTGGCAGGGAAATATCCTTCCGTCAGGGAGGGCCTTCAACGTGCTTTGGCTGCCAAAGAGGCCGGAGACACCAGCGTGCTTAGGTCAAAACTTCAGAAGGATGCCAATATGAAGACCGTCTCGCTGATAAACACTCCGTGGGTCAACAATGCCGCCGCCGAAACGGAGAGAATGGAGAATCTCTCCACGCTTCTTGATTCGAAGGCAGGGGAGTCTGCAACGGCGTCGATCATGAAAGATGTCGTGTCGCTGCAAAATGCTGATGGAGGATGGAGCTGGTGTCCGAAGATGGAATCATCGTTGTTCATGACTCGGCAGGCATTGCTCCATTTCGGTATGATGAAGCGGATCGGCTGTCTGCCCGCAGGGCATGATAAAATGATTTCAAAGGCTATCGACTATTGCGACAAGGAGGTCTACGACAACTACGTCAAATCGGAAAGAAAATTCTCTTCGATAGACATGCTCGGCTATCTCTACGCACGCAGCTTTTTCGACCGTCGCACGCGTCAGAAAGGATTCAATGAATTGGAGTCTAAGGCTTTGAAAAGCATTTCACAAGATTGGAGTAAGTTCTCAATCTTCGACAAGGCCACGGCAGCGATATTGCTTTCCAGAAGCAAGGGCTATGAACGAGTTTCCGGCGTTATACTTGAGTCTTTGCGGCAGCTTGCAAGCAAGGATAAAGCAAAGGGCTGGTGGTATGACAATCTACGTTCGGGATATGACGGCATGCCAAAACTCATGACTACAGCAAGAGTGCTTCAGGCATACGCGGAGGTCGAGCCAAAGGCTCCAGCCGTGGATGCGATCCGGCAATGGCTTGTTCTTCAGAAAGAGACGGAAGACTGGGGAGCCAACAGCTATACCGTTGAGGTCATACAGTCGATATTGTCTTGCGGCACGGATTGGACAGCTTCTCCAGAGAGGCCCGAGATAGCATTGGACGGCAGAAAACTTGATTATGCAGGCACAGAAATGCTGACCGGGCAACTTACCCTAAATATCGATCCTACAGAGGCATCAGGGAAAAAGATGACGATATCCGGGAAATCAGACGGCCCGGCATGGGGAGGCGTGATCAGCCAATACGTCTCACCCATTTCAGATGTCAAAGCTGAGAAATCGGGAAATCTCAAGATTGAGAAAAAACTATACGTCGTGACCGATACGGAGGGTGGAGAAGTGGCCAAGGAATCGCCGATAAAAGTTGGTGATAAAGTCAGGGTCACGCTGACCGTCACCTGCGGCAAAGACATGAATTATGTGGCTTTAATCGACAATCGGGCCGCTTGTCTGGAGCCGTCGGAACAAATTTCCGGCTACACGGCGATTGATGGTCTTCCGCTTTATAGAGAGGTCAGAGACACTCAGACAAGTTTCTTTATCGGATTCCTTCCCAAGGGGGTCAACGTCATAAGCTATGACTGCCATGCTGACAGAACGGGAGAATATGCCATTGGCATAGCTTCGATTCAGAGCCAATATTCTCCGATTGAGAGTGCGCATTCTGCCGGAGCTTCGCTCGAAGTGACCGGAAATTGACAAACTTGATTACAAATGATGCCCCCCCGCCCGAATTCGGGCGGGGGGGCATCATTTGTAATCAAGTTGTCGCTGTATCTTAATCGAGATTTGTCCTTAGCCCCTCTTTGTTAAGGATGACATTGGGAAAAATCTCCCGAGCCTCAGTCAAGAATGGCTTGTCGTCGTTGTATCTTGAGGAATAATGGCCTGTCAGAAGGCATTTGGCCCCCGAGTCGCGGGCAATCATTGCGGCTTGACGGGCCGTGGAATGACCGCGGGGAGCCGCCAACGATTTATGTTCCTCAAGGTAAGTAGTCTCATGGAAAAGGAGGTCGACAGGTCCGATTTTGTCGGCAAGCTCAGGAAAATACATAGTGTCGCTCATATGAGCATAAGACAAGGAGGGAGAAGGGGGAGTGGTCAGAATCTCATTGGCGATGACTTTGCCATCCGGCTTGACGAAATCTGCTCCTGCCTTGATGTTGTTCATCATATAGAGTGGCACGTCGTGGAACTTGGTCATCTCCGGGTTTATATGGCGTGGTTTTGGAGCTTCTTCAAAGACAAAACCGACCGTGTCAACACGGTGGCGCAGTGGGACTGTTCTTACGGATAGGGATTTGGTCTGCAAAATCAGGGCCTCTTCCGGTCTGATTACATTGAAACGAATATCGAATGGAGTGTCGCGGCAAAAATAATCGAAAAAATTCTTCAGTCGGTTTCTACCCTCTTCGAACGTATGGATCGTGATGTCTCCGCCGGTGCCGTTCAGAGCCAAAGTGCCGATAAGGCCGGGCAGGCCGAAGACATGGTCACCATGAAGATGGGTGATGAAGATATGCCTTAGCCTTGCAAATGAAAGCCGTTGACGCATGAACGCAAGTTGGGCTCCCTCGCCACAATCTATCATATATAGCGAACCACGATGCTCCACCACCGAAGAAGATGGCTGATGGCGCAACGAAGGCTTCGCCGAGCCGCAGCCGAGAGTATGTATTGAAAAAGATGACAACTTATTTGACGTTTTCGATTTTGTAATCTTTGGCGAGCCCACCGGCTCCTGTCTCCTTATACAACGAAGGAAGGTCGTGGCCGGTTTCCTTCATGACCTGAATTAGTTTGTCGAAAGAGACGCGGTGGTGTCCATCGGAGAAAGATGAATATATATTGGCGTCAAGCGCCCTTGCCGCCGCATAAGCGTTTCGCTCGATACAAGGAATCTGCACGAGACCACATACAGGGTCGCAGGTCATCCCCAGATGGTGCTCCAGTCCCATTTCGGCTGCATATTCAATCTGGGCAGGCGTTCCTCCGAAAAGTTGGCAAGCGGCTCCCGCTGCCATCGCGCATGCCACTCCTACCTCTCCTTGACAACCGACATCTGCTCCGGATATGCTTGCATTGTGTTTCACTACATTTCCGATCAAACCTGCGGTTGATAGCGCGTGGGAGATTTCCATGTCAGAGAAATTTCTTGTGCTCCAGAGATGATAAAGCACGGCGGGCACCACGCCACAGCTGCCGCATGTCGGGGCAGTCACAATCGTGCCTCCCGAGGCATTCTCTTCGCTTACGGCAAGGGCATAGGAGAAAACGAGCCCACGTGAGCGGAGATTGTCGCGGTATCCCTCCGCTCTCATGTAGTAAGACCGGGCTTTTCTCCTCAGATTCAAAGGCCCCGGCAGGCGGCCGTCGGTAGCCAGCCCTCTTTCCACGGCGCTTTTCATTGTCTCCCACACCTCTTTAAGATATGAGTTGATGTCCTTGCCTTCACACTGCTCTACATATTCCCAATAACAGCGTCCGGAGCGTTCGCAATAATCCATAATCTCCGTCATGGTGTCGCGGTCGTAGATTTCGCCGCCTCCCTCTTTGGCAAGTCCTTCACCTTCTATGGCTCCTCCGCCAACGCTGAAGACGGTCCATTCGTCGGAGGGTAATCCAGCCTGATTAAGGCTTTTGAAGGTCATGCCATTAGGATGATACGGCAGAAACACTTCCGGTTTCCATATAATATTGACCGGAAGGTCGGTCTTTTCGAGCACGTCGAGAATAGCCACGTCAGTCATGTGGCCTTTCCCGGTAGCAGCAAGACTTCCATATAAAGTCACTTCATAACCGGAGGCATG
This sequence comes from Muribaculaceae bacterium, assembly GCA_009775375.1. Lineage (GTDB taxonomy): Bacteria > Bacteroidota > Bacteroidia > Bacteroidales > Muribaculaceae > Lepagella. The sequence goes on along the minus strand of VSPO01000008.1, from coordinate 37,663 downwards.
ACGATGGTTTTTCAAAAACAATTCTGCGGCTTTTCGCGGCCCCATAGTGTGGCTTGATGATGGGCCGGTGCCGATGCGGTATAGTTCTCTGATTGATTTCATATGAATCGAGTAATTCTTTTTCGCAAAATTAAGCAAAAAAATCCGGAAAAACGAGTATTGAAAACTGTTTAAAAGCAGTCATTTTTTGCATTATGCCAGCACTAACCTACTCAATGCAGACTCATGAAGCAACAGGAAGGCAATAGAAATTGATGAAAAATCATAACAAATGATGATGACCTATCTCAAAACATAGTATTAAATTTGCATCATGATTCCTAAGAAACATATCATTATGCCGATAGCCGTCATGTGCGTCTTTAATGTCTTGGCAGCCAACGAGATTCAAGATTCGTTGACGGTCAATCTCGATGAAGTCAGTGTGACTGCCCTCAAGCGGATGTCTGCATTTCGCGACGATCCGGCAGCGGCCACGCTCATAACTTCCAAGGAGCTCGACAGGCTTGGCATAATGTCGATAAAGGGGATATCTGATGTGGTTCCTAATTTTTTTATGGCCGACTATGGGTCGAGGATCACGTCTTCGATCTACGTCAGAGGAATAGGGGCTAGAATGGATCAGCCCTCGGTAGGCCTTAATGTTGACAACGTTCCATATATGAACAAGGATGCTTATGATTTCGACCTCGCCGACATCTCCTCGATAGAGATGCTTCGAGGCCCTCAATCTACGCTTTATGGACGTAACACGATGGCGGGAGTTATAAATGTCACGACCCTTTCTCCAATGCGATATCAGGGCTGGCGGGTTATGTTGGAAGGCAGTTCACGGCGGCGACTGAAGGGGACGTTGGGCTGGTACCATAAGTTTTCCGACAATATTGGTTTTTCGATTACCGGATCAGCCTCTGCAGCCAAAGGAGAGTTCAAGAACGAATACAATGGGAAATATTTGGATTGGGAGAGGAATTTCGGCTTGCGGAGTAAACTGCAATGGAGGATTTCTCCTGAGTGGAACTTTCAGAACACCATTTCCGCCGGATATTTGCATCAAGGAGGATATCCCTACGAATATAAGGAGACAGGAACGATATCCTTCAACGACACCTGCTTCTATAAGCGTTTCACATTGACCGACGGACTGTCGGCCCGTTATTCAGGGGATAAGTTCACCGTAACCTCAATCACGTCCGTGCAGCATATCAACGACAATATGACGCTCGACCAGGATTTCCTTCCAATGGACTATTTTACCCTCACACAGAAAAAAAATGAAATAGCGTTGACCGAGGATATCGTCGTCAGAAATGCTGCAGGCGACAGTCCTTATAACTGGCTTGGCGGACTGTTTGCATTCTACAAGCACCTTGACATGCACGCTCCGGTGACGTTTAAAGACACCGGCATCGCAGAACTTATCGAGAGCCACAGGAATGAATCAAATCCGGGATACCCTATAGCATGGGATTCGAGGTCGTTTCTCTTGAACAGCGATTTCATATTGCCGACATGGGGAATTTCTGCATATCATGAGTCGGAAATCAATCTTGGGAATTGGCACTTGACCGGCGGCCTGCGACTCGATTACGAACACGCAGCCTTGCGCTATCATAGTTTTTGCGACACCGGCTATTCAATCTATAGATATAAAGACGGAGTAAGTGATTTCGAGAGGAGAGTGGAGATTGATATCGACGACAGGGGAGATCTTGAGAGGCATTATCTGACGGTTCTACCTAAAATCGCCGCCGTCTACAATCTTGAGGATGGTCTTGGCAATTTGTATGCCAAAATCTCAAAGGGATATAAAGCGGGAGGGTTTAACACTCAGATGTTCAGCGACGTGCTCCAGCAGCGACTAATGACGATAATGGGTCTTGGTTCGCTGTATGACGTGAACGACATTGTTGGCTACAAGCCGGAGAAAAGCTGGAACTACGAAATTGGCGCACATCTCAATCTTTTTTCAAACGATTTGACGCTCGATTTCGCCGCATTCTATATAGACTGTACCGACCAGCAACTGACGATGTTCCCCAATGGCGACACAACCGGGCGGATGATGACTAATGCCGGGAAAACGCGCAGTTTCGGGGGAGAGGTGAGTCTTAATTGGAAAATTGACGAAAGTTTGATGCTCAATGGCAGCTATGGCTATACAAATGCGAAATTCAGGGATTTTTTTAACGGGGTGAAGAATTTCAAAGGGAAGACGCTGCCCTATGCTCCCCAAAACACCTTGTTTCTTCAGGCCGTATGGAACAAACCCATTTCAGCTTCAGGATGGACGCTGAGTCTCGACGCCAATTTCAGAGGAGTGGGCAAGATTTACTGGAACGAAGATAATACGGAACGTCAGAATTTTTACGGTCTTGTCGGAGCCGGAGCCTCCATGAGCAACGACATAATCTCAATCCAGGTTTGGGGTAAGAATCTGACAGACACTCGCTATCATACGTTTTACTTCCTCTCTATGGGCAATGCTTTTTTTCAAAGGGGGAGAGGCATTGAGGCAGGATTGACGATGCGCTACGTCTTTTAGATATTTTTAACTTCACAAATGCAAGATTGCGACATCTTCGCGGTTAAATAATATGGCAAATAACTTAACGAAATAAATCAATAAACAGAGAAATGAAAAAAGCAATTTTCGGGATAGTGGCCCTCGCATCCGTGGCCATGACTTCCTGCGACACCGATGTGAAGGATTCCATAGGCACCTACGGCTATCCTCAGCTCAATCTCGTCACAGATCTTCAAAGCGGCACTACGAGCATCAGGAAATCGACATATTCTGTCTACGTGAACCATACACAGGGCATTGCGTCAATCTCAACACCGGAGCCGTTCTCAATCAACGACGTGAAATATAATTTCGCGACCGACACCGTGGCAATCAAAGACACCTTTTTGGATACTCCTATTGGCAAGTCTCCGGTTACGCAGATAAACGGTGCCAAGGGCAACGTCAACAACGACCCCTCGCTTCCTTTGAACAATTTCAAATGCGACGTTGCCAATTTCCAAGTTCCTTATCAGCTTATCGCGATAAAAGACGTCCCCAATGTGTCCACAAATCTTCAGTCGTTGATGCTTGATTACAGCATCGGTGATAGATTTGCTGTCAAGTCAATCTTCAACGATGTTTTCTATACCGGAAAGACACTCACTACATATCCGGGAGAGGGTGGCGCACTCCAATCCTACACCAATGAAGAGCTGTTCTACCGCGTAATTCTTGATACTGAGAAGAATAAGGCAAAGGTGGTGATGTATTCAGCTAAATTCGCACAGGAGATGCCGAAGACACTGAATATCGTGCTTGATAATCTTGACGTCAATCTGTCAAGAGGATCCTACACCATCACAGGGAAGGATATCGTCCCAAAGGTGGCAGAGGGTAATGGCCTGACGGAGAATGAGAACTTTATATTCAATAGCTTTACGCTGACATTCGAAGATAGCCATTTGACGACAGCTGTCATCACCTACAAAGTAAAGGGCATATTCAGTGGCAATTTCAGAGGCAGCTGTCTGGTGCAATACAAAGTCAGCCAGTGACAACTGTAAGAGCGCGAAAATTTAAGGAAAGTGCTCTAAGTATTTTGTCGATATAAAGTCAAGACATGATCGTCGGCTCCATTAGCGGAAGCCGGCGATTTTGTTTTACTTAGGCTTTTGAGAGAATTCTAAATTTTTATTCCGTATTAAGTGGCGAAGAATGTCGATAATAGGATGAATTTTTATTTGTTGCATAAAGAAATTTTAAGTACCTTTGCAGTGAATTGTGTCGGCCTTGAGAGGCCGACACGTTGTCATGGAAGACTAAATTATTAAAATAAAAGCGATTATATGAATCTTTTGTTGGAGATAAGCAACAATGCGTTAGCCGTGACCGCCACTTTGACGGGCATCGGATTGGTGTTTGCTGCTTTGCTGATAGCGAAATTGATTTCTCCGAAGTCATATTCGGTGAAGAAATCGGAAGCTTATGAGTGCGGTATGCCCACGCGTGGGCAATCGATGATCCAGTTTAAGGCTGGCTATTACATTTTCGCTATTCTTTTCCTCATTTTCGATGTGGAGACAGTGTTCCTTTATCCATGGGCTGTAGTAATGCGCGGACTTGGACCTAACGGACTGCTTTGCATCGGAATTTTCATGTTTGTACTAATTATGGGCCTTGCTTACGCGTGGCGGAAAGGAGCATTGAAATGGACGTGAAAATCAAGAGCATGAAGCATGAGGACTTCAAAGACAATGAATATATAGACAAGCTTGTAGAGGAGCTTAATGCCACCGGCGCCAACGTGGTGGTCGGGCAGTTTGACAAGCTTATAAATTGGGGTATCGCCAATTCATTGTGGCCATTGTGCTTTGGCACGAGCTGCTGTGCGATTGAATTCATGAGCCTTGGGGCGGCTCGCTATGACATGGCGAGATTTGGATTTGAGGTTGCTCGAAACTCTCCTAGGCAGGCCGACTATATAATGGTGCAGGGCACAATCGTGCATAGAATGGCACCTGCTCTTATACGTCTTTATGAGCAGCTTGCCGAGCCTAAATACGTAATTGCCTGCGGTGGTTGTGCAGTTTCCGGAGGTCCCTTCAAGAATTCATATTGCGTGGTGACCGGCGTTGACAAGATAATTCCTGTCGACGTCTATATCCCTGGATGTCCTCCGCGTCCGGAAGCTTTCTTCTATGGGCTTATGCAGCTGCAACGTAAGATTAAGGTACAGAAATTCTTTGGAGGTGTCAACCGCAAAGAGAAGAGAGAGGAATTTTTCAGGCAGCATCCTGAGGAAAGAGGGCAGATTGATTGATCTTCCACTATAAGAGAACACCGAATAAAATCGAACGAACAACGAAATGAGCGATATACAAGAAAAAATAAGCCAGATCTGTCCGTCTGCCTCTTTCAGCGAGGGAGATACGCTTATGGTGACAGTGGATGAAAAAGATTGGCATTCCTTTGCGAAGGCTTTGAAGGAGACTTCCGGTCTGGAGTTTGATGTCCTGTCAGCCGTAGTGGGTATGGACTGGAAGGATTCACTTGGCGTTGTCTATTATCTGACCTCGACTGTCAATGCCTGGGATGTCATATCTGTGAAGGTGGCCGTGGAAGATAGGGAGAATCCGATGATCCATAGCGTCAGCGATATTTGGAAAGTTGCTAACTTTCAGGAGCGAGAGGTGTACGATTTCTATGGCATTAAATTCATAAACCATCCTGACATGCGACGTTTCTTCCTCAGAAATGATTGGAAGGGACATCCTTTGCGTAAGGATTATGACATGAATCCTGAGTTGAATCCAATTCCTCTTGAGGATGAGCAGAATGAAGATGAAACCGTCAGCTATGTTGAAGATGCTGATGGAAAGGTAAAAGTCGTGCCGGGTAAAGTGTTTGGTGAAGATGAGTATATTGTCAACATCGGGCCGCAACACCCCTCCACGCATGGAGTCATGCGTTTTCGTGCCTCAGTCGACGGTGAGATTGTAAAAAAGGTGGATGTGGTTTCAGGCTATATCCATAGAGGAATAGAGAAATTGTCAGAGGGACTGACATATCCTCAGATTCTTCATTTCACCGATAGAATGGACTATATGTCTGCCCATCAGAACCGTCATTGTCTCTGTATGTGCATTGAGAAAGCTATGGGTCTTCAGATTCCGAGAAGAGCGGAGGTGATACGCGTTATGATGGACGAATTGATGCGTATTTCAAGCCATCTTTTGTCGTTCGGATGTACAGCGATGGACCTTGGAGCAACGACAGCGTTCTTCTATGGATTCCGCGAGCGGGAAATGATTCTTGACATTTTTGAGAAGACCTGCGGAGCGAGAATGTCGATGAACTACAATGTCATTGGAGGTGTCATAGCGGATCTGCATCCTGATTTCCAGAAAGATGTCAAGGCATTTCTTGATATAATGCCCGAGCGTCTGAAAGAATATCACAACGTATTCAGCAATAATCTTATTGCGAAGAACAGGCTTAAGAAGGTGGGTTATCTTTCGAAGGAGGATGCCATAAGCTATGCTATCACCGGTCCCAGCGGACGTGGCTCCAACTGGAGCTGTGATTGCCGCAAGAAGCATCCTTATTCCATATATTCTGAACTTGAGTTTAATGAAGTTTTGCTCGACGGATGCGATTCCTATTCAAGATATATGGTCAGGATGAAGGAGATTGAGGAGAGCTGCAAAATTCTTGCACAGTTGATCGATAATATCCCTGAGGGCGAAATTCGTGCTCAGGTGCCAAAAGTAGTTAAGCTTCCTGTTGGCAGCTGGTATCAGCAAGTGGAGGCGAGCCGCGGAACATTTGGAGTATATATCGAATCAACAGGAGAGAAGAATCCCTACAGAGTCCATTTCCAGAGTCCATGCTTCAATCTTGTGGGCGTTATGGATCTGACTTGTTCAGGCTACATGATTGCCGACTTGATAACAATCGGCGCGGCGCTCGACTTTGTGATTCCGGATATCGACCGATGAAAATATAAACTAATCAATCATAAACGAACCCGATTATAATAGAGAATTATGTTTAATTTCGGAATATGGACCAGTGAGTTCAATAAATTTTTGATGGGCTTCATGCCGGAGTGGCTTGCCGCTACGGTAGAGTGCGTCATCATCGCTCTTCTTGTTCTCCTGACATACACGGTCCTGGCCCTCTTCTATATCCTCTACGAGCGTAAGCTTTGCGCATGGTTTCAATGTCGTCTTGGCCCCATGCGCGTCGGAAAATGGGGTGTGCTCCAGGTGTTTGCCGATATGTTTAAAATCCTTATCAAAGAGCTTATCAGCCTCAAGGACACCGACCGTTTCCTTTTCAAACTCGCCCCTTATATCGTCATCACCTCGTCTGTAGTGATGTTGGCATGTCTGCCCTGGGGTAGGGGTTTGCAGATTATCGACTATAATATCGGCATATTCTTCATCCTGGCCGTTTCGTCAGTGGGAGTGCTTGGTATTCTTTTGGCCGGATGGTCTTCGAATAATAAATACACCCTTATCGGAGCAATGCGAAGCGGTGCTCAGATGATTAGCTACGAAATTTCTCTGGGTCTTGCAATGATCACGATTATTGTGCTCTCCGGGACTATGAATATCAATGAACTTGTCTGGCAGCAGGAGTCGGCGTGGTTCATATTCCGCGGACACATACCTGCAATCATTGCATTCCTGATTTACATTGTTGCAGCTACAGCGGAGACCAACCGCGGGCCGTTCGACCTTCCGGAGGCAGAGCACGAGCTGACGGCAGGTTATCATACAGAATACTCAGGTATCCATTTTGGATTTTTCTATCTTGCCGAGTATCTCAACCTGTTCATCGTATCAGGAATTGCTACATTGATGTTCCTCGGAGGATGGATGCCTTTGCATATACCCGGCTGGGACGCATTCAACAACGTCATGGATTATATCCCTTCCGTCGTATGGTTTGTCCTTAAGAGTTTCTTCATCTCCTATGTCATAATATGGTTTAAGTGGACTTTCCCTCGTGTCAGAATCGACCAAATGCTTTCGTTCGAGTGGAAATACCTAATGCCGCTCGCTTTGGCGAACCTTATTTTGATGGCGGTGTTTGTAGCATTAGGATGGCATTTCTGATGAATGACAAAAATTAAACAACTAAGAAATTATTAAATCAAGAAATATGAGCGCTAATTTCGGAACAGTGACTCAAGTGATCGGTCCTGTAATCGACGTGATGTTTGAGGGGGGTAAAGAAAACATACCGCCTATCTACAACGCCTTGAAGGTATTGCGCGACAACGGCGAGGAATTAATCCTTGAGGTTGAGCAGCATATCGGAGAAGACACGGTAAGGTGCGTCGCCATGGAGAGCACCGATGGCCTTAGACGAGGCGTGAAGGTAGAGGACCTTGGCAGGGCAATAGCTGTGCCTACTGGTAATCAGGTGAAGGGTCGTCTTCTCAACGTGGTAGGCGAGCCAATTGATGATTTGCCTCAACTCGACCGAGAAAATCTGCGTCCGATCCATCAGCCGGCTCCTCCGTTTGATGATCTTGCCATCTCTACTGAGGTGCTTTATACGGGCATTAAGGTCATCGATTTGCTTGAGCCCTATTCCAAGGGCGGCAAAATCGGCCTATTTGGCGGTGCCGGCGTAGGCAAGACGGTGCTCATTATGGAGTTGATCAACAATATCGCCAAGGGACATAACGGTTTCTCCGTATTCACGGGAGTTGGAGAACGTACCCGTGAGGGTAACGACCTTCTTCGTGAGATGATTGAGAGTGGCGTTATGAAATATGGTGATAAGTTTAAGGAAGGTATGGAAAAAGGGGAGTGGAACCTCGCCGACGTTGACATGGAAGAGGTCAACAAGTCGCAGGCTACGCTTGTCTTTGGCCAGATGAACGAACCGCCCGGAGCCCGTCTTCGTGTGGCTTTGTCGGGATTGACCGTTGCCGAGCAATTCCGCGATAATGATGGGGGTGGAAAGGAAATCCTGTTGTTCATTGATAATATCTTCCGATTCACTCAGGCAGGTTCAGAGGTTTCCGCTCTTCTCGGGCGTATGCCGTCGGCTGTGGGTTATCAACCTACACTTGCATCCGAGATGGGCTCTCTTCAGGAACGAATCACCTCTACCAAACAAGGTAGTATCACGTCTGTGCAGGCTATTTACGTGCCTGCAGACGACTTGACCGACCCTGCTCCTGCAACGACGTTCAGCTTCCTCGATGCCACGACCGTGCTTAGCAGAAAGATAGCGGAGCTTGGTATTTATCCGGCAGTCGATCCTCTCGATTCGACATCGCGCATCCTTGATCCTAATATAATTGGAGAGGAACACTATAATGTAGCACAGTCTGTCAAGCAGTTGCTTCAGAAATATAATGAGCTGCAAGATATTATAGCCATTCTCGGTGTTGACGAGTTGTCAGATGAAGACAAGCTTGTTGTGGCAAGGGCAAGAAAGGCTCAGCGTTTCCTTTCTCAACCGTTTTTTGTGGCAGAGCAGTTCACCGGACTGCCGGGCGTGATGGTCCCTCTTGCCGAGACTATCAGAGGCTTCAAGATGATTCTCTCAGGAGAAATGGATGAATATCCAGAGCAAGCATTTCTGAATGTAGGCACTATTGACGAGGCAATCGAGAAAGGAAAGAAACTTCTTGCAGAGGTAAAATGAATGTAGTCTTCTAAAAGGAGTCACAGTATAACCGTCAGATAATAACATAAAATGACACTTGAAATCATATCGCCAAGCGAAATCCTTTTTAAAGGGAAGGTGGAGTCTGTCACGATGCCCGGTGAAGTCGGATCGTTTACGGTCTTAAACAACCATGCATCTTTGATATCCGTTCTTAATCCAGGGAAAATAACCTACCGGACTGACAGCGGAGATGAAATAAATGTGGCAATCAAAGGCGGGATTGTAGATGTTGATTCCAATGTGGTTTCTGTTAGTGTCTATTAAAGGGCGTAATATTAAATAGTAACGGATGAACAACGTACGAAATATTATATTGGCGGCGATACTCACAATTGCCATGACAATGCCTTTCTTGACAAGAGCGGCTGGTCATGACGAAGGGGGGGTAAATGTCAAAGAGGTGATATTCCATCATCTTGAGGACGGCTATGGCTGGGAGGTTCCTTTCAGTCATGTATATCGTATTGCTCTGCCTGTCATTGTAAGGACTCAGGATGGGAAATGGGTCTCGTTCTCATCTTCCCGTCTCAGCAAGCTTGTGGAAGTGCCCGATACGATTATGGGGGGGACGATGAAAGTCGCCGTGCCTCAAATAGTCACCGTAGAAAATGGAGACACAGACTATCATTTCGTTTTGGCGCACGAAAGTAAGCACAAGAATAAGATAGTGCAGATTTTCCCGCTTGACAATGGAGTTACGCAATCGATGGTTGAGAATATCGCGGCATTGTCAGATGACGGGATTGCTGATGGCTATGTTAAGTTTGACGGCACGTATTACAGGGAATACCGTCCGTTCGACATTTCTATCACGAAGAACGTGTTGGCATTGTTTATATCAGCATTAATCGTGACGTTAATGGTGCTTTCTGTCGTAAGATATTATTCTCGTAAGGGTATGAAGGCTCCGCGTAAGGGTATGGGCTTCATGGAGATGTTGATTGACTTTATATATACGGGAGTCATAAAGGCCACCTTAGGGAAAAAAGCTAAGAAATTTGCGCCATTCCTGTTGACCTGTTTCTTCTTCATCCTGACCATGAATTTACTTGGCTTGATCGTCATTTTTCCGGGTGGAGCTAACTTGACGGGGAATATAAGCGTCACGCTTGTATTGGCAGTTTTGGTGTTTATAGTGACTAATGTCACTAAGTCGAAACATTATTGGAAGGAGATTTTCTGGCCGGATGTCCCGATGTTTTTGAAATTCCCATTGCCGATCATGCAATTTATCGAGATTTTCGGAATTTTCACAAAGCCGGCTGCGTTATGTGTCCGTCTATTTGCCAATATGATGGGGGGTCATATGATAGTCATCACGTTGACATTGTTGATATTCATCTTCGCCGCTTTCGGAGCTTTAGCCACGGGTGGTTCGGTTGTAATTTCAGTATTGTTCACCATTTTCATGTTGGCTTTGGATGTCTTGGTCAGCTTCATTCAGGCATATGTCTTCACTTTGCTGTCTACGCTGTTCATCGGAATGAGTCACGACGACGGACATTCTCATGACACGGTTAATGAAGGTGGCAACCAGCCCGCTTCGATAGACATATAAATTTCAAAAAGCGATATAGAAAATAAATAAAACATAACAATTAAAAAACTTAGAATTATGTTATCAATGATTTTAGCAGCAGCTGCCCCTCTCGCAGCTCTCGGTGCGGCCATTGGAGCCGGAATCGCAGCAGTAGCAGCAGGCATAGGTATCGGTAAAATCGGTTCATCCGCTATGGAGGCAATCGCACGTCAGCCGGAGGCAACGGGCGACATACGTTCTAACATGATCGTGATTGCGGCTCTTATTGAGGGTGTTGCGCTCTTCGCAGTCATCGTGTCGGCACTTGCCCTCTTCCTCTAATTCGAATAGTAATCTATTAAGAATAAGCAAAATGGAATTATTCACGCCCGATTTCGGCTTGGTATTCTGGATGTTTATAGCCTTCATCCTCCTTTTCTTCGTTATGTGGAAATGGGGTTGGCCGGTAATCATCAAGAATATGGACGAGCGTGCGGATACAATTGATAAAGGAGTGGAATATGCACGCGAGGCAAAGGCTCATCTTGATTCAGCCCGTGCGGACGCTCAGAAGTTTATCGATGAGGCACAGAGGAAGCAAGCTGAAATGTTGCGTGATGCGGCAAAAATGAAGTCAGAGCTTATCGAGGAAGCTAAGAGAGAGGCCTCCTTGGAAGCAAAGAAAGTCATGGATGCTGCCAAAGTGTCGATAGAACAGTCACGCAAGGAAGCTGAGCTTCAGTTCAGAGATGAGGTGAGCAAATTCTCGCTTGATATCGCGGAAAAAATGGTAAGGAACCAGTTGAAAAGCGATAAGGCACAGAATGAGCTCGTAAACAAATTGTTGGACGAAATAGAGAAGAATTGATCTGATGGACAACGGACTCATACCCTACAGATATGCCAAGGCATTGTATAAATATGCCCTGGAGCATGGCAAAACGGAAGATGTGTACGGCATTTCAAAACTCGTGATCGAGTCGTTCGCACAAGATCCGGCGATGAATAAAGTGTTGGCCAATCCGTTTGTCAAGAACTCGGATAAGGAGAAAATACTCCTGACTGCTGCCGGGAATGGTCCGGATGAGGCCTACTCCAGATTCGTCAGGCTTATTCTTGAGCATCATCGTGAAGAGTTCGCCTTAAGGATGATGTACGCATATCGTGACATTTATCGGAAAGAGAACCACATTTCTCAGGCTCAGGTGACGACGGCGTCAGCATTGCCTGATGAGCAGATGGAAAAGCTCCGGAAGCTTGTTGCCTCCTCGTTCAAAGGAGAGAAACTTGAATTTTCTGAGAAGGTGGATCCGGAATTGATAGGAGGCTTCATTATAGATGTTGATTCTGTCAGGATGGATGCCTCAATCAGCAACGAACTCGAACAATTACGTCAAACCCTATTAAGAAGCAATTGAAATAAATATGCTTAACCCAAGCGAAATTTCTGATATATTAAAACAACAGCTCGACGACATCAATTCCAAGGTGAAGTTTGAGGAGGTAGGCACTGTGCTGGAAGTCGGCGACGGTGTTGCCCATGTCTATGGCCTCGAGAATGTAAGAAGCAATGAGCTTGTTGAGTTTGAAAACGGCGTCAAGGGCGTCGCGCTCAACCTTGAGGAGAGTAACGTGGGAGTTATTCTTCTCAACAATGTTAATAAAGTGACTGAGTACATGTCGGTGCGTCGCACGGGTGAGATTGCTTCAATTCCTGTAGGTGAAGGTCTGCTCGGGCGTGTCATTAACATGCTTGGCGAGCCGATAGATGGGAAAGGTCCTATCGAGGGTAAACTGATTGATCTTCCTCTGGAGAGGAAGGCTCCCGGAGTAATATTCCGTCAGCCGGTGAATCAGCCGTTGCAGACAGGTCTTAAGGCTGTCGATTCAATGATTCCCATTGGCCGCGGTCAGCGTGAGCTTATCATTGGCGACCGCCAGATTGGCAAGACCGCGATCGCTATCGACACTATCATTAATCAACGCCAAAACTATCTTGATGGTAAGCCCGTATATTGCATATACGTCGCAATAGGCCAGAAAGCTTCCTCAGTTGCATCTATTGTACATACTTTGGAGAAATATGGAGCAATGGAATACACCGTAGTGGTTGCTGCCACCGCGTCTGACTCTGCCTCCATGAGATATTACAGTCCGTTTGCCGGTGTTGCCATTGGAGAGTATTTCCGTGATACCGGCAGAGATGCCCTTATCGTCTACGACGACCTTTCGAAACAGGCTGTGGCATATCGAGAAATCTCTTTGATCCTTAAGCGTCCTTCCGGACGTGAGGCGTATCCGGGCGATATTTTCTATCTCCATTCCCGTCTTCTTGAAAGAGCCGCGAAGATTATCGACAATCAGCAAGTGGCCTCTTCCATGAACGACCTCCCGGATGCTTTGAAACCTATAGTAAGGGGAGGCGGTTCGCTTACGGCTCTTCCTATCATTGAGACACAGGCAGGCGATGTCTCGGCTTATATTCCGACAAACGTCATATCCATCACCGATGGTCAGATTTTCCTTGAGACGAATCTTTTCAATCAAGGTATACGTCCAGCAATCAATGTGGGGATCTCCGTGTCTCGTGTAGGTGGTAATGCCCAGATTAAGTGTATGAAGAAGGTTGCCGGAACACTTAAGATAGCTCAGGCACAGTTCCGCGAACTCGAATCATTCACGAAATTTGGAGGTGATATTGATCCTGTCACGGCAAGGGTTATTGACAAGGGTCGAAAAAACCAGCAGTTGCTCATTCAGCCGCAATATAAGCCATGGCCTGTGGAAAACGAAGTTGCGGTCATATATTGTGGAGTTAATGGCCTGTTGGAAAATGTGCCTCTCGACAAAGTACATGAATTCTCCGACCTCTTCCTGCAATTGCTCAAGGCCAAGTATCAGAAAGAAGTGCTCGACCAACTGAAGGAGGGCAAATTGACAGACGATATGCAGGCTAAGTTGAGGGAATGCGCATCAGAGATTTCATCAAGATACAAATCATGATTCAACGGTGTTCTGCCATTCCGGACAATAAGGCAACAGGAATGATTCCTTAAGCTGTCCGGCGGTAGTTGCCCAATTATTCACATCAATAAGAACAAACATAGATGGCTACTCTCAAAGCCCTAAAGACACGCATAGGATCGGTTTCATCCAGTGAGAAAATCACTGGTGCCATGAAGATGATATCTTCAGCCAAGGTCCATAAGAACGAACAGGAGCTGAAAAAGCTTATCCCGTTCCGTAATCAAGTGAAGTCGATAATGGGCCACTTGCTTGACACTAACATAGAGTTTGATTCCCCATTGATTTCAGAGAGGGAAGTCGAGAATGTGGGGGTAGTGGTCTATGGTACGGACGACGGCCTTTGCGGAGCCTACAATATCAATATCTTCAAGAGATTGCTTATTCATCTGAGTGAACTCAGAGGAAAATATGGGAATAATGTCGGCATAACGGTCTATCCCATCGGTAAGAAGATGGCGAAGGCGTGTCTTCGCTTAAACGGAATGGGTGTCACGGTGCAACAGTTCGACGGAGTGGATTCTAAAATGAATCCTACGGTTGTCAATGAGTTCACGCATAAACTGCGAGAGCAATTTGTTTCGTCGAAGGCCGACAGGATAGAGGTTGTCTATATGAGGTTCGTCTCTATGGCGCGACAGATAGCCACTGTTGAGCAGTTGTATCCGGTAAGCCGCGAAGCTATAGAGGGAGGAGCCGCCGATGTGGATGGCAACACGCTTTATATCTTCGAGCCAGATGCCAACAGAATTTTCAACGAAGTCCTTCCCATGTTTGTGCTCTCAACAATGCAAGAGATCACGATTGAGAACAGGGCTTCAGAACAGGCTGCTCGAGTCATGGCGATGCAAAGCGCCAACGACAATGCAAAGAAGCTGCTTGAGTCTCTCCAACTCGAATACAATAAACTTCGCCAGCAAGGAATCACGACAGAATTGCTCGATATTCTCGGCGGGCAGGTTGAGCGATAGGAAAGACAGTCTCTTCATCATGAAAACAGATTCAAAGTTTTAATAAATGAGTAGTATCAAGGAATATTTTTCGGAAATTGGGAGCGGGTTGAAAAGCCTCGTGACCGGCATGGCCGTCACCGGTAAAGAACTCGTCACCCCAAAAATCACCGAGTGTTATCCGGAGAACAGGGCAACCCTGAAAATAGCAGATCGGTTCAGGGCTGAGCTCACGCTTAAATACGATGAACAAGGTCGCCATAAGTGCATCGGATGCGGCATATGCCAGATGAACTGTCCTAACGGAACGATTCAGCTCGTCACAAAGATGGTGGAGCTGCCCGACGGAAAGAAAAAAAGGAAGCTTGACAAATACATGTATGATTTGGGGAGCTGCACGTTCTGTATGCTTTGTGTGACTACATGTCCGCAAGACGCATTGGAATTCTCCAATGATTTTGAACAGGCGACTTTCACCAGAGGAAGCTTGCTGAAACAGCTTAACTATCGTCCGGAACCGGCGGAAGATTTGTCGGCACCGGCTCCTAAGCCTGCCATGGATCCCGAGCAGCTTGCTAAAATCAAGGCTGCCGCGTTGGCAAAAGCCGCCAAAATAAAGGCTGAGAAAGAGGCCGCTGCGAAAGCCGCACAATCTGCCAATGCTGCGACGACGGACGCCGCGTCTGCCAAGCCAGAAGATGATAATAAAGAAAAGTAATATATAATGGATTCAGTAGGAAATATAATCGTGTATTTCGTGGTGGCGATCGCCATTGTCTTTTTCTCCTTCAAGGCAGTGACGACCCGCAAAATACTTAGAGCCGCGACCTACCTTCTCTTCGTGCTTTTAGGCACAGCCGTGTTCTATTTCCAGCTTGGCTACCAATTTCTCGGTGGCGTGCAGATTGCTGTTTATGCCGGAGGTATCATGGTGTTGTTTGTATTTGCCATCTTGTTGACCCACAAGCCCAACGAACAAAGCGGAGTCATTGACGCTCATAGAAAGACTTTAGGGCTTGTCGTGGCGGCAGGAGGGTCAATCGTATTGCTGTTTGCAATCTTCTTCATGCCTCTTATTGATGGGGCATCACTCCTTGATTGCCTTTCAGCCAGCGAACCTATCACCATGCACGACATAGGCAAGGCATTCACAGGGAGCGACCGCTTCCAGTATCTGCTTCCTTTTGAGGCGATAAGTGTGTTGTTACTCGCATGTATAATCGGCGGCGTGACCGTTGCCCGTAAAAGTTAATACGATATGGATTTAAGCATGTTGTGGTATCTTGTTCCGAGCGTCATAATGTTGGCGTGCGGAGTTTATGGGTTCATCACCCGCAAGAATTTGATTGCTATCCTCATCTCCCTTGAATTGATGCTCAATTCCGCCGACCTGAACTTTGTGGTCTTCAACAGGTTTCTGTTCCCCGGCTCAATGGACGGAATGGTCTTCACCCTGTTTGCCGTGGCAATAGCCGCTGCAGAGACAGCAATAGCGATAGCGATCATCATCAATATCTATCGCTCGATAGGCAACACCGATATAACAGAAATCAATAAAATGAAGTTCTAAGATATGGGCATTACACTTCCAATTCTAATCCTGGCGATTCCGATCACGATGTTCCTCATCTTAGGAATCGGCGGTGTCAAGATGACGCGTAAGCAGGCGGGCATCTTGGGCATCATCGCCAATGGCACCTTGGCCGTTATCGCCTACACTGTTGCGTTTACGTATTTCTTCAGTGGCGATGCCAATTTCATCATAGATGGAGTGCGGCAGCAATATCAGGTATTCGACGTGACATGGCTTGCATTCACGCAAGACCTTGTGGTCAACATCGGCTTCCTTCTCGATCCTATTTCAGCACTCATGCTCGTCGTGATTACCACTATTTCGTTTATGGTGCATCTATACAGCTGGGGCTATATGGAGCATGAACCCGGATTCCAGCGTTATTACGCCTTTCTGGCTCTCTTCACTTTCTCCATGCTTGGCCTTGTCGTGGCGACGAACATTTTCCAGATGTATATTTTCTGGGAGCTCGTGGGCGTTTCATCCTATCTGCTGATTGGATTCTTCTATAAACTCCCTTCTGCGGTATCCGCCTCCAAAAAGGCTTTCATCGTCACTCGTTTCGCCGACCTTGGATTTTTGATCGGTATCCTGGTGTTGAGCTACTACAGCGACACATTCAATTTCATGGAGCTTACCTCGAATCCTGAAGGAGTGCTCTCCTCATTTGGGGGCGCAACATTCATGGGGGCTTCCGCTTTGACTTGGGCCATGGTGCTTATCTTCACCGGCGGTATGGGTAAGTCGGCGATGATGCCGCTTCATATATGGTTGCCCGACGCTATGGAGGGCCCGACTCCTGTCTCTGCACTTATCCACGCGGCAACGATGGTCGTGGCCGGCGTATACCTTGTAGCACGTCTTTTCCCACTGTACTGTGTCGTAGATGCTTCATTGACGTTTGTCTGCGTAGTAGGCGCGATAACGGCATTCTATGCTGCGGTTGTGGCATGTACGCAAATCGACATCAAGAGGGTGCTTGCTTTCTCCACGATTTCCCAGATTGCGTTCATGATGGTTTCTCTCGGATGTGCATACGACAAGCCGGTTGAGGGAGTCCACTACTCAGGACTTGGCTACATGGCAGGTATGTTCCATTTGTTCACACACGCCATGTTCAAGGCTCTGTTGTTCCTTGGTGCCGGTGCGCTTATCCATGCCGTGCATTCCAACAACTATACGGAGATGGGCGGACTGAGAAAGTATATGCCTATCACCCATGTGACATTCCTTATCGGCTGTCTCGCCATTGCCGGAATCTTCCCATTCGCCGGATTCTTCTCGAAGGATGAGATGCTTGCCGCAATGTTCCAGCGCCACTGGTTCTGGGGCGCATGGATGGCAATGGTGGCAGGTCTGACCTCGTTCTATATGTTCCGTCTTTATTTCATGGTGTTCTGGTGGGAAGAGAATCCCAAATATAAAGAGCACAAACCGCATGATGCTCCCTGGCAGATGTCAGTTCCTCTGATTTTCCTTGCTATCGTATCTACTGTGTGTGGATTTGTTCCTTTCGGAGAATTCGTGACATGGGACGGAGTTCCGTATCATATCCATTTCGAGATTCCTGTGGTTGTGACCAGCCTTACAGTGGCCGTACTGGCTATCTTGTTGGCAATGGTGATGTATAGAAAGAAAAATGGAATCCCGGCACGCCTTAAGAATGCTATGCCAGGACTCTGGACGGCTGCCCATCATCGTTTCTATTGGGACGAGATGTATATGTTCGTCACGCATAAGATTATCTTCGGAATCATATGCAAGGGCATCGCATGGTTTGACCGTCACGTCATTGACGCGACTATGGACATGTTTGCCAAAGTCACTCAGAAGACTTCGTATGCTATCAAGGGCATGCAGTCAGGCGAGATTCAGACATACGTTTACTGGTATTTTGCAGGTGCGGTTCTCCTTGGGGCCATCACATGGCTGTGCCTGATTTAATTCATATTGCAACGCAGAAAAAATTTAGATTATGTTTGGAAATATATTAATCTGGTTTGTAGTGATTCCCGTCATCATGATGATCGGGTTGGGTTTATGCCGCAATAGCAGTATGAATGCAATCAGGTCAGTGATGGTGGTCGGTTCTACGATACTTTTAGGCCTGTCTATCTGGCTATGCTGTGAGTTTCTCAATCTCAGAGCGGCGGGTGTAGACGATGAAATGCTTTTCACGGGAAGCTGGATGTGGTATGCTCCGCTCAACATTCATCTGGCGGTAGGAGTCGACGGCATATCCGTGCTCATGCTTATGCTTTCCGCTGTGATTGTTTTCGCAGGCACATTCGCCTCTTGGTCGATCAATCCGCTCCCGAAAAACTTTTTCCTTTGGTTTGCTCTTCTCAGCACAGGAGTTTTCGGATTCTTCATCTCTATCGACATCTTCACGATGTTTATGTTCTATGAGGTGGCTCTTATTCCTATGTATCTTCTTATCGGAGTATGGGGCACGGGCCGTAAGGAGTATTCCGCGATGAAGCTTACGCTGATGCTTATGGGAGGCTCCGCTTTCCTCATGCTTGGTCTTCTCGGAATCTTCTGGCATAGCGCTCCCGAGGGAGGGCAGCTGACCTGGAACATCCTTGAGATTTCTCATAATGCAAACATCGATCCGACTTGGCAAAATGTCTTGTTCTGTCTGACTTTCGTAGGATTCGGCGTTTTGGGAGCCATGTTCCCGTTCCATACTTGGAGCCCCGACGGTCATGCCTGCGCCCCCACGGCCGTATCAATGCTTCATGCCGGAGTGCTTATGAAACTCGGTGGCTACGGATGCTTCCGTATCGCCATTTACCTTCTTCCGCAGGCAGCCAACGAACTTGCATGGATTTTCATTATCCTGACGGGCGTCAGCATCGTCTACGGAGCATTTTCAGCTTGTGTTCAAACCGACCTCAAGTATATTAATGCTTACTCATCAGTCTCACACTGCGGAATGGTGCTTTTTGCCATTCTTATGCTCAACACGACTGCAATGACGGGAGCAATTCTCCAGATGCTATCCCATGGATTGATGACAGCTCTCTTCTTCGCCCTCATCGGTATGATCTACGGACGGACGCACACACGTGATATCCGTCTTATGGGAGGATTGATGAAAATCATGCCATATTTGGGAGTCTGCTATATGATTGCAGGTTTCGCTTCTTTGGGACTTCCCGGTCTTTC
Source organism: Muribaculaceae bacterium (assembly GCA_009775375.1). Taxonomy (GTDB): domain Bacteria; phylum Bacteroidota; class Bacteroidia; order Bacteroidales; family Muribaculaceae; genus Lepagella. The sequence goes on along the minus strand of VSPO01000008.1, from coordinate 18,221 downwards.
CGGATTCGTGGCAGAGATGACGATCTTCTTTGGCTCATTCCAGAATGCCGACCTGTTCCACAGGATATTCGTGATTGCAGCTACTTGCTCAATCGTCATAACGGCCGTCTATATCCTAAGGGTAGTCGGAAAGCTGTTGCTTGGCCCTGTGCAGGATAAGCATCACCTTGAACTGACCGACGCAACATGGTGGGAACGTCTATCAACAGTGACCCTTATTGTCTGCATTGCCGGTATCGGCTGTTTCCCCAACTGGATAAATGAGACAATTCAACATAGCTTCCAGCCGATTGTAGCGGCTATTCAGGGAGTAGTGATGTGATTAAATGTACTTGAATAAATAAAATTAGCAATTCAACAATGGACTATTCTCAATTTGGATCAATGATTCCCGAACTAATCGTTCTCGGAATATTTGTGCTGGTCTTTTTATTCGATACATTTTCGAATGAAAACGGAAAGAGGATTTTGACTCCTCTTACGACTATCCTTTTCGGATTGGGGACTATAGCTATATGGATCATTCCTGCCTGCGGCGAAGAAGTGTTCGGCGGAATGTATATCAACGATAATGCAACCAACGCAATCAAGGCCATCCTCAATATCGGAGTCTTCATCGTATTTCTCCAAAGTGCCAAGTGGGTTGAGAGCGACGAAGTGGCTATCCGCAAAGGGGAATTCTATGAGCTTTTGCTCGTCACCCTTTTCGGAATGTACCTGATGGTATCTGCCCGCCATTTCCTTCTCTTCATTATCGGTCTTGAATCCGCCTCTCTTCCTTTGGCTGCACTTGTGGCATTCAACAAGAAGCACTATGAGAGCCACGAAGCCGCTATCAAGTATATAATGACGGCTGTCTTCTCCTCCGCCATATTGCTTGTCGGTCTCTCATTTGTCTATGCATTCTCTGGAGGTTCACTGTATTTTCAGGATATCGCCTATAATATCGGCGGCCGTCCCAGTGGCCTTTTGATTATCGCGATTGCATTCGTTATCGCTGGCATAGGCTTTAAACTGTCTCTTGTGCCTTTCCATCTTTGGACGGCCGACGTATATCAAGGCGCGCCTACGGCCATCACGAGCTATCTTTCTGTAGTGTCAAAAGGAGCTGCCGCATTTGCCTTCTTTGTCATCTTTGTCCAGTGCTTCGGCGCTGTCTATAGCGATGTATGGGAATGGATGATGTATGCAGTGATTATAGCAACCATCACCATAGGCAACCTTTTCGCGATTCGCCAGAAGAACATGAAGCGTTTCATGGCATTCTCTTCGATATCACAAGCCGGCTATATCATGCTTGGGGCAATGGCGGCAGATGGTCTTGGCCTCGCGTCGATGATGTTCTATATCTTCGTCTATGTAGTCAGCAATCTTGGTGCGTTTGCCGTAATCAACACAATTGAGGAAAATTCCGGTAAGATCAGCATGGATGACTACAATGGGTTGCATAAGACCAATCCCTGGTTGTCGTTTGCAATGACATTGGCGATGTTCTCATTGGCCGGTATTCCTCCATTTGCAGGTTTCTTCAGCAAGATACTTATCTTCACGTCAGTGACCGGATCGAATTCTTGGGCTCTCTATGCTCTCGTATTGATTGCATTGATCAACACCATTATTTCGCTCTACTATTATCTGCTCGTGGTGAAAGCAATGTGGATCAGTCCGGAAGAACCGAAGATTGCCTCTTTCAAGACAGCATGCGTGGAACGCTGGGGATTATGGCTTTGCGTAGCCGGAATCATTTTCTTCGGACTCGTGCCCTACATTTATCAGTATTGCTACGATGCAGTCCAAAGCTCCTTGGCTTATCTGACAATATTCTAAGATATCTTTGCGGATTTAGCTTCGCATACACAAGCCAGCCTCAATCCCACCGGTGGGATTGAGGCTGGCTTGTGTATGCGAAGCATGTAATGTCAGAAGTTGTAGCCGATACCCATGTTCAAGAAGCATCCGCCGGTGTCGTTCATAAGCGAATATTTGAATTGAAGATTCAGTTTGAGCTGTCGGGTCATATAGATGTCGAACCCGCCACCGAAATCAAAACCTCCGCGAGTGGCATGTCCTCCACCCTCATATTCCCAGTTGTTGAGAGTCACGCCGGCGAGAGGATAGATGTTGAAGCCTCGGGCCAAGGCAAACGGGAATTGCATGTCGACGCTTGCTATAAAGGCAGATTTACCCTCGTTGCGAAATACGTATCCAAGCTCAGGTGCGATCCGAAGGTGAGGAGCAAACGTGTATTGGAAATATAAATCGGCATAACCGCCCCCATTATGGGATGCATAACCTCCGGCGAATCCGAGAGTTTTCTCTCCGACCTGGGCATTCGCCATTCCCGGCATCGACATAGCGCCGGCAATAATGGAGAGAGACAGAAGAATTTTTTTTAAATTTATTTTCATAGTTTTGGTTGATAGTTTTCGTAGACTGATAAATAAATCCTATAGGGGAGGAATGTTATATGAATGAGTAAGAAATCCAATCAAAATGTTTAGATACTAAATACGGAATTTTGTAGTCAATCATTCAAACTCAATCAGCCCATTAGTCTTATTTTTCAGGCCACGTAGTGGAGTTGTTTGGAAATATATCAGCAAAACATTTAAAGAATCCAAATAGTTTGAGTAAATTTGTAAAAAAATAGGGAAGAATGTTGTTTTTCCTATAGTCAATAGCAAAGTCTCGCTTTTGATAAGATGGAACAAACAGTTTTAAATATCAGAAATTAAATGACAGAATTCGGATATATTCGCGTTTCAGCCGGTGTGCCGATCGTTAAGATTGCAGATGTTGATCATAATGTAGACCGTATCATAGAAATGATTCGAGATGCATATCAACAGGGAGTGGACATCATGGTTCTCCCGGAACTTTGTGTCACAGGCTATACATGCGGAGATCTTTTCAATCAGCCGTTGCTGTTGGATAAGGCGGAAAAGGGAATTGAGAAGATCACGGTGCTAAGCTCAACGTTGCCAGTAGCATTTGCAGTCGGTTGTCCCGTTGCCGTCAGCGGACGATCCTACAACTGCGCCATAATGATTTCCGGAGGCAGAATCCTTGGAATCGTGCCAAAATGCCATATCCCCAATTATGGGGAGTTCTATGAGAAAAGATGGTTCAGGTCGGGCAAAGACGTTAAAGGAAAGACAATCAGATTCGCAGGGATGGAAGTCGCGTTCGGATCCGACCTTTTGTTTGAAATCAAGGGAGTCAAGGTTGGGATAGAGATATGTGAAGACCTTTGGACACCGTGCCCTCCAAGCGTATCGCAGGCTCTGGCAGGAGCGGATGTGATTCTCAATCTCTCCGCCTCTGATGAACTGATTGGCAAACATGAATACTTGAGAAGACTCATTTCGCAACAATCGGCACGTTGTCGCTGTGCTTATGTCTATGCTTCCACAGGATGGGGAGAGTCATCCACTGATCTTGTATTTGCCGGCAATGCCATCGTGGCGGAAGACGGATCGCTCACAGAGCAGGATAAAAGATTCTCAATCCTTCCCGCAATGACCGTGAAGGATGTCGATATCGAGAAATTGAGGAATGACAGGTCGCGTTATTCCACTTTCTATGATTGTCCTGAAAGCAGTGTTGCTGAATATAGAATCATTTCAGATGGAGTGTATGAAAGGGAATCTTGCGGACTGCCAAATGATTTGAAGGTGGAGAGATTCCCATTCGTGCCTGATGATGGCAAAAAGCTGAATAAACACTGTGAGGAAATAATCAATATCCAGGCTTGGGGATTAATGCAACGCCTCAATGCTATCCGATGCGAAAAAGCCATAATCGGAATATCCGGCGGACTGGATTCCACGCTGGCCCTTCTTGTGACGGTCAGGGCCTTTGACAATCTCGGACTTGACCGCAAGGGAATAATTGGAATCACGATGCCGGGCATGGCGACGACAACGCGCACACACAACAATGCCGTGGATCTGATGCACGGACTCGGGGTTTTGGCACTGGAGATACCCATAGGCAAAGCCGTGGCACAGCATTTCTCAGACATAGGCCAAGATCCGGATAAGTATGACGTGACTTATGAGAACTCACAGGCGCGGGAAAGAACTCAAATTCTGATGGATTATGCGAATAAAGTGAACGGAATAGTTGTCGGAACGGGCGACCTTTCAGAACTTGCTCTTGGATGGTGCACCTACAACGGCGACCAAATGTCGATGTATGGAGTGAATGCCTCTATTCCGAAGACCCTGGTGCGCCATCTTGTAAGATGGTTTGCAGGAGAATTTGATAAATCGATATCCACGACGCTGCTTGACATCGTAGACACCCCTATAAGTCCTGAGCTTGTGCCATCCGGGAAAGACACCATATCTCAAAAGACCGAGGATCTTGTCGGCCCGTATGAGCTTCATGATTTCTTTATCTACCATTGCTTGCGCAATTCCTTCTCTCCGCGTAAGATATTTTATCTTGCCAAGCGTGCATTCAAAGATAAATACGATGACGCGACATTGCTGAAATGGCTTGGAAATTTCTATCGGCGATTCTTCAACCAGCAATTCAAGCGTTCGTGTATGCCCGACGGCCCAAAGGTAGGAAGCGTTTGTCTTTCTCCGCGAGGCGACTGGAGGATGCCCTCAGATGCCTCATCTAAACTATGGCTTGATGAAGTGGCGGAGATGAAGGGAAATACAATCCACAACAACTAAATTGAAAAGATGACGTTTGAAGAAGATATAAGAGAGGCAGTCAGCTGTCTTCGAAAGGGCGGTATTCTACTTTACCCGACCGACACGGTCTGGGGGATAGGCTGTGATGCCACAAATCCGGATGCCGTCAAGAGAATCTATGATTTGAAACGCCGGGAAGAGAGCAAATCCATGCTCGTCCTTGTGGACGGGGAGGGTATGCTCGACCGAACCGTGAAAGACGTTCCCGAAGTAGCGTGGCAATTGATCGAGGCAGCGGTTAGGCCACTGACAATAATCTACGACCATCCGACAGGGGTGGCTCAGAACCTGCTTGCCCCTGATGGATCCTTGGGAATAAGAATCACTGAGGAGAGATATTCTAATGAACTGATAAGGAGATTTCGGCGCCCAATCGTCTCCACTTCTGCGAATATAAGCGGAGAGAAAGCTCCGGCCGTGTTCCATGAGATTGGAGAGGAAATAATCAATGGAGTGGATTATGTCGCAGAGTATAGAAGAGATGAGATGTGTGGTGCCGTCCCCAGCAATATTATAAAACTATCGGATGGGGGATTGGTAAAGGTGATAAGATGATTTTATAATCGTGCGGACTTGATTGGTAGGGAAATGCATAAAAGTAAGCGAAAAAACAGAGAGCTTGAGAGCCGGCAAAGGCTTAAATACGTGGTGAGTGACTTTGCCATGAGCTTCGTTGCTTTTTTGCTCTTCAATGTTGTCAGGTTTCATCTGCTTGAACCCGGAGGAGACATTGCAAGCTATATATTTTCCACCAAATTGCTTATAGAGGAATTGACAGTGCCATTTGTGATGCTTGGACTTTTCTGGCTTTCCGGTTATTACAACCAGCCATTCGGGAAATCCAGACTTCAGGAGATGATCGCGACATTTAATTCCGCAATGATAGGCACGGCCCTTATATATCTCGTCCTGTTGATTAATGACCAAACGGGAGAGCGTAAGATTAATTATGAAATCATATTATATCTTCTTACATTGTTGTTTGTGTTTCCCTATGTCGGTCGGTTGTCTCTGACGATCAGCGCCACGCGTCTTTTCCGTGCCCATCGTCAGGAATACAGAGTGATGATAGTGGGTGAGACCGCACAAAACAGGATGCTTGCCCGCAGGCTGCTGGAAGATAAATCAAGAGTGAGCTACAGGATAGTTGCATTCGTAGATATCGACGGCATAGGGCGAGAGGGAGACAACTGTCGGTCATGGCTGCAAGATGTGGAAACATTTGAAATTAAAGACATGGAGAAAGCATGTGTTGACCTTGGCATCGATCAGGTCATAATAGCTTCATTTGAACGGGATGAGAATAGGGTGGTGGAGATCTTAAACGTTCTCTTCCCTCTTGACATAGCTGTCAAGATTGCTCCGGATACGCTGTCTTATGTCACTTCTGCAATACGCTTGAAAGATATCTACGGTGATCCTTTTGTCGATTTGACCACGCCGGCTTTGTCGGAGTCGTCTAAAAATGTGAAAAGGATGCTTGATGTGGTAGTCTCTCTTATGCTGTTGGTGATACTTTCTCCTATATTGCTGCTGATTGCCGCTATGGTCAGAAAAGATTCCCATGGTCCTGCTATCTATCGGCAGGAAAGGATAGGCAAGAAGAAAATGCCATTTGTCATATATAAATTTCGAACCATGGCGGTTGATGCGGAGAAGGATGGACCCATGTTGGCAGGAAGCGGCGACCCGAGGATAACGAAGATAGGAAGAATTCTTAGAAAATATAGGCTCGACGAGCTGCCTCAATTCTGGAACGTTGTCAAGGGCGACATGTCGATAGTCGGCCCCAGGCCGGAAAGAAAATATTTCATTGATAAGATAATCCGGAGAGCTCCGTACTATGCCCTTGTGTATCAGGTCAGGCCCGGAATCACATCTTGGGGAATGGTGAAATATGGTTATGCCTCCACGCTGGAGCAGATGGTGGCACGTACGAAATATGATCTCCTCTACATGTCGAATATGTCGCTGTTCGTTGACATGAAGATATTGATCTATACGATTAGGACAGTCGTGACAGGAAAAGGAATGTAAATAATCATAAAATGGCATATAAAGAAAGACATAATAAATTCACGGAATGGTGGGTAAAGGTGGTCAGCTGGCGCGAACAGCATATAAAGGAGCGGAATTTCGTCATTATTCTTGCCCTTGTAGTCGGCATAGCGTGTGGGTTCGCAGCTCAGCTTTTGAAATATCTTATCCACGTGATTTCTCATTTGCTCAAGGCCAACTTGAGTCTGACTGACGCAAACTGGCTCTATTTGGTGTATCCGGTGGTCGGAATCCTTATAGTGACGCTTTTTATCCGATTTGTTGTCAAGGACAATATCTCCCACGGCGTGACAAGAGTGCTCTATGCTATATCCCGGAGAAAATCCCGCCTTAAGAAACGCAACATGTATGCCTCTCTTGTAGCCTCATCGATTACGATAGGATTCGGTGGGTCGGTCGGAGCGGAGGGCCCAATCGTTTTTACGGGAGCGGCAATAGGCTCGAATGTCGGACAGGCATTCCGCCTGTCTCCACGAATCTTGATGCTCTTGGTGGGGTGTGGGGCGGCGGCCGGCATAGCCGGCATCTTCCGCGCTCCTATCGCGGGAATGCTTTTCACTCTTGAGGTCCTTATGATAGACTTCACGGGAGTCACGGTCATGCCTCTCCTGATATCTTCAATATCCGGAGCCACCGTGGCTTATATATTGGAAGGATACAGCGCGGAATTTTTCTTTGCCCAGAGTGAGCCGTTTGCCATGAGCAAGATTCCATATGCCATCCTGCTCGGAATCATATGCGGACTAATGTCGCTTTATTTCACCCGGGCGATGCTGATGATGGAGTCGATGTTTTCCAAGATCAAGTCAAAAGCCTCTAAAATCACATTGGGGGGAGTGATACTCGCGGGATTGATATTTGTCTTCCCCCCATTGTATGGAGAAGGCTATGAATCGATCAACACCTTGCTGGCAGGAGATTATTCCAAGGTGGTCGACGGGACATTCTTCTATGTTGATCGCGACAGCACATGGTTCATAGCGATATTCATCGGAGCTATTTTGCTGATGAAGGTGTTTGCGACGAGCGCAACGAATGGAGCCGGCGGAGTGGGTGGCACATTTGCCCCCTCCTTGTTTGTCGGGGCGTTGTGTGGCTTTCTGTTTGCCTATATACTCAACAATATGTTTGACGGCGGAGTAGGGATATCCAATAAAAATTTCTGTCTTATGGGAATGGCGGGAGTAATGAGCGGAGTCATGCACGCTCCCTTGATGGCAATATTCCTTACGGCGGAGATGACCGGGGGCTACGACCTGTTTCTTCCCTTGCTTATAGTCTCCGCACTCTCATATATGACAATAAGAATATTCGAACCCTACAGCATCTACACCATGCGCCTTGCCAAGCAAGGAGACCTTTTGACCCACGAGAAAGACAAGGCTGTGTTGACATTGCTTAAAATCGACAATGTCATAGAACGCGATTTCAAGACTGTCAGTCCGGAGATGAACCTTAAGGAAGTCGTGGACATCATCGCGACCTCCAGCCGCAATCTGTTTCCGGTGACGGATAAGGACGGAATGCTCGTCGGGGTGGTGCTTCTTGACGACATCCGCAATATCATGTTCCGTCCGGATCTATATAAGAAAATGCACGTGACGCGATTCATGTCGATGCCCCCGGCAAGAATCGACATAGCCCAGCCCATGGAGGAAGTCATGAGAATATTCGACAAGACCAATGCCTGGAACCTCCCTGTCGTAGACAACGGCAGATATGTGGGATTCGTGTCTAAGTCCAAGATATTCAATTCTTACAGGAGGGTGCTTCGTCATTATTGCGATGATTGACCCCTCCCTGAAAATGTGGAAATTATGGAAGAAAAAAAACTTAAGATAGTATTTTTCGGCACTCCAGAGTTTGCAGTCGCAAGTCTCGACAGGCTTCTTAAAGCTGGACGCGATATAGCAGCAGTCGTGACGATGCCCGACAAAGTGGCCGGCAGAGGACACAAGATGATACAGAGCGACGTGAAAAAATATGCCGTGGCCAATGGCTTGAGGGTGCTTCAGCCGGAAAAACTGAAATCGGCTGAATTCGTGGATGAACTAAAAGAGATTGGTGCAGACCTATTCATCGTAATAGCCTTCAGGATGCTTCCGGAAGTAGTATGGTCGATGCCTCCGAAAGGGACGTTTAACCTCCACGCTTCGCTCCTTCCAAAATACAGGGGAGCGGCTCCTCTCAACTGGGCCGTAATCAACGGAGACACTGAGACGGGGGTCACGACGTTCTTTTTGAAACACGAAATCGACACCGGAGACATAATCGAACAGAGAAAGGTGGAAATCCTCCCCTCCGATAATGTAGGCGATGTCCATGACAGACTCATGATGCTTGGCGCAGACATGGTGGCCAATACTGTCAGCCAGATAGCTGCCGGGGAAGTCTGCCCACGTCCGCAGCCGGAAGGAGAGTATCTTCCCGCTCCCAAGATTTTCAAGGAGACGTGTCATATTGATTGGAACAAGGAGACTGTCAGGATTCATAATCTCGTCAGGGGGCTTTCCCCATATCCTGCCGCATGGACTACATTCGCAGATTCCCGCGACTCCACATCTCCATGCGATGTCAAGATATTTTCCACTCAACCGCAGCAGGATGATATCTGTGGAAAAGATGAAGAAATCTGCGATTTAGTTCCCGGAGATGTGCTGACAACAAAAGACCGGCTGTTTGTCAAGACAGGAGACGGGCTTCTTGAGATTTTGGAGCTCCAGCCCGCGGGCAAGAAACGGATGCCAGCTTCTGCATTCCTTAGGGGTTATTCTCCCGCTAAATTTGTCTGACTTATGGATCAGATTTTAGACACCGATAAAACATTCTGTAGCATCCTTTTCGATGTAATGGCAGGGGAAGGGGTGAAGGATGTGGTGTGTTCCCCCGGTTCGCGCAATGCGCCATTGCTTTTGGCAGCGGCTGCCCGCAAAGAATTGCGCAAACATATGGCAGTGGATGAACGCGCCGCCTCGTTTATGGCTCTTGGAATGTCGATAGTCAGCCAAAAGCCAGTGGCATTGGCTTGCACTTCCGGCACCGCCCTGCTTAATTACGGACCGGCAATAGCGGAAGCATACTATCAGTCAATCCCATTGGTGGTGGTTTCTGCCGACAGGCCTCAGCAATGGATCGACCAGGATGATTCCCAGACGCTTCGCCAATTTGAGGCATTTTCCAACTATGTCAAGAAAAGCTATCAGCTCCCGGCGCTCGGCAATAATGATCGGGAAATGCAATGGTATGCCAACCGTATTGCCAATGATGCAATGATTGAGGCTCGGTCCGGGCGGAAAGGCCCGGTGCATATTAATATCAGTCTTGGGGAACCTCTGGGAGGAAAGGCCTTGCGTCAGTTTATGCCCGTGCGGACGATAGAGATGGTCGAAGCCGACATCCTTGCCGACAAGGAGATTCTTAAATCCTTTTCAGGAATGATAGCTGGAAGCCGGGTGATGTTTGTCGCGGGCTTCCTTCCTCCGTCAAGCAGGATGCAAAAGGCGGTCAAAGAATTTTGTTCGCTCCCGGGAGTCGTAGCCATGACTGAGACCCTTTCAAATCTTCATCTTGACGAATTGGCATGTTGCGTGGATTCTGTGCTGACCGCTTTCCCGGAGGAGGTGCTTGACGACATGGTTCCGGATATTGTGATTTCCGTCGGTGGGGCTCTCGTCTCCAGAAAACTTAAGGAATATCTTCGGAGGAACGGCCATAGATGTCAGCATTGGTCGATTGGAAAGCATATCACTACCACCGACTGCTTCCAGTCGCTGACAAAACGAATAGAAACCGACCCGGCCAGGACACTCATGCAATTGGCAAATGGGGCCCGCAAATTTATTTTGAATAAGGGATGTGGAGAGGCGGAAGCATATTCTAAGGCCTGGGAAAGAGCGAAACGGGAAGCCATGGATGCAAAAAAGGAATACGTGGAAACCGCGCCTTGGAGTGAATTGAGAATATTCAAGCATATTATCGGTCTGCTGCCATCAAACTATAACTTATTTCTGTCTAATGGCACGAGTATCCGTTACGCACAGTTGCTGAGCGACAAATTGCCACATGCCTCGTATTGCAACAGAGGAGTCTCCGGCATCGACGGCTGCACATCCACCTCCATAGGCTGTTGCAAGGCCTACGGAGGAATGACATTACTCGTGACGGGCGACATGTCGATGGCCTATGATATTGGCTCGCTCGGACTGCCCGGGATTCCTGACAGGATGCGTATCATCGTGATTGACAATCAAGGCGGTGGGATCTTTAGATTTATTCCTTCGACATCCTCTCTCGATGAATTGGAAGAATATTTCTGTCTTCGGCCGTCGTTGCCATTGAAAGAGCTTGCCCAAGGATATGGGTGGGAATATCTTGAAGCCGATAATGAGGATTCCTTCATAGGGCAGCTCGACTATTTTTTCAGCCCCGGGAAAAGAAAAATCATGAAGGTGGCTTGCGACGGAAAGGTCGGGGCAAATGTGCTGAAAGAGTATATGTCTGTCCGGGCAGATATGGGCAAGACCGGCAAGATTTGATCAAGAATCAGAAACATAGAAACAAATAAAGGAAAAACTATGTATAATTGGAAAACGATAAAGGAATATACAGATATCCTTTTCGAGCAATTCGAAGGGATAGCCAAAATAACGATAAACAGACCGAAGGTCTACAACGCTTTTCGTCCGCTGACCAACAGGGAGATGCTCGATGCCATGGCAATCTGTCGCGAACGTCAGGACATACGGGTAGTGGTGCTTACCGGAGCTGGCGACAAAGCCTTTTGCAGTGGAGGCGATCAGAACGAGAAGGGGAGAGGAGGCTACGTTGATTCCGACGGCGTTCCGCGCCTGAACGTACTCGACCTTCATAATGCCATCCGCTCGATACCGAAACCAGTGATTGCCATGGTCAACGGCTATTCGATAGGCGGGGGCAATGTGTTGAACGTCATATGCGACCTTTCCATCGCTTCGGAGAATGCCCGCTTTGGGCAGACAGGTCCAAAGGTCGGGAGCTTTGATGCAGGATTCGGGTCTTCATATCTCGCAAGGTGTGTAGGACAAAAGAAAGCACGCGAGATATGGTATCTTTGTCGTCAATACACGGCTGAAGAGGCGCTTGAGATGGGAATGATCAACAAAGTCGTTCCGTTTGACCGCCTTGAGGAAGAGGTGGTGGAATGGTGCCGGATAATCATGCAGCGTTCTCCGCTTGCAATAAGGATGATTAAGAGAGGTCTCAATGCCGAGCTCGACGGACAAAAAGGGTTGATGGAATTTGCAGGCGACGCCACCCTTATGTATTATCTTATGGATGAGGCCCAGGAAGGAAAAAAAGCCTTCCTTGAGAAAAGAGACCCTGACTTCGATAAATTCCCAAAATTTCCCTGACATGAGGCTTGAATTTGCTCCTTACCTGCTGAAATTCAAAGAACCCGGGGGCACATCGCGCGGGGTCATGACAGAGAAACCTACGTTTCTCATAAAAGTCTATGAGGAGGAGAATCCCTTGCACTTCGGCATCGGGGAGGCGGCTGTCTTTCCCGGTCTTTCTCCTGAGGCCGACGGCAACTACGTCTGGAAGTTGACTGAATTAATGGCCAACGTTGCGATAGGAAAACCTACTGATCTTTCCCGTCATTCCTCAATTCAATTCGGGCTTGAGCAAGCGTTTCTCGACTTTGCCGGAGGATGCAGAGGAATATATTATCCCTCCGGGTTTACCCATGGCGAGGCAGACATAGAAATCAACGGACTCGTTTGGATGGGGGATTTCGACAGGATGATTGAGCGCATAGAGGAAAAGATTGCCTCCGGCTTCCATTGCATAAAGCTGAAGATAGGGGCGATAGACTGGCGAAAGGAGCTGGAGATGATATCTTTTATCAGAAAGCGATTCTCTGAGCGGGAACTTATGATAAGGGTCGACGCCAATGGAGGCTTTTCAATGGATGAAGCCTTGCCCCGTCTCAAGTCGCTTGCAGACATGGGGGTGCATTCCATTGAGCAGCCTATTAAGGCAGGCAATCCCGAGCTAATGGCTTTTCTATGCGACGTTTCGCCATTGCCGATAGCCCTCGACGAGGAATTGATAGGAAAGGCGACGACTCAGGAAAAAATGCAGCTCCTCGATATCATCAAGCCTGCCTATATAATCCTCAAACCGGCGCTGAGCGGTGGGTTTTCAGGAGGAGAGGAATGGATTGAACTTGCCCGGGACCGAGGAATAGGATGGTGGATCACTTCCGCTCTCGAATCTAATGTCGGATTAAATGCCATCGCTCAATGGACTGCAAAAATCGGAGCTTCCGGACCGCAAGGGCTCGGAACCGGCGGCGTCTTCACCGATAATTTCCTGACTCCCATAAGACTTGAAGGCGACAGATTGAAATACCGTCGCCATGAGAAATTTGATTATACCCAATTCAAGGACCTTAGATGGCATAGCTGAGTGTAGAATATGACTTTTGAACAGTTCATAGACGAATGGAAAAATTCGGAGCGATGTATCGAGGCTCATACCTCCGGCTCGACTGGCCTTCCAAAGATGATATGTCTCGACAAGGAGTTTGTGCGGGCAAGCGCGATCCGCACGAACTCCTTTTTCGGGCTTTCCTCTGAAAGCCGGTTGCATTCCTGTGTGTCGCCTGATTTCATAGGAGGGAAAATGATGGCTGTCAGGGCAATTGAATGTGGTGGACATCTGACTTGGGAAACGCCTTCCAATCGCCCGTTGCAAGCCTTGAATTCAGATGAAACAATCGACCTGCTTGCAATTGTCCCTTCCCAGATGGTGCACATACTTGATAACATTGGGATGATGCCTGAATTGAGAAATATCATTATCGGAGGAAGTCCGATAGACAAGCGTCTCAGAAATCGTATCATAGAGTCGGAACTTAGCGCATATGAAACCTACGGAATGACAGAGACTGCTTCCCACATCGCACTCAGAAAGATAAAGCAGGAATATGATTGGTTTGCCACCTTGCCGGGAATATCTGTCGATCTTGACGAAAGAAGTTGTCTTGTCATAAATTTTACTACCGGCAAGCGTTTTGTCACTAATGACTTGGCCAGCGTCAGAGGAAATAATGAATTTAGAATAGAGGGCAGATACGACTATATAATCATATCCGGTGGGCGCAAAATAAATCCATTCGATATAGAGTCGAGAATATCGGAGCTGATTTCCTGTCCGTATGTTGTGACCTCCATTCCGGATGAAAAATGGGGAAATATGGTGGTTCTTAAAATTGAATGTGGAAAAGGAGACATCGACGAGGATAAACTGCAAGACGGTCTTCAAAGGGAATTACGGTCGTGGGAAATGCCCAAGAGAATAATGATTGAGGCGCATTTAGAGCGTACGCCGAACGGAAAGATAAAAAGATAATATCCCGTTTCGCTCGTTGTAAACGAATGAAAAAAGAGCGGATAAGATGGATTGAATCTAAAAAACCGAGATTTTACGGATAAAAGCATAAAAATTTTTTTCTGTTACAAAAAAATGTTATAAATTTGTGTTGTGAAACATGCAATTTTGAAGACAACCCAATCTCCCTGATAAATTTTAATTTATTGCCGATTAGTTTTTCTTCGAAAACAAACGAAAATCCAAACCTAACCAAATCTCTGGAAGAGATGATTAAGAAGAGCACTCTTGAGCATATCATAAGCGAGGATCTCTCCGATCTTTGGAAGAATCTGTCACCCGAGGAAAAACGGACAGTGACCGACAATTTCACCATTCTTCATTATAAGAAAGGTCAAATTATTTATGCCGAACAGGAGGATCCTGAATACCTCTGGTGTCTGCTTAAAGGAAAAGTCAAGATGTATAAGAGCGGAATCGGCGACAGGATTCAGATTCTACGATTATATCGTCCCGTGCAATATTTTGGCTATAGGGCTTATTTCGCACATGAAAAATACGTTTCCTCATGTGCCGCGTTCGAGGCATCCGTGTTGGGTTGTATCCCGATGGAGGTGGTTGAGAAGTTGATACGTGGCAACAATGATCTGGCCATGTTTTTCATCCATGAACTCTCTCGCAACCTTGGAGGCTCCGACACCAAGATAGTCAACCTGACCCAAAAGCATATTCGCGGTCGTCTTGCCGAAGCACTTCTGCTTCTTGCAGATAATTATGGTCTTGAAGACGACGAGGCTACTTTGAAAATTTATATGAGCCGTGAAGACCTCGCAAATCTTTCGAACATGACCACTTCCAACGCCATACGGACCCTGACAACTTTTATGGCTGAGAAACTCATATTGGTCGACGGACGACGGATAAAGATTCTCAATGTGCCGATGCTGCGTAAAATTTCTAAATTTGGATAAGTCATGGATGTCGATTGCAGTTGCGGAATTGAGGGAATAATGGATTGGGCGCAGGAAATGAATTGTGCCGTCACGGTGTGTGATGCGGAGGGAGTCATCGTCTATATGAATGCCCCGGCAAAGGTTTTATATAAAAAACATGGCGACTTGATTGGGAAGGATCTTATGGGCTGCCATTCGGAGAGATCGAAGGATATTATCCGCCATATTCTTTCTACGGGAGAAAGCAATTCATATACAATCTCAAAGCAGGGGCAAAGAAAAATGATTTATCAGACCCCATGGCGACGGAATGGCGTCATAGCAGGCATCGTAGAGATTTCGATGGTTATTCCCCAGACGCTTCCTCACTATGATCGCGGATAATCAAGAGTAATATTAGCTAATCAATACCATAAATTCAATCATGATCAAGAATCGATTTTTAGTGCTGCTGTCGCTGGTTGCGTCAGTTGTGGCCTTTTCTTATGTCAGTGCGAATGCCGATGAAAAGAAAGGATATGTCTATCATAAAGTGGAAGCACCCTTTGAAATGCTGGAAATAAGAGAATATGTGTTCCCGGATAATGATTTCCTTATAACGGATTTCGGAGCAGACACTGTCAAAAATGATATCAGAATCAATACGGAAGCAATCAAGAAGGCTATAAAGGCATGCAATAAGGCAGGAGGCGGACGTGTGGTTGTGCCTGCAGGAACTTGGAAGACCGGTCCGGTGTATCTAAAAAGCAATGTCAACCTCCACCTTGAAAAGGATGCTGTCCTTAGGTTCAGCGACAAGCCGGCCGATTATCTCCCTGCCGTCTTCACGACCTGGGAAGGAATGGAATGCTATAATTATTCTCCGCTTGTCTATCCCCTGGAATGCGAGAATGTGGCGATAACCGGAGAGGGCACTCTAAGCCCGGAGATGGAGACCTAGAAAAGTTGGTTTGGGCGTCCGAAACCTCACATGGATGCTCTTCACGATCTTTACATGGCAGCCTCGACAGACGTAAAGGTTAAGAAACGCCAGATGGCAAAAGGGGAAAATCATCTTAGGCCTCATCTAATCCAGTTCAATCGTTGTAAGAAGAACGTATTGCTCGATGGCTTCAAGATAAGGGAAAGTCCTTTTTGGACAATCCATATGTATTTATGTGAGAATGGTATCGCCCGGAATCTTGACGAAGGGCTCATGGTCATAACAACGATGGAATAGACATCGACATGACAAGGAATTTTCTTGTGGAGAATTGTCAGTTTGACCAAGGAGATGATGCCGTGGTCATAAAATCGGGACGTAACCAGGATGCTTGGCGGCTCGGCACTCCATCGGAGAATATAGTTGTCAGGAATTGCAAGATTCTGGCCGGACACGTATTGCTTGGAATCGGTAGTGAGATTTCCGGAGGAGTGAGAAATGTCTATATGCATGATTGCGAGGCTCCGGTGTCGGTCCATAGGCTTTCCTTTGTAAAGACCAACCATCGTAGAGGTGGATTTGTCGAAAATATATACATGGACAGGGTTAAGACCGGAGACGTCAAAAGCGTTCTTGAAATTGACACTGAAGTGCTTTATCAATGGAAAAATCTTGTGCCAACTCTTGAAAAAAGGTTGACAAAAATTGACGGAATCCATATTAGCAATGTGGAGTGTGGCAATGCCGATATAATCTATGACCTAAAGGGAAATCCTGAACTTCCGGTCAACGACGTCACGATTGAGAATCTCAGAGTCGGGAAAGTCAGGAAAGGCGTCAGCAATGTCGTGGCTATTGAAAATCTAAAAGTGTCAGGAGTGACCTGGGATTTAGAGGAGAAGATTATCGCAAATGGCGTTCCATGGTATGACCAAAACGGAGACATAGTCAATGCGCACGGGGCGTGCATTGTTGAGGATGGGGGTAGGTATTGGCTGTTCGGAGAATATAAATCTGATGAAAGCAATGCATTCCCCGGATTCGGATGCTATTCTTCAGACGATCTTGTCAACTGGAAATTTGAGAGGGTCGTCTTTCCTGTGCAGGAAGAGGGTATATTAGGCCCCGATAGAGTAGGAGAGAGGGTAAAAGTGATGAAGTGTCCGCAGACCGGGGAATATGTCATGCTCATGCACGCCGACAATCTTCAATATCGGGATCCAAATATCGGAATAGCCGTGTGCGATAAAATAAATGGAGACTATAAACTCCTCGGGACAATCGAATACAATGGTATGCCCATCAAACGCTGGGACATGGGTACGTTTCATGACGAAGACGGAACGGGCTATCTTCTGATTCATCATGGGCCGATATATAAATTGAGTCCGGATTACCGTAGCATAGTTGAGGAGGTTGCCAATGTCAAAGGGATGGGAGAGTCTCCTGCAATGTTTAAGAAAGACTGGACATATTTTCTTCTTTCATCTAATCTCACGAGCTGGGAGCGTAACGATAACTTTTATTTCACAGCCCCTTCCGTATCAGGCCCTTGGACTAAAAGAGGTCTGTTTTGCCCGGAGGGAAGCCTGACACATAACTCACAGTCCACTTTTGTATTCCCGCTCAAAGTTAATGGAGACACAATACCCATGTTTATGGGAGATCGTTGGTCGTTTTCTCATCAGGCTTCAGCCGCCACTTACGTATGGATGCCAATTGAAGTCAATGGAGATTCTATAAGCATACCTGAATTTTGGTCGGAATGGGACGTTAAAACCGCAATGCCAAAACAAGTCGGCGGAAATGTAAAGAAACATAACTGGAGCTCTGATAAGAAAGGGGATATCCTTAGCGTGCCTTTCTATGGACGAATGATAAAACTCTATGGTAAGACTGATAAAAACGGAGGATATGCCAGAATCAGTATCAAAGACAGCAAGGGAAAGACACTTCATTCACAACTGGTGGATTTCTATAGCAAAACTCCGTCGGAGGGATTGAGGTATGTGAGCCGACAGTATCCCGAAGACCATTATACTGTAGAGGTGGAAGTCGTCGGTGAGCAACCCGTATGGTTTGATAAGAAGGGCACACGCTTTGGAAGCGTAGGATATAACGTTGACATATCGGGTCAAGCCGAAAGCACGGTGCATATGTTAAATTGGGCAATTAGAAGTGTTAAATTTTTAGGCGTAGAGTTTG
>VSPO01000079.1 GCA_009775375.1 Muribaculaceae bacterium | reverse complement strand
GGGAGCCCTTTGAAATTGTCTTGAAAAATAGGGATTTTTATGTTAACTTTGCAAGATTAAAAACAAATGTGTGTTGAATCCAAACACGCTTTAATGCCCGATTGGCATCATAGATGACGATCGGGGGATTATATCCTGCAGAATGAAAGACCTTTTAATGTTCATCAGACGCTTTGCGCGTCCATATAAGTGGAATGTGGTTTGGAGTGTGGTTTTCAACTTCCTGACCACGTTTTTCACGCTCTTCTCTTTTGCCTTCATCATGCCTATTCTCAAGATTCTCTTTGGGTTGGACTCCACGCGCTATTCATACATGGAATTTGGCAGCGCGGATGCCAAAGACGTCTTGATGAACAATTTCTATTGGTATGTCTCGAATCTCATCGAGCAGGTAGGATCGTCCAACACGCTTGCGCTCCTCGCTCTCATGCTTATTGCCGGGACATTCCTCAAGGTCATCACGGCCTACTTCAGCGATTATTTCATTATCCCTCTCCGCAACGGCGTGGTGCGCGATATACGCAACAAAATGTACGCCAAGATTTTGTCGCTTCCAATCGGCTTCTATTCCCACGAGCGAAAAGGCGACATAATGAGCAGAGTCAGCGGCGACGTCACGGAGATTGAAGTTTCCGTGGCCGCCAGTCTTGCGGCTCTCGTCAAGCAGCCCATCATGATTATCGGGTGTCTCGGAATGATGCTCTTCATGAGCTGGCGTCTTACGATATTCGTCTTTATCCTTCTCCCGGCGGCGGGATGGGTGATGGGTTCAGTGGGTAAGAAGCTGAAAGCAAGGTCTATGAGAGCCCAGGAATTGCTTGGTACGATTCTTTCCACCACGGAGGAATCGATCGGAGGCCTGCGCGTCATTAAGGCGTTCAACGCCGAGAAACAGATGTCGGGCATGTTCCGTCAGGAGACGGGAGAATTCCTCTCTGTCAGCAACTCCATTCAGCGGCGCTATGCGCTTGCCCACCCTATGAGTGAATTCCTCGGCACGATCGCAATCGCAATTGTGCTATGGTTTGGAGGGTCGTTGATACTCGACAACCATTCGAGCATAGATGCCTCAGGATTCATCTACTACATGGTGATCTTCTACAGCATAATAAATCCTGCGAAAGAATTGTCTAAGACGGGCTATACAATACAGAAGGGTATGGCGTCGCTGCATCGCATCGACAAGGTGCTTTCTGCCGACAACCCTATCAAGGATGCCACCAATCCCGTAGAACTTAACCCTGACGAGAAGAAAAGGGGAAGCATACGGCTTAAGAACGTAGATTTCAGCTACGACGGAGAGCGAAAGGTGCTTGATGATATTTGCCTCGACATAAAATCGGGGATGACCGTGGCTCTTGTCGGCCAGTCGGGCTCCGGAAAATCCACGCTCGTGGACATGATACCGCGATTCTGGGATGTCGACAAAGGTGTCGTGGAGGTTGATGGCCATGGAGTCAAGGAATACAGGGTCAATGAGCTGAGAAGCCTCATGGGCAACGTCAATCAGGAGGCAATATTATTCAACGACACATTCTTCAACAACATAGCTTTCGGCACGCCCGGGGCGACACTGCAACAGGTGGAAGAGGCTGCGAAAATTGCCAACGCCTATGATTTCATCATGGCTACGCCCGGAGGGTTCGACGCGATGGTCGGCGACAGGGGATGTATGCTCTCCGGAGGTCAGCGACAGCGCATCAGCATAGCGCGGGCCGTGCTTAAAAATCCGCCGATTCTGATTCTCGACGAGGCTACTTCCGCTCTCGACACTGAAAGCGAGCGTCTCGTGCAGGAAGCCTTGGAGAGGCTTATGAAAAACCGCACCACGCTGGTCATAGCCCACAGGCTTTCGACTATCGCAAACGCCGACCTGATTTGCGTCATGCACAACGGGCGCATCATAGAGCGTGGCACGCATGAAGAATTACTATCCATCAACGGACATTACCGGCGGCTTGTAGACATGCAGTCGGTGAAATAATAAATTTGAGATTATGAGAAAGATAGCCATATTGACCGGAGGCGTGGGCAAAGGAGCCGACCGTCTTGTGTCTCTTTTTAACGACGGAAACAGATTTCGTGTGGAGTTGATTGTCGCCGACACGACAAACACTGAAATTGCCGACAGATTTGTCGGCAAGGATGTTGAGGTGGTGTTCCTTCCCCGGGGCAGATGGGAGACCGCGCCCGAAGATGTTGTCGAGCTGCTCGAAGAACATGAAGTGGAGCTCCTCGTGCTTGAAGAATTTAATGATAGCCTTCCGGAGGCTGTTTCTCAAAAGTTTGAAGGAAGGATTGTCGAGATAAGCTCTGAGGAGAATGCTCCAAGGGAGATTGTCGCTGCTTTTGAGAATATAGATTCCGGGTTGGCGGCAGGACAAACTGTTGCGGAACAGAATGTCCCGCCTGTGCCTAAAAGCGTGGATGAGGAATGGGCCGAGAAGCTTCATCTGAACTACGACGCGTCGCGACTTCGTACGACTCCTCCACCCGTGCCGGGAAGCGATGCGCCGGGGAATCCGCAATATGGGGCGACTCAAAATCCAGCAATGGGCAATCAGTCGGGCAATCAGATAAACAATGGAGGTCTGCAATTCGGTGGCGGAATGCAAAGTGTGAATGGTCAAAGATACGGCAGTGGTATGCCATCTGGCGGCAGAATGCAGAATGGTGGTGACGATAGTGGTGAAATACCCTCTACATATATTGTTTGGGCTGTCATAATGACAATCTTCTGCTGCACGATTCCCGGAATCGTAGCCATAGTCTACTCTTCAAAAGTATCATCCAGACTGAGCATTGGCGACCTGGAAGGGGCGCGCCGTGCGTCGCAGACCACCCAGATTTGGATTATTGTCTCTTTTGTGCTCGGAGTGCTGAGCGCTACACTCTACTCACCATTGATGATGATATCATGATTAATAGAAATACAAAGACGACAGCCACACGAATCATCGTGCTGGCTGTCGTTATGTTTATAGTCGTGTTTTATTTTATCTTCGACCCTTTGGATAGCGCATACATGCCGCAATGCCTGTTTTATAAGCTGACGGGATTGCAATGCGTAGGATGTGGCAGCCAGAGGATGCTACATTCCCTGCTCCACGGCGACCTTGCAGGAGCATTCCGGGCCAATGCCTTTGCCTTGCTTTCACTCCCTGTCATCGGGTTTCTGCTATGGCTGGAGTTTAAGAGAAATTCCTATCCCTTGCTTTACAGGAGAGTCTTTTCCAAAGCATTCATCGTTGTTGTGATAGTGCTCTTTGTCGGCTGGTTTGTCGCCAGGAATTGGCTGTTGCGGTCATAATAGCCACTATAGCCATGATAGCTGTTATGGCTATCTTGGTTATAGAGGATATAATAGCAAGGATGGCTAAAGTTGCTTAACGGCGACGGCGTTTCCTTCTGGAAGATTTCTTTTTAGATGATTTTTTGCCGGTGTATTTAGTAGTGATGATCAGCTTTTTGCCAATGCTGAGGTTGTCGCTTTTTAGTCCGTTGGCTTTCTTGATGGCGGCGACGGTCGTGCCATATTTTTTTGCTATTGAAGACAATGTTTCTCCATTTCTGACTCTATGTGTCGTGGATGTAGCAGCCTTTTGGGACTTTGTCGACGTTTTCTTTGGGGCTGACGCTTTTGGCGTGTAGCCTTTTGGAGCCGCCTTTTCAGAGGCTTTAAGATCTGCCGCTGCGATGGCATCGGCATTAGTGGTCGTGATGCGTAGTTGCTGTCCTACTCTTATGGCATTCCTTCTCAGATTGTTGTTCTCCTTAATCTGCATCGGCGTGACGCCGTATTTCTCGGCGATAGAGGCAAGGCTCTCTCCGGCAACGACTTTATGGACCACTACTGAAGCTTTCCCTTGCTTGGCAGCCAAAGCCACGTCGTCTTCCCCCATATCTTCAGGCCATACCTGGGTTTCCTCCACTGCGAGCATCGCGTCTGAGGGAACCTCTCCCGGCTCCACTACTCCACGATGGCTATACTTGTCTGGCTCAAAGCCGCGAATTTCATTCTCACTCATCAGGTAGGCATGGATCTGTTGGGAGGGGAGGATTAGGGTATAGGGGGAGTCGGGTGTGCCCGGAATCACGTCTGCCCTGAATTGGGGATTAAGTATCCGAAGTTCCTCCACAGGAATGTCGAGCACCTTTGAAATCTGGTTGAAATGGATTCGTTCGGCCACCTGAATCGTGTCGATTACGAGCGGTTTGGAGGGAAGGACGGGGGATATATTATGTTTCGGATAGTAGTTCATCACGTAGTTGGCGGCGATGAACATCGGTACGTAGCCACGGGTCTCGGGAGACAGATAGCTATAGATTGACCAGAAATCATGGTCTTTGGCTTCTCCGCCGGCCCTGCGGATAGCCTTGTTGACGTTGCCCGGCCCGCAATTGTAGGCGGCGATGGCAAGTGACCAGTCGCCATAGGCGGCATAAAGGTCTTTAAGATAGGAGACAGCTCTCTGCGAAGCGACATACGGGTCACGGCGTTCATCGACGAGCGAGTTCACCTCAAGTCCGAGTCCCTTGGCCGTGCCGAGCATCATTTGCCAAAGGCCGGTGGCGCCGTGTCGCGACACGGCGTTGGGGTCAAGTCCTGACTCAATCACGGGAAGATATTTCAATTCAAGAGGAAGTCCCTGCTCTTCAAGTGCCTGCTCGAAAATCGGCATATAGTAGAGGCTCAAGCCAAGGATGGCGGCAATCTGCGGACGGCTTTTTTTCGTGTACCTGTCGATATAGCTGCGCACAATTTGGTTGTAGGGCATCTCTATCATGGTGGGTAGCTCGTTGAGGCGTCTGATCATCTCCTCGTCGCTCACCTCGGCGTCCGGCTCCGTCTCATATCTTTTGTCGGTGGCGGTATAGTTTTTGATAAACCAGCTTTCGAGGAGCTTCTGCGTGTCGGCCTCGAAGCTTTCGGGATAAACGATAGCCTGGTCGGTGATGCTCGTCTTAAGGTCGAGCACGTTCTGTTTCTTGTCGTTCTTGGCGAAGCCTACGAGAGAGGCTGCGGCAAGACAGAATATAAAAAAGCGTCTTTTCATGTCGAGAGAACAATGTCATAGAGCCGGCCTGAAGCTCAGGAAGCTGTGGCCGGTAAGGTTAGAAATTGAAAGCCCAGTTCAGGCCGAGACTCACCTTTCTGTCGGATGGATTGATCATCATGGATGGGCTCCAGTCGATTGAAAGGTCGGGAGAGATGTCGAAATGTGCGAGGGAAGCGTCGACGTAAGCGTCGACCATACACAACAGGTACATTCCGACTATGCAAATGATGCAGAGGTCGCGGTTGCGGCGATAGAAATCGCGACGCGTGCGCATCGTGTTTGTGAGCCATGTCTTGTCGAGATCCTCCTCCTTTGTGGTCGAGGGGAAGAAATTCATGTAAGACTTGGTCGAAGGGTCGTTGTCCATAAGGTCGCGATAGGCCTGCGTATAGTCGCGCAGCTGGCCGTTGTTCCAGTTTGTGCCGTAGCCAAGGCCCATGAAGGCTCCGACCACGATAGGCAGTTTCCAGTAGCGACGGTTGTAGACCTGCCCTAATCCCGGGAACAGGGCCGAGAGCCATACCGCCCTTGTGGGCGACGGATTGAACACCTTCTTCCCGTCGAGTCCATAGGGGGAATTTTCGTCGACCACCACAGTCGGAACCGTGTCGGAGGCCTCATCATAATCTCCTTCGCCCAAGGGCTCTCGCACGAGAGCTTCCGCATCGATGAAGACCGTGGAGTCTGGCGGAATCTCTTTCACGGGATTCTGTGGAATGGGTTCATCAGATTCTTTTTGTAAGCCATCCCTGTTGTCGGAAATCCGTATTTCAGGCTCTGCTTCCTTTCCTGCAGCCATGGCCGTCATAAGGTCGAACGGCATGAGCATAAGCAGGCATAGGGCGATCACCAGCCTCTGGGGGCCGGCGGTCAGCACCGTGGAAGGAACCTGTGCGTCGGGTATATGTTCGGATAGTTTCTGCATTTTCATCCTTTCATCCTTTCGAAAAGCTCCACAAGCTTGCGGAGCTCCTCGTCGGAGGTGAATTTAAAAGTTATCGACCCGTTGCCATCGGCCTTGCGGGCAAATTTGACAGGTGTGGGGGAGATGTCCGACAGGGAGTTGGCGAAATCGGAAAAAGCTCCGAAATCGTTGCCCCTTGCCCGTGTCGGGGTCTCGCGCTCATCGGGCGTTGCCATCATCCTTGCAAGCTCCTCCACTCTCCTGACCGAAAGCCCCTCCTTGAGGATGAGATTGTAGAGCTTCAGCTGCTCTTTGGGGTCGGCTACGGATAGCAATGCCCGGGCATGCCCCATATCGAGTTTGCGGTCGCGCAGCCCGAGCTGAATCTCTGCGGGAAGCTTAAGCAGACGAAGATGGTTGGCGATTGTGGCTCTCTTTTTTCCGAGACGTTCGGAAAGACGGTCCTGTGTAAGGTCGTAGGTGTCGATAAGCTTTCGGAAAGCTAGAGCCACCTCAATGGCGTTGAGGTCTTCGCGTTGGATATTCTCGATAAGGGCCATTTCCGTCACTTCCGAGTCGGAAGCCGTGCGCACGTAGGCCGGAAGGGTGGAAAGTCCGGCAAGCTTTGCGGCACGCCAACGCCTTTCTCCGGCGATGATTTGGTACGTGCCGTCGCCGGCGTCCCGCAGCGAAAGCGGCTGGATCACCCCGAGCTCGCGTATCGACGCGGCAAGTTCGGCGAGTGTTTCCTCGTCGAAAGTGCGCCTCGGTTGCTCCGGGTTGGGAGAAATCAAGTCGATTTCTATTTCATTTATGGCCGACGACCCGTCGGTCTGTATGTCGTTCATTGAGATCAGGGAGTCGAGTCCGCGTCCCAATGCGTTTCTTCGTAATGACATCGTTATGCTTTTTTCTTGCGGTTGCGGGCTATGAGCTCCTTGCTAAGCTGCCCGTAGGCTATCGCGCCCCGGCTTTCCGGATCGTAAAGGATTACGGGCAGTCCGTGGCTTGGGGATTCTGAGAGCTTGATGTTGCGGGGAATGACCGTCGTGAAGACCATGTCGCCGAAATGTCCTTTCAGTTCTTCGAAAATCTGATTGGCAAGACGGAGTCTGGCGTCATACATCGTCAGCAGGAATCCCTCGATTTCAAGCGAAGGACGCAGCCTACTCTTGATTATCCTGATGGTGTTGAGCAATTGCGAGATTCCTTCAAGAGCGAAATATTCCGCCTGCACGGGGATGATGACCGAGTCGGCGGCTGTCAGGGCGTTGACAGTGATTACTCCGAGGGATGGACTGCAGTCGATCAGTATGTAATCGTAGGAGTCTTTAAGGGGCTCCAGAACTTTTGACAGGGCTTTCTCACGGTCCCTTCGATTCATCAGCTCCACTTCGGCTCCGACAAGGTCAATGCGCGAGCAAATAATGCTCAGCCCGTCGATGCAAGTCGGCATCACGGCCTCAGCGGCGGAATATCCGTCGACGATACAATCGTAGACGGAGGCCTGGTCGTCGGCAGGGACGACTCCGAGTCCCGATGTGGCGTTGGCCTGCGGGTCGGCATCGACAAGAAGCACCTTCTTGCCGTCGGTGGCAAGGCATGAACCGAGATTAAACGCCGTCGTGGTCTTGCCTACCCCGCCTTTCTGGTTGGCGATAGCTATAATTTTACCCATTGCCTGTATTTGATATAATTTCAGAATGCAAAGTAATAATTTTTCTTTGACAATTCACAATTTTTTCTTGTTATACTGCGTCTGAATTAACACATTTTAGTATTGAAGTAGTGTGGACTTCTTAAACTTAAAGGATTGACGAGCCCCGACGGGGTTGATGCTAATCATCCCTTTATGTCGAAAAAGACGCTTCTTTGTTTTTCAGCACTTTCCTGAACGCTACTATCAGCAACGCGGAGGCGCAAAGCAGAGCCCCTGAGAAACTATAGTAGACCCCGACAGACTCCAGCCCGAATCCCACGGCCATAAGCAGCATAAGGGGGATGCCGACCACGAGATAGCTCGTCAGCGAAATCCACAGCAGGGGTTTCACTTCCGAAGTGCCTCTCAGGGCGTTGACGTAGGTGAGTTGTATTCCGTCGCAGAACTGATATAGAATCAACGGCGCGATCAATGGCATTGCCGCCGCTATGACGTCGGCCTCAGGCGTGAACATACGGACGAGGTCTTTCGTGAAGAACAGAAACGCCAAGGACGCCAGCGTGCACAAAGCCAGCACGAGATGCAGCCCGGCAGCGGTGGTTTTGCGAATTCCGGGGAAATCATGTACGCCCGTGAAATTCGCCACGCGTATCGACGTGGCCCATCCGAAGCTCATGTAGGTCATAAACCCAAGCTGGGCTATGGTGTTGACCACCTGATAGGCGGCGAGTTGCACCTTGCCGAACCATCCGCTGACGACGGCTCCCATGCTCCATAGAGCACACTCAACACCGCTTTGGATCATTAGAGGATAGGAAGTGGTCCAGACGTGGTATCTTCTCTCTTTGCCTGCGTGCATCGAGGCCATCGGGCGCCAATATGGCTTATAACGTCGGCGAAGGGCAAAGACCGCCACGATTGCGATGGCTGCCAATGTCCTGGCTGTCAGGGTGCTTATCCCGGCTCCGACGAGACCCATTTCCGGAAATCCAAACTTCCCGAAAATCAGGAGATAGTTGCCTGCTATGTTGACCACGTCCGCGCCAAGGATAATCCACATCGGGGTGGCCGTGTCGGTCGTGCCGTTGGCAGTCTGCTGGAAGCAATTGAAGACGGCCATTGGGATAAGGGTCGCGAGCACTATCAGATAATACTCTTTGGCCACGGGGAGAATCTCCGGATCCTGTCCGAAATAATCAAGGAAAAAGTAGATTGCTCCCATAATGGCGGTGAAGGCCAGGGCCATTATAATATTCACTTGAAGGGATGCCCGGAGCATAATGCCCCCCTCCTGATGGTCGCCCTTTCCGTAGAGGGCTCCTATAAGAGGGGTCACGCCTCCGGCAAAGCCCATAAGCATCACTATCGCCACCATGAAAAGACTGTTGACGAAGGCCGACGCGGCAAGCTCATCAAGACCGTAAGCCCCGACCATCATAGTGTCGGCGAAGCTGACAGTGATGACCCCAAGCTGGGTGACAAGCACGGGGAAGCCTATGCGAATCAGACTTTTGTATGACTGCATATACGACTCAGGCTTGAGTTTGCGGACGATATTCTTCATATATATTATTCAATATGCTCGGCGGCTCCCTTTCGAAACCTCGGGAATTGTGTTTCCGACTGCAAAGTTAACCATTAATTATGAAGATACAAAATCCGCCTCTCGATGGCTTTTCTCGGTTTTCGGCCTTGCGAGGTCTGTCTCTGCTGGCCGGAGGATGGAAAAAGCGGAGATAAAGATGGTCATTAATTCCGATTATGAAGAATGAGCAATACAATAACGAGGCGGGATAAACAAAAATCAGATAATTTTGTAAAGATTTTATAGGGGCATGGCTTTATGACGCATGACACTGTCTGCCGCGAGAGGCCATCTCCCATTGATTTTTATTCCACAAGGCTTGTATTCCACGCAGGCCATTCACATCAGGTATATGAAAAAAGTATTCTTGGTTTTGACAATCTTCGCCACGGCGACAGCCGCATCGGCATCCGTCAGTCTCGATTCCTGCCGGAATATGGCCGTGCGCAACAATAAGACCATAAGAATGGCAGAGGAAAACCTCCGGGGCGCGGGCTATTACAAAGAGGCTGCGAGAGCCGCATATCTCCCGGGCATTGATTTCACTGGAACCTACATCTACAACCAGCATGAAATCAAGCTCCTTGGAGAGGATGCGAAGCTTCCGACCATGAGCTTCGACCCAGCTACGCAGAGTTTCAACTATAATATCCTCAAGGGCCCTGACGGGACTCCGATAAAAGACCCCGCTACGGGCAGCTACATACCGACGGAAGTCGCGGTCATTCCAAAGGAGGCGATGACCTACGACACGCGCAACGTGTTTGCAGGAGCTTTGACGCTGACCCAGCCAGTCTTTATGGGCGGACAGATCAAAGCCCTCAACGAGATAGCGGGATATGGCGAATTGCTTGCAAGAGCCACGCGCAATTCGCTGACCCAGAACGTGGTCTATGCCGTCGATGAGGCTTATTGGCTTGTGGTGTCGCTTAAGGAGAAGAAGCTGCTTGCTGAAAGCTTCGTCAAGCTCGTCGACACGCTTCGTTATGACGTCCAGGCAATGCTCGACGAAGGTGTGGCCACCAGAAGCGATGTCCTGACCGTTGAAGTGAAGCTTAACGAAGCCAAGATAGCTTTGACTAAGGTCAATAATGGTCTGACTCTCTCCAGAATGGCGCTCGCTCAACTTTGCGGTCTTCCTGTCAATACGCAGATGATGCTTGAGGATGAGGAGCTAAAGTCGGCGGGAGTGATAGAGGCGGATGGCTCGGAGAATCTGGAAGATGTCTACAGCCGTCGGCAAGATCTGGAGATGATTCGCCAGAGCATCAACATGCTTAAGGGCAGAGAACGTCTTGCCATGGGGCAGATGCTTCCGAAAATCGCGCTTGTCGGGGCCTACTCATTCTCGAATCCCAACGTGATAGACGGTTTTGAGAAAAAATTTGGGGGTGGTTTCTCCGTGGGGGCAACCCTGACAGTGCCGATATGGCACTGGGGCGGCGACTACAAACGCTATAAAGCCGCCAAAGCACAGACCGCAGCGCAGCGTCTGCTGCTTGAAGACACGGAAGAAAAGGTCAGCCTTCAGGTCAGCCAGGCGAGATTCAGTTTCGACGAGGCCAAAAAGACCTATGCCATGACCGTGACCAATATGGAGAAGGCTGATGAAAATCTCCGTCAGGCCGATCTCGGATTTAAGGAGGGTGTGCTGACCACCAACGACGTGATAGGGGCACAGACAGCATGGCTCCAGGCTAATTCTGAGAAAATAGACGCTGAAATCAGCATAAGGTTGTGCAAGACGTATCTCTCCAAGGTGCTCGGCAACCTGAATTATTGACATTCTCCGTCGTGCTTCTCTAAAAATGGATTTTTAGTTCCAATAAATTAATAAATTACACTGAACTTAAACAGACAATAAGATATGGCTACCAACGACAACAAATCACAAGAAAATACCACGTCCGGACCTTCCTTGGCTCCGGCGAACGCCGCCTATTCCGATCCGGGCGCCGTGTCGGCAAAAGACCGTATGCTAATCCTGACAATCGTCATCATCCTCTTGATTCTTGCTGCAATGGCAATAGTGGGATTCCTCTTCATAAAGCCGGGCCCCGACACGGTGCAGGGGCAGGCCGATGCCACCGAGATCAGGATTTCCGGGAAGCTCCCCGGAAGAGTGACGGAAATATTCGTGGAAGAGGGGCAGAGAGTGAAGGAGGGAGACACGCTTGTCAGAATCCACTCCACTCTTGCAGAGGCCAAACTATATCAGGCAGAAGCTATGGAGAACGCGGCAAGCGCTACCAATCGCAAGGTGGATGCAGGGACCCGTTCGCAAATAATCAATGGCGCTCACGACATATGGAGGCAGGCTCAGGCGGCCACCGGAATCACGAAGAAGACGTATGAACGAATGCAGAACCTTTTTGAAAAGGGAGTCGTCAGCGAGCAGAAGAGAGATGAGGCAAAAGCCGCCTACGATGCAGCGGTCGCCGGAGAGAGTGCTGCCAAAAGCCAGTATGAGCTTGCAAAGTCGGGTGCTCAGGCTGAAGACAAGCAGGCTTCGGCCGCAATGGTCAATGTCGCCAAAGGCGGTGTGAAAGAGGTCAATGCCCTGCTTGAGGACACTTATCTGACGGCGCCCTGCGACGGCGAGATCACCGTGGTCTATCCGAATGTCTCGGAGCTTATCGCAACCGGTGCCCCCATAATGTCGCTCCAGAAAGACGATCATTGGGTGGTCTTCAACGTAAGGGAGACTTTGCTGAAAGATATCAAGCTAGGGACAGTGCTCAAAGTCAAGATTCCGGCACTCGACAAGACGGAGGAGATGAAAGTCTATTATATCCGCGACCTCGGGACGTATGCCAACTGGCAGGCCACCAAGGCCACCGGCGATTTCGATGCCCGCACATTCCAGATTAAGGCACGCCCTCAACGTCCGATTGAGAACCTGCGTCCCGGTATGTCGGCCGTGCTCGAACAATGATAATCACCCCATCAAAAGAGAAAGAGATGGAACGCACAGGATTCAAAGCCATATTCATGCGGAGCGTGCTCCAGATAGTCAGGCGACCCATTTATTGGGCTGCCTTCTTCGCTCTGCCTCTCTTTATCTTCTTCCTTATGGCCGACCTTATGAAGGAGGGGCTTCCCTATAAAGTGCCTGCCGCGATTGTCGACCGCGACGGCTCATCCATGTCGCGCCAGATTTCCCAGACTATTGGCGGAATGCAGCTCGTCGACGTGACCGAAGATTGCAACAGCTTCACTCAGGCCCGCCATCAGATGCAGGAGGGGAAGATTTTCGGCTATTTCCTTATCCCCGAGAATTTCCAGCAGGATTTGTTGTCGGGGAGGAAGCCGGTCGTCACGTTCTACACCAACATGACCTACTTCATCCCGGCATCTATGCTGCTGAAGACGTTTCAGGCGACGGCGTTGTATACGAAGGCCGGAGTGACCCTCAACGTTCTGGAATCAGTCGGGGCTACGGAGGATGTAGTCACTCCTTTGCTGCTGCCGGTCAACGTCCAGACCAGGGCGGTGCATAATCCGGAGTTGAGCTATCCGATCTATCTTTGCAATTCCTTTATCCCATGTGCGTTGCAGCTGATGATATTTCTGATCACGTGTTTCAGCCTGGGTCAGGAAGTGAAATACGGCACGTCGGTCAAGCTCATGCGTATGGCGCGAGGTTCGGTGCTGAAGGCTGTGGCCGCCAAGTTGCTTCCCCAGACGATCATCTGGATTGTCGTCGCTATCTTCATGGAGTCGTGGTTATTCGGCTTCAACGGCTATCCGATGCGCGGGTCATGGTTTTGGATAACGCTGTCGGAGGTGATGTTTGTGCTGGCAGCCCAAGGGATGGCATTGTTTTTCTATTGCGTGCTGCCCAATCTCCGTCTTGCCCTGTCGATCAGTGCGTTGCTGGGAGTCTTGTCGTTTTCGCTTGCGGCATTTTCTTTCCCTGTGGAGAGCATGTATCCCGCGATGGGGATTTTCAGCTGGATTCTGCCTACCAGATATAATTTCCTTATTTATATCGACCAGGCGCTCAACGGAATCGACATATATTACTCCAGGATATGGTTCGTCGCGTATATCATCTTCATGCTGTTGCCGTTCACGATGATGTGGCGCTTGAAGAAAGCGTTTTTGCGTCCGGCCTATGTCAAATAATTCTATCAAGCTATGAAAAGATTATCTTTTTTTCGACAAATATACGAGGCATATCTTCAGGAGTTCAGGATGGTTGTCCACGATGGAGGCATAATCCTATTCTTCCTGTTTCTTCCGCTGGCATATCCGGTCATATATTCATTGATCTACAATCCGGAGGTGGTCAGGGACGTAAAGACAGTGGTTGTTGACCACGACCGTTCGTCGCTCAGCCGGGAGTTTGTCAGGAATATGGACGCCACGCAGCAGACGTGGGTGTCGGGATATGCCGCCGACATGGCTGAGGCAAGGAGGGCGATGAACAGTCATGATTGCTATGCCATCATGGAGATTGAGGAGGGATTCGGACGCAAGGTCGGACGTGGAGAGCAAGCCAACGCCGTGATTTATTGCGAATCGAGCCTATTGCTCCGCTATCGGGCCTTGTTGATGGCCGCCACTGAGGTAGGTCAGGCGATGGGAGCTAAGATAAGGATGGATAAGATCGACCTCGTAGCCCCGCTCGCGTCTACCATAACCGATGGCGACCTCATGCCTATAGAAAACGTGGCGATGGGCAATATCGAGAGTGGGTTTGACTCCTTTATCATGCCGGGAGTTCTGATTCTTATTCTCCATCAGTGCATAATCCTGGCCAGCGGAATGGCCGGAGGTTCCAGAAGGGAGTATCCGGAAGTGCCTCTTGGTAATCCTTCAATGAAATTGCCTGGAGTCGCGGCTGTGATGACCGGACATATGCTCTGCTATATCACCATACTCATCGTCCCGATAATTTTCCTTATCCACTATGTGCCATTGATATTTTCCTTCCCTATGGCAGGGTCAATATTCGAGATTTTCCTGTTCATCCTTCCGATGGTGTTGGCATGCCTTGGCTTGGGATTCTGTTTCCAGGGAATTGTCAGGGAAAGGGAGTCGGTGTTCGTGCTTTGGGTCATAACGTCGCTGGCGTTGCTGTTTCTGTCGGGACTTACATGGCCGCGCTACGCTATGTCGCCATTCTGGCATTTCCTGAGCGATTGCATTCCTGCCACGTGGGGAGTGGAAGGCTTCATAAGGATGAATACGAATGGGGCGAGCCTGAGCCAGGTGAGCGGCGACTATCTGCATCTTTGGCTGCTCGCGGCTGTCTATCTCGTGCTTGGCTATTGTGTGCAGAGATGGGTGGTGCGTCCCTCTATCTTGAAAGGCACGGATGCCTACGGATATCTCCGCTCCCGCGCCTTCTGAAGCGACCGACAGGGCCACATTTCATATAAAAGCCGCGCTATGGACTTGAAGGAGTCGATAGCGCGGCTTTTATTTGCGTCAACAATGTTATTTTAATGTCCCAAGTTTCTCTCCCATCATGATGTGGCTCCATTCCTCTCCGTCTTTGGGGGCAGTGAGGTCGAAATCTGCATCTTTTTGGAAGACAAGCACGAAATCAGATCCTCCAAACAGGAAATATCCGAGTTCGTCGCCTTTCTTTACTTTGTCGCCCACTTTCAGGCCGGGAGAGAAATTGACAGAGGATACCTGCGACATGCCGATTGGCATAACCGCCACCAGTCCGTGGTCGTCTGTGTCGAGAATGGCAAGGCCTCGGGTCTCGATGCTCTGCCATCCGGGGACAGTGTTGTCTACGACGTATTGACGCAGATCAGGCTCCCACGTGACTGATCCTCCGAGCGCATCTTCGCCGGGAATGACGCGCAGCTCCTTGATTGTGCCTGACAATGGGAAGTGATAGCGGTGATAGTCGTTGACATTCAGAAACGCATGATAGAACTTGCCGCCTGCAAAAGCGTCGCAGTAGGGGCTTTCAGGGCTGATAAGTTGCTTTACGGAATCGAATACACGCGATTTGACGGCTATCTTCCCGTCTGTGACGATATAGGAATCTGCATCGATGTCCCAGACACCCTGCGGAGTGCAGTCGGCAGGGGAGGCCACTACTGAATTGTCTTCAGGAGAGACTATCGGACGCTGTTCGGGGGAAGCGAGCTTGCGGGAGAAGAAATCGTTGAAGGAATGCCAGTTCGACGGATCTTCATACCATCCGTTTTTCATTCCGAGTTCTTCCTGCTCCATCATTAGGTCCTGATATTCCTTGTTCCAGGATTCCGGCGACGACAGAAACGTGCCCCAGGCCTTGCAATAATCCACGAGCCATCTGTTGTATGGCTCGACATACTGCACGGATGCCGTGAAGAAGTTTTCACCCTCCAGTTCCTCAAGGGGCATACAGTTGATGAAATAGCAATAGCACAGAGCCTGGTACATTCTTCCGAAGATGCTCGGCTGGCCGGGCGTGGTTATTACGTTCCATGGCATTTCTCGCTGTGAGCGGTCGATGAAGTCATAATAATCATCAAGCGACTGCACAGGGTTTGTCGCCTTGTCGGGATTTATCTTCACCCCTTTACGGATGGCGGTTTCAAGCAGATTTTTAATCCGGGCATCCTTGTTTACCAGATCAATCAGATCCCGGGTGGTCTTGCTGTAGCCTGAATAGTCTTTTTGAGAATTGTTGTTGTCGCTACACGACATGCAGAGCAGGAGCATGATTGCGACAACCGTGGATGATAAGATTCGTCTCATGATTACAAAGTTTTTATTAGGTGCAAAGATAAGTCTTTTTATTTTTATTTCCAAGGTTGGCTGATTTCTATTTCCAAGTGTAGAGTCAAGTGGCAAGTGCAAAATTAGCAAATCATTCGGAAGAACTCAATTTTCGGTGTTGAAAAACCTAAT
>VSPO01000078.1 GCA_009775375.1 Muribaculaceae bacterium | reverse complement strand
CCGACAAATTCAGCGATCTCAAGGACCAGGCAGCCGACAAATTCAGCGATCTCAAGGACCAGGCAGCCGACAAATTCGGCGATCTCAAGGACCAGGCGGCCGACAAATTCGGCGATCTCAAGGACCAGGCGGCCGACAAACTGTCGGACCTTAAGGACAAGGCCTCGGACGCAGCCGACACTGCCAAGGAGAAGGCCTCAGGCATCTTCGACAAAATCAAGGAGAAGACAGCCGACCTTCTGAATGCCGGAGCCGAAAAGGCCTCCGACCTCGCCGACAAACTGCAAAATTAAAGAACATCTAATACCTTCACCTATGTCTCCGCTTAGGGCGGAGACATTTTTATTAAATTCCTATGGATTATAACGCCGCAGCTATGCCACGTATTGAGGCAAGTCGCTTCATAAACGATGTGTCGGACTTTGCCATTTGCATATTGTAATCGCTCTGAAGCTTGAGCAGCAAATCAGACGGAAGATCCATAGCTGCCTCTATCAGTAAAGCCAATTCGGTATTAACAGCACGTTTTCCGTTTATAACTTCGTTGAGCAACGAAGGGCTTACTCCGATACTCTTTGCAAGACATGCCTGAGTAAGATTTAGCGCCTCCAGTTCGTCCTTGATGAGTTCTCCGGGATGAGTTGGCTCGTAGGGAGTAAGATTGTTTGCTATCATGTCAGGAGCTATTCCTTTAAGTGTGATCATATCAGTCGTAATGATTTGAGAGTTCAACAATATTACAGATAGTCATTATCGGCTCATCAGCATTCTCCGTCATTGTAAACTCTATACGGTATTGATCATTGACCCTGATAGAGAAACGTCCGGTCTTGTTTCCTTTTAAAGCTTCAAAATGCAGAGAATTTATCCTAAATAGATCCTCCTTGCGAGATACCCATTTAAGATAGTCCACGGCACGCTTATAACGCTTAACCACATTAGGCTGATAACGATATTTTTTATCGTTACTCTCACCCTTGATGTAAAGATTCCTAAGGTATTCCTCTGCAAACTCGACTATCATATATTTGTATTACAAGACAAAGTTACAAAAAGTTTCTCATCTTCACAAATTTGTGAAGCTTCCAATGTAAAAAAATTATGTGATCCCCCGAATTCCTTTGTGCTTCTGTCGGGGAAAGCTGTATAAACTGCGATTACGCGGCGTATTATTTTGATATTATAAGGGAATTGCCTATCTTTGTTGGATTATATGTAAAGGCGCGGTATCCCCGGGCTTTTTTAACCACCTGTTTATGCGATTGAATATCCTTAAGTCTACTTCCAAGCTGCTGCTGGCAGCAGGCATGTCATGGTTGCCGGCAATGGCAGTTAACCCTTATCTTCCGCTTTGGGAACATATTCCCGATGGCGAACCATACGTATTCTCCGATCCCGACAATCCTGGGAAGAAGAGGGTCTATATCTACGGCTCCCACGATATGCTCAAGACCGCTTATTGCGGCACGGACCTGGTCGTATGGTCGGCTCCAGTGGATTCACTCGACCGCTGGCGGCATGACGGGAAAATCCTGGAGGTCACGAAAGACCGCGACGGCCGCCTCCTTCATGAGAACGGACGCGGCGACGTGCTCTACGCGCCCGACGTGGCGGAGCGAACCCTGCCCGACGGACGCAAGGAGTATTTCCTCTATCCCAACAACCAGGAGGGGGGCAGAAACGGCATGGTGGCGCGATCCGACCGTCCCGACGGGCCCTTTGAGGTCATAAACTGGAGCACTGACAACCCCCGCGAGACCGACGGAGTGCTGCGCTTCGACCCCGCCGTATTTATCGACGACGACGGCCGCGTCTACGGCTACTGGGGATTCGGCAACGCCATGGCCGCCGAACTCGACCCAAAGACGATGGCCACGGTCAAACCGGGCACGGAGATTGTCTCCGACATCGTCAGCGGATTCAAGCAGGAGGGGCCGTTCCGGTTCTATGAAGCATCCTCGATGAGGAAAATCGATGGCAAGTACGTCTTCATCTTCAGTCGCTGGACGCCCGACGGGGAGTTTGGTCTGCCGGGCACCAACTACACCCTCGCCTATGCCTACAGCGACAATCCTCTCGGACCCTTCACCTACGGAGGCACCATAATCGACGCCCGCGGACGCGACACCGACGCCGAAGGAAAACCCATTGCCACGGCCACGCCCCACGGCAATACCCATGGAAGCATCGCTGAAATCAACGGTAAATGGTGGGTCTTTTTCCACCGACAGACCGGCACCGACGAGTTTTCGCGCCAGGCCATGGTGGCCCCGATTGAGGTCAGCGTAGACCCGGAGCCCGGAGGCAAGGTCGTCATCTCTGAGGCTGAATATACGTCGGAGGGATTCGACACCGACGGCCTCGACCCGCTGAAGAAATATCCCGCCGCCATCGCCTCCCACTATACCGGACCGACCCCGGCATTCCAGACCTACCCCAACATGAACTATTCGGGATCGTACGTCAAGCCTACGTATATCGACGATCACGCCACGGCGCGACCCTACGACGAGTCGGTCAACATTAACCCGGTCGTAAACAATACCGACGGCTCAATCCTCGGCTATAAGTATTTTAACCTCGACGCGACTACGGGTGCGGCCCCACTTAAGCTCGCCCTTGATTTAATCCCGGAAGGGATCGACGGCACGATCAAGATATATACGTCTGCCCCATGGAAGGGGAATCCCAAGCCGGTAGGGGAAATCGCCATCAGCGGGAGCGCACCCCGGGAAGCCACGAAGATGATTGCCGACGTAAGCGCGGCCGGCAAGCTGAAAGGGAAGCATCCGCTCTATCTGACGTTCTCCTCTCCGGAGAAGGGGAAGTCGGTATGCACCGTGCTGAGTCTTCAGTTCGAGAAGTAGCAGACAGACATGGATACGGACTCGGCGGTTTCAAACCACGGGAACCACGAGATTAACCACAGGAACCACGTTTTTTTATTTTGATAGATGAGAATAGGATTCGACGGCAAAAGAGCCGTAAGCAACATGACGGGACTTGGCAATTATTCGCGCCTCGTCATTGAGCAGTTGGCCCTGGAATATCCGGGCAACTCCCACCTCATATATACCCCCAAATTGAAGATGTCGCCGCGTCTGAGCGCAATCGACAGCTTTTTCAATACAGAGTTCCGGTTGCCTCCGGAGATGGGTCTGACGGGCTCGCTATGGCGTTCGTTCGGCATCACCAACCATCTCCGCGCCGACCGCGTGGACGTCTACCACGGTCTCAGCAACGAGTTGCCACTCAATATCCGCATGGCGGGGCTGCCTTCGGTGGTCACGATCCACGACGTGATCTATCGCCGTATGCCGGAATGCTACTCCCCCATCGACCGGCTCATCTACGATTTCAAGTATGGTCGTTCGTGCCGCAACGCTACGCGGGTGATTGCCGTCAGCGAGCGCACGAAGCGCGACGTGGTGGAGCTGTATGGCATCGACCCTGACAAGATCGACGTGATCTACCAGGGCTGCGACAGGCAGTTTCGGCGGACGCTGACTGAGGAGGAGCGGAGGGAGGCGGCTACGCGTCTTTCCCTTCCGGAGAGATACGTGCTGCAGGTAGGCACGATCGAGAGCCGCAAGAACCTGGAGCTGACCGTGCGTGCGCTCCCCTATCTTCCGCCGGACGTTAAGCTGCTGGCCGTGGGACGCAACCGTAAGGGCTATCAGCAGAGGGTGGAGAAGATTGCCGGAGAATTGGGCGTCAGGGAGAGGATTGTTTTCCGTTCCGACGTGCCGTTTTCCGACCTTCCGGCCGTCAATCAGTTGGCCGAGGCTATTGTCTATCCTTCGCGGTATGAGGGGTTCGGCATTCCGGTGCTTGAGGCTCTTGAGAGCTGCAGGCCGGTGGTGGCTGCCACGGGGTCGTGTCTTGAGGAGGCCGGGGGCGACGCCGCGCTCTACGTGGCTCCCGACGACGTGCAAGGGATGAAGGATGCGCTTAACGCCATCCTCGACGGTTCGGCGCCTGTGGCACAGATGATAGCCAAAGGGAAGGCCCACGCGTCGCGCTTCAACAATGGCAACATGGCCACCTCGCTTCTGACCACTTACGTTCAGGCCATCCGCGACCACCGCGACTCCCGCCCCTGACCGAAAATAAGGCAGCCTCCTTGCGGAGGCTGCCATCAGAATTTAATGCTTAAATTAGAAAATTACTACTCCTGAGAGTAGCGGAAGTGGCGTCTCCCGACGCCTTGCTTCCCTTTTAACGTACACTTATAAAAAATATCTTTCCTCGACGATGGACTCGGCGATCTCAAACCACGGGACTCGGCGCTTTCAATCCACGGGATTGGGGTTGAGGAGGAGGTTGAGGGGCGGGTCTTTGAGGAGAACCCGTCCTGTGGGGTCGAGGAGGTAAAGGGTCGGGAGGGCCGGGAAGACGTAGGTCTCTTCCTCTTCGAGGGGGTCGAGGGCGTAGCCTACAGTCCAGGCCGGCGGCATCGCGGCTTTTGTCTCGTCCCACAGCCGGCGATCGCCGGCTATGTCGATTGCCACTACCCTGACGCCTTCCGCCTCCTGAGAGGCGGCGATGGCCTTCTTGGTCTCCTCGCATTGGGGGCAGTCGGGGTCGTAGAACATCAGGAGTGTGGCAGCGGTCCCCAATGACTTGAAGAGCGTCGTCTCGCGGCCTTGACGGTCGACGAAACGGAAATCGGCGGCGAGGGTGCCGCGACGGTTCTTCATTGCCCGGGCCAGCCGGAACTTCGCACGCTCCCGGGTGGCCTCCCCTACTGAATCGGACGACTCCCAATCCTGGAGAAACAGTATGAACAAATCTTCGTTGCGCATAGGAGAGTTGGGGTCGTCGAGATATTTTTCAGCGACGCTCTCCAGAAGGGAGAAAGCATCGGGATTCCCGAGAGCCATCTTACAGAGGCCCTGTACGGCCTCGCCGGCCCTGTCTTGGGGAGTCACTGCCAGCACACTGATGAAATTCGCGAAATTCTGCTCCATGAAGGCCGTATCGACAGCAAGCGGATCGGACCGGAAGTCCAGAGCGTCCCAGAAATGCCGCGCCACAAACGCCGCCCTATCCTCCGTGGTTGTAATACCCGAAGGGACGGAAGGGAGAGGAAGCTCGGTTATGGAGTCTACTGACACTGTTTCCAGACGATCCTGTTTCCGGCTATTGTCGCAGGAGCATATAATGGAAAATAATATCAGGGAAACCAATATATTTCGAAGAAGACATCTCATCATATCATTTATTTAGTTCGGGATATTCTCCCTGTTGAAGGTCGCGAACACAGCGAATAAATGACATTTCTCCGAAGGAGTTTGCTCCCATTGAATGACCTGATATTGTCCATTGGTCTGCCCAAGTTGCATATGCGTCACACATTCTAAATTTGCCAAGATCAATATCAGCAGGAGATTTACCCTCATCATCCCAATGCTCGACAGTGCAACTGGTACAATAACTTAAAAATTGAAATCTAAGGAAATTATAATTTTCAAGTCTTAAAATGATGGCTAATTCTTTTTGATTTGGCACCCTCCATCCTTTTTTATCTCCACTGTTGAGATCTTTGCATGGAGCAATAGTTTCGGTTAAACCATTATCTGGATTTGCAACTGTTAAAGTACCTTCAAGATATTTTTTGAAATTTGTAGATGTATATTTTGCTTCACCGGGTATTTCTTCTTCAGATTCTGATCCATCGGTGATTGAATTTCCAACATATGCAACTTCAAAACCATATCTTGACAGACGATTATACTCACTGCTTGTTTTATGTACCGGCAAAGGTGTTGTCCGAGGATCACGAAGCGAAGTTCCGTAATAAGATG
The DNA here is from genome assembly GCA_009775375.1 of Muribaculaceae bacterium. GTDB lineage: Bacteria > Bacteroidota > Bacteroidia > Bacteroidales > Muribaculaceae > Lepagella. Next base: position 10,313 of record VSPO01000078.1, on the reverse strand, counting down.
AAACTTTAATAATCGCACCTGTTCCATTTATTGTTTCACTATAGGCAGGTGTGACTCCGTCATCGTTGGAATTTTGAATCTCATTTGCAAGATTTGTACCAAGGTTTCTGATACATCTGACTTGCCAAGGTGGCGCACAATAAGAAGTTCCACTAAATGAACTTGAAGACATACCTTCGACAGCCCAGATAACTTTATTATCGCTCGAAGCTAAAAGGAAAAAGGCGTTTTGTGCTTTTGTTGTATAAGGTAGGTTCTCATTATTTATGTAATTCATGATTGGCGTGGATAAAGAGTTTCGGCCAATGATTACTCTCAAATATTTTCCAGAGGCAGGAAGATACCATTTCAGCTCGGATGGTTCTATTATGCCATTCCCATTCTCATCTCTATTCCTATTCATGCAAGCGTACATTGCCTGGATGAATTGTGAAGCAGGAGCATTATTGTCTTTAGGGTCATAGTTTTGAGGGTCATAGATAGAGGCACTTGCCGAAGCGGCATAATTATAGTCGGGATGATTTCCAAGTGTATTGGTAAGTTGTGATGGATTAATTGTTTCCATCATTGTTACATTTCTGTAACCTCCTCCTGTTTGCTCAGTAGTATAACTAAGTGGGATATTGGGATTGTTAATCCTATTTACATTTTGCCATTTAGTTGGGTCAACATACTGATTCCAAGATTTGTTATTTAATTTACTCCACACGTTCCAGCGACCATTGTTAGGATTTAATTGATCCGTTCCAATTGTCCAACGTAGGTTCATCCCGAGATTTTCATTCTCATGCTCCACTCCGATAGCGTTTTGACTTGTAGAAGATGTGGTATTATAATACGTCTGTATAGAGCGTTGAGCCACGGCATATTTCGCCTTGTAGAACACGCTCTCGCCATCCGCTGAGGTCTTTTGTGCCACGTTTATCCAGAGCATGCGGTCGGGTTGGTTTACATACCTTTTCCAATTCCCTCCTGTCTCGTCAGGACCGTCTTCATAGACATATTCATTTACGAAGACAGTATATATGCCTGCCGTTCGTGATGCTTCTTTTTCCCCATTTTCATTAGTTATTGGAAGAAAATCTTTGAGGTGAAGAAGTGTACTCTTATCTTCGGGATATTTGGCCAATACACTCATATCCTCAGAATTTGTAGGCAGGAGGGTTATCCAATTGTAATATTTCCGGTTGTCGTCTGTGATTTCGGTGTCAGTCTTGTTAGGAGCACCCATAATGATTTCATGGGGGGCATTGTCATCATAGCTCACCATCCGGAATGAGAATTTCTCAAGGTCTTCTTCTGACAGCTTGATGTTAAAAACTCCATAATGTGCATCGAGTGTGAAAAATTTATCGGAAACGTCGGTCACGTCACCGAATCCACCGGGTTGGGATTCGTCAACACGGAATGCCTCCACTATCACATTGTGAAGGTCTGAGACGGTCACGTTGTATGTATAGTCGGAATTACGGTATGTATTGAAGTCCCTGGGATTTTTGTCAGGGGTTACGTATCCTAAATGTATGCGGTAAGTGATGTTTGCTGTGCGTGTCGCTCCTGGATCGAGAAGATTGTCGGGGTCGGATGTTATTTGTCCGGGTTTGGCATTTCCTTCCGTTGTTTTTTCCCGGTACTTCACTACGCAGGGAATGTCGACATATGTGGCCATGTTGTTGAGCGTGGGGTTATCAAACGGGGTAAGCGACATGAACAGTCCGGATGGTTCATAGGCTGCGGTTTCTCCGGTCGGCTCATATTCCCCGTTTTTCCCATATTCCTTCTCTCTGTATTGGTATCCCTGGCAAGACTCAAGACCCGTGCGCTTATTCTCCATTTGCCAGAAATCAAACGTATAGGAAGTCACGTTCTCACCGGCTTCATTCTTCACCTCTTCCTTGGTGAAAGATGTTGAGGTGAAACGCAAGGAAGACCCGTAGTAATCCGGGTTCTTGTCCTTGTCAAACTTGTTGCCAAGCAAAGCGTCGCCGGAGTTGAGGATTTCTCCAGAGTTGACATGCTCATGTAGCCAGCTCGAGGAGGGAATGTTGTGAACCTGATAACTTTGCGGGGTAAGTTCCACAACGTTGCCTTTAGCCTGCAAATTAAACTTGATATGGCTTTGCATAAGCCGTAGATGGATGGCTCCCGTAAGATTGTTGGCGTCGGCGTTAATTGCGACTGGCTTTTCCTCGTTAATCGGATGGGAAGCATCATCGGTTGCATAGATACCACTCATGACAAGTCCGTAATCATTGTCGACACTGGGGGTTTGTATATCCACGGCATTGCCTTGTACTCTCGTTTCTGTTATGACGATGGATTTATACGAGTTCCAATCCGTCACCTCCTTCTCCAGAATACCTTTGAGATTGCGGGGAGTGGTATTACCCACCGTTATAGCATTATAATTTTCGGGATTGGCAACTCCTACTATGTAACTCTTTCCCGATTTCGTATTGATATTTGAGAGAGTGTATTTCTGATGGTCATTGCCGACTTTAAAGCCGTTGTCTTTTTCCGTCATCATACCTCCACCCGTCATTTCTCCGGAGTTGGAATTGAAGATACCGACCCATAATGACGCAACACGATTATAATCAGCAACTCCTTCAGCCCGCGTCAATTTAGTCATACCTTCCACATCTACTCCTATGGAGATGGTAGCAGGTTTTCCTTCGGGCACGTTAATATTGTCCGGATAATCTATATTGTCGGTGCATGCCGAAATAGCAAACAACAGCAGGCAGGGCAATATCTTGACCATATGCCATGAGAATGGGATTATATGTAGAGGATTCTTTATCATGAAAATGAAAAATCTTATAAGTATATAGTCAGTTAAAATCAGGTATATCGGTTGTATATTTCTGCATCGGGCAGACGGTGTATTTGAGGGAAAGGGTGGCGTCTTCTTGGATTCCCTGAATCTGGAATCTGTAAAGATAGTTGCGGAGGAGGTATTGCCAATAGATGTCTGTCGGATTGGTGTCCGGTTGGGAGTAGTTGTCATAGGGGGCCACGGTCAGGGTATATTGCTGAGTTTTCCCTTCAAAACTTATTTTGACGATTTGGTTGCGAGGGGTGCCATCAGTAGAGGCGAGCTGGTATTCGGGGAGGTAGGCCACGAAGCCCTCGGCGGTGGTGCCGTCTTCCTTCTTCACTGTCGCCTTGGAGAAGTTGAGGGTATAGCTGGAGGCAGTCGGGGTGAAGCCGGAAGTGGTGAAATCGGGGGAGAGATTCACCTGCGAGGTGCTTCCGTAGGTATCGCTGCCGTCAGTGTTGTATCCCTCCATACGGTTGAGGATCAGAGTCGTGCTGCCTGTCGGCTTCATGAACGGGATGAGCTGGACATTGTTGTTCCAGCCATAGGCAACGACCTGCGCCGACGCTATTTCGAGTTTGGAGTCGGCAGCCGTAAACAGCTCGATCTTGGCGAGGGTGCGGAGAAGCCATGTCGTGCCGAGGTTGTAGGGGTTGGCACTGTTGTTATACTGCGGATTGTAGCCGCTGAGGCTGCATCTCTTAATGCCGAAGAGGGGGATTCCGTCACTCTTAGCGTTGTCGGGCACCCATCGTGAATCCATAACTATGGGGTAGGTCAGCGTTTTCTGAAGGTCGGCAAGGGTAGTCTCTTTATCCTTTTCTGTTGAAAGGGTATAGCTTTCTCCGCCCCAATTGCTGATGTTGGAGACAGCCACAAGGGCAAAGGGTTCGTCCTCCTTATACTTCTCGCTGCTGAGGAACGTGCGGAGAAGCACAACCGTACCATTGGAGCTTATCGACGACTCAGGAAGCCTCTCAGCCTGTTGGGGCGACCATATGATGTCTTTTAGCTTCGATTCTCCGTCGGCAACCCCTTTCGTCGGGTCTATCTCGAAGGCAAGGATGTAGAGGTCGTTGATATTGATGTAGGATTCGGCGAGCGTGCCGTCAAGATCCGACAAGGCGGCCCGGGACCCGGCGGCCGGGAGATTGCCCTTTATGACGAGACTGACGGCTATGTCATCCTCGTGCGTGTCGACGGGGCACTCCCCCTCTTCCGCCACACATGCCCCGAGAGGGAACAGGAGCAGCGGCAAGGCGCGGAGACAGGCGTGGCGCAGCCGAAGTATATGTTTAGCGATTGTTTTCATCACGTTGAGGTCCTTTTAGAGGGTATCAGTGTAAGGGAGTGTCCTGCTTAGGCACGACGTGCCACGAATTGATGTAGATGCCTATCTGCGAATACCAGTTGTAGTTCTTGTCGATGAAGAAGGTAAGGGAATATTCGTCCTGGCGGTCGAGGTATTCCTGATTCGACATTGGGCGGTAGTTGCCCTTTACGAGAAGGAGATAGTCGATGAAGGGGATGCTGATGATCTTATGGCCGTCGGAATTGCGCACGACATTGAGCACGGACTTCGACCCGGCCATCAGGCGGGAGGTGGAGAGCTCGGAGAGTATGGAGCTGACCGACGTGACGTCGGCGCTCTCGTCGCCGGGGGCCTGGGTCACGCCCTCCGTGACCATCCACGGCTCGTAGCGGAACTCCGGAGTGCCGACCACGACGGCATTGTCGTAGGCGAGTTCGGAATTGTCGGCGGTGATGTAGACGGATAAATCCTCCTTGCGCATCTCCGTGCCATCGAGGTTCTGGAGGAGCACCTTCACGTATTTCGTATCCTTCATGAGGTCGAGCCTGACGTCCTGCACCTCGTCGGCGTTCGGATTGTAGGTTATCTCCACGTCGCGGAGGAGGGCATGGTAGACGCCCTCGAACTTCTCATTGCTGAAGAGCGACGGGGCGTCGCCGGCCTTCGTCGCGTCCTTTAGCTTGAGCGACAGCGAAAGGTCGGTCATGGCCGAGGGGGATTCGGTCGGCAGACTGAATGCCGGAGTCTCCTTCAGACCGCCCCACGCCACGAAATCGTAGACGCCCGGCTGAAGCGGGAGGTCGACGAAGAAACCCTTTTCGCGGAGGGCGTCGCCGCTTTGCCGGGTCTTCCATACGGGCTTTCCTTGCTTGTCGAAAGCCCAGACGGATATAGAGTTGACCTCAGCCGGGAAGGCGTCGGCAAACTTCATGTTGTAGTCATATTCGAACGACAGTCGATGCTCCGTGCGGCATTCGGGGAGGTCGTCGTAGATAGAGTCGCAGGAAGCGAGCGAGGCGGAGAAGAGTGAGGCCACGCAGCAGAATCCGGCATAGAGATAACAGTTATGTTTCATGTTGATGCTCTGTTTTTTTGATTGGTGAGGGAAGGGAGTTTCACCTCCCTTCCCCCTGAAGGGAGGCTTTCGGGGTCGCGACCCCGAAAGCCAGAATTAGATCGTCAGAGTTTTATGGTTTGAGCGTCACATTCTGCTGAGGAACGATACGCCATTTCTGAACACGGATTTGCGTTTTAACGTGATATTGCTTACTGTCAACCGGGAATACGATTGGAGCGTCAGGGTCACTAATACCCGTACCGATACCCCCGATTGCCTGAACATTGATATTGTACGTGTGATTGCGGACCACACCATACTGTCCCAATACAAAGCCTTTATCAACTTCAGTCGAGCCAGTAGCGTCGGTATCGCCAAATCCTATCTTGTCTCTGCCCCAAAGGTGTCGGATTGGTACTTTAAAGTAAGCACGACCTTCATCGAATTCTTCCACTGCACCAAGTTTGGCATTGAAAAAATCATAAAGATAACCATTGACCTGAGTCCGATTATCAGCAGTAACTGCAGCCATCAAACCATTGGAATTCCTGAAGTAGTATACGGGAACGGTTTTGACGTCTTCTCCTTCTCCCTCAGTTTTGGTGAGTGTGGCAGTTTCTTTAAGAATCATGGTTACGTATCGGCTGGCGGTCAACACGCCTGTCACGTCTTTCTTGGGATGGATAATCTCGAAATCAGCCTCGATTGTAGCCTTATTTGCATCCGACCACGAAACAGGAGAATATTCAGGCTTGGCATTAGGTCCGTTATATGTGTAAAGAACTCCATCAGATTCCGTCTGGGTCTCGAGGAATTTCTGCATCATAAAGACTTTATTGATGTATATGACGTTTGAAGTCTCACCACGTCGGATATACAGATTGTCATACGCTACCTCTTCGTTGTTATTATCAAGAACCCTATACTTTCCGACAATCAATGCTGACGTAACTGCCCTAACTCCGGCTTTGGCATCTCTAAGAACATTGTCTGTCATGGTATTCTCAAGAGTGTAGGCAGCTTCTCCAAACTTATGACCCTTAGGACCTGGGACATCATTTGCAAAGTCATATATCTCGCTGAATTTTGTCTGTACTAACGGGAATGAGCTTGCATTGTCATCCGTTATCTCATCGGAGAATTCCGGATAAATACTTACATTGAAATAGTTGGCAGAATATGCCCAGAAAGAGCGGCGACCTTTGTAAACGTCAGTTTGAGCTGGATAGTTCCAAGACGGAGCTGTAAGAGAAGACATCGCACTGCTGGCACCGGCCCAGTCCATATTTACAACATCAGACGTGGGATTATTCAATTCTCCTTTACGGAAGTTTTTAAGTACAAATACATTTCTTTCCTCGTTGTTGAGACCCCATGCAAGCTCTTGGAAATCAAGTTTATATGTAGTCTGTCCATCGGGAGAAACGACCTCCGGCATGTTGTCAGTAATCGTTCCCTGTTTGCCATTAGTAAGATTCTTATGAACCGACACCTTTGCCATAGTGCGCTCAACATAAATTGTTATGCCCTTGGCACCTTCCTTATTCGCCTCGTCTGGATCTTCATAAAGCACATCGGCAGGGACGTGTGCTGCCACAACAGGAGCATTGGAATTCTGTTCATAATATACAGAATTCGTCATCAGGAATCCGTTGGGATTGTTACCGCCATTTGCCGAAGGGAGTACCTGTGCCAGTGTGCGATATTTGGCTTGGATATCTTGAAGATTTCCCGTCTTATTTCCGTTCGCCTCTGTCGTTGGATTGACATATGCTACAACATAGGCAGGAACTTTAGAGTCTGTCTGAACTGTCACCGGCACAACTATATCCACTATAGATTCTATGTTCCCGCTATTATTGTGATCTGTCTCTGTAATTTCTTTTTCCGAAAATGCCACATAACCACCATCCGCGTTGTAGAAAACGAAGAGAATCTTTTTTACCTCGTTTTCACCCTTATCACCGGAAACATAGTTGTTCTCATCCGTGTTATCTTCCGATCCACGGGTACCTTCGGAGTCTGCATTGGCAAGTGCAACTCTCACATAGAATTTGGATCCTGCCTCCATGATTTTGTCAGGTCCATCCGGATTGTTGTCGGAGCTGCAGCTTGTTACAGCTACGCCTGATGCGAGCATCAGGCCTGCTCCAAATAAATACTTTAATCTCATAATGCGATAATTAAAATGTTAAGTTGTTTTTATTGGTTATTCAGTTTTTTATCTCGTTCTTATGCTTATGGCTTTTGTCTCTAATCGCATCGGACGCGGTGTGTGCGCAGGCCGGAGGCCATGCGCTCCATGTTAGACGACGCGGCTTGGACGGTAGTAGGCCGCAGACTCGGAGGCCTGCTCTCCATGTCGGACGCGGCGTTGGACGGGGTCAGAGGATTGTGACGTTGCCGTCTTTTGCGGATTTTAGGATGGCTTCGATCTCGGCGAGGGCGGCGTCGGCGTCCGCGATGCCGGCTGCGGAAGCCCTTCGGAGAAGGGTCTGCGCCTGCTCGTAGTCGCGGTTCATGGCGGCGAGTACGCCCCGGGCGTAGTCGGCCTCGGAGCTGTCGCCGGCGCGCTCAAGGAAACGGGCAGCTCCGGCAAGGTCTCCCATGTTGATCGCCGCACTGGCTGCGTTGAGATTGGCCGTGGCGTCGTCGGGGAAGAGACTTGCAGCCATAGCAAACACCTCGGCATATTCCTTGCTCCCCTGCGGATAACTCTTCGCAAGAAGGTAGAGCTCATTCTGGCTAAGCTTGCGCGGGTTCTTCTGCATCACCTCTCGGATCTCGCTAACGTCGAAGTATTTGCGCACGTTGTAGGAGATCTTGTAGTCGGTGTGGCGCAGGGTGGGATAAGCCGTGCGGAGAAGGTCGGGATATTCGCGGGGGAACCGCTTGCGGAAGATGTCGTTTTTGGTCTCCACGGGCACCGACGAATCGTCGATGAAGGCCACCATCTCCTGCCAGCCGGGATAGGAATGCTCCGTCAGCCAGGCCTTCAGCCCCTGCCAATCCTCGGCCACGAATGAGGTGCGGTAGACGTCGGCCGGGAACGACGCGTGCTGACGCACGTATTCCTTGACGGCCTCCGTACGGCCTCGGGCGAGGCGCACGTTGTTGGCATACGGGCCCTCCGGGGAGGCGTAGCCACGGATATGAATCTCCTTGACTGTGGCGTCGGGATCGTCCTTCACAGCGTTGACGGAGGCAAGGATGGAGTCGAGTTCGGCACGGTTGCCGGCATAGCTCCAGTCGATGGCGTCGCGGTTAACCATGAAGCGGACGTTGGCGCGGCCGGAGAGGGAGAAATTCTTGTCGAGCGTGTCGGTCGGCACCACGTAGCGCAGCGACGGAGCGGCCACACGCTCACGATAGTCGAGACGGGCGAGGTCTATCACGCCACTCCCCTTCACGGCGTCGTCGCAATCGCATTCGGAGATAGTGTCGGCGAGCATAGCGACGGTAGAGTTCTCCATCCAGGGCTGATAGGGGGTGGATTCGGCATACGACGGCTGCACGTCGTTACCGGCGCGCAGCAGGGCGCCGTCGTCATTGCCTTTGCGGGTCTGGTAGTACCATGCGCGGCGTCCGGCAACCACGACAGGGGCGAGGCGCACTGTATCGCCGCCCGACACAATGGCGGGGGTCAGCACGACGCGGTCGGACGAGCGGAGCTTGTAGTCGCGCGGATTTATTCGGAAATTGACCGTCAGCAGGTCGGCGGAACGGAACACGGCCATGTCGGAGATGCCCAGGCGTTCGGTATTGACCCCAGCCAGGGCCGGAATCGGGGCGAGGAGCACGAGTGGGAGAATGTATCTTTTCATGTCGATGGCGTGTTTAAAAGAGATAGACGATGTTTATGGCGGCCTTCGTGGGGCCTACATAGTTGTGCACCCTGTCGTTGTCGATTTTTGTGCCGCAGGAGTTGCAGGGATAGGAATCGTAGCGCGTGTAGGAGTAGCCGATGCCGATTTCGGCCTCGATGTTCCAGTGGGGATGTACGGGCCAGGCGTAGCCGTAGGTGATTCCACCTCCGGCGAACCAGCCTTGCACCCGTTGGTGGCGCAATTTGCGGAAATCTGTGCCGAGCATGTTGAGGTCGAGGTTTATGTTACCTGCGTTGTATTGGCCGCCGTGTGCCTCGATGCCGAGGAAATGGCCGGCGAAGCGGCGGCAGAACCAGTAGCGTGCTTCGGGCTGCACAAGCCAGTGTTTCCATTTGTGGTTGTTGATGGTCCAAAGGTTCATCTGGCCGGAGATGTCGAGGCTCCATTTCGGGGCGAGTCCTACCTCAACTCCGAGATTGGGGCTTAGAGCTGCGTCGGATATGAGATTGGTCTTCAAAGCCACGTTCTGGGCCTGCGCCTTCGAGAGGAAGCAGGAGGCGGCCAAGAGCAGAAACCAGATACAAACAGTTCGTCTCATAGGTTTGGTGTTTTTTTATAGGTCAAGTCATCTTCTTCAAGGCCGTCAAGAAGGCCAAAAGGCAAGAAATCAAATTTTCAAATTCTTTACTCCGGGCGCTAAAATTTAGCGATGAATGGAATGACTGAATTTTTATTTCGCTGATTATTAAGTTGCTAATTATTTTGAAATATCTAAGCCATATACTAAATTGCGATACATCTCTTTATAAGAGTCAGATTTTTGACGTTATAAAATTTTATGCTTATATATTTATGTGATACAGATAGATACAATTAGCATAATTTCAAATTTTTAAATTTACAAAACGATTTATAATGCTCGGACTCCATGGCCTAATTTTTTGAAGATTTATCGGGCAAAAACAAGCATTCTACAAAATATTGACCTAACGGTCGAAATCAACAGCCTCGTTATCGCCACATAATAAGCCAATTGTTAAAAAAGAAATTTTTTGTAAGAAAAATTTGTGAGAGGAAATAAAAAATATTAATTTTGCGCCAACGATACCTCTCTTATAAATAGATGTATCTTTTACATCACATTTCTACTACATAACATTCCTCTCATTCCTATCACCCCAAACCCCCAAAAACATCAACATATCGATTAAAAAACCAGGATAAAACGGGTCAAGCCGAAAGCACGGTGCATATGTTAAATTGGGCAATTAGAAGTGTTAAATTTTTAGGCGTAGA
>VSPO01000077.1 GCA_009775375.1 Muribaculaceae bacterium | reverse complement strand
GACGGTGAGGTATTCAAAGCTGTAGAACTATCCTATGGCGAGTCTGTAACTCCGGAAGAAGCTCCCGAAAAGGAGGGCTACACCTTCTCAGGATGGACTGGACTTCCAGAAACCATGCCTGCGCACGATGTAGAGGTGACAGCTGAATATACTCCAAACCTCTACAAACTGACTGTCTATATCGACAATGAAATATACTTCGAAGCCGAGCTTGAAATGGGAGACAAAATCGAAATCCCTACACCGGAACCTCCGGCAGGCTATGTGTTTGATGGATGGATCGAGGAAATTCCCGAAACCATGCCTGCACATGACGTGGAAATACATGGCACGACTTCCGCTAATTCCGGTTTGCAAAACATATTCACAGATGAAAACGATCTTCTTACCGTCTATAGTCTCAATGGCGCACTGCTGTTGAGAAACGTCACCGTGCAGCAAGCAAAAGAAAGACTCCGCAGCGGCATATACATCATCAACGGCAAGAAGGTAAAATTATAACAATAAATAATATAACTTAATACTAAACCAACCGATTATGCTTAAAAACATCTTGCAAATGATTCTCTTGGCGGTCTGCTTGCTTTCCCCTTGTTATGCCAAAGGGGAAACTCTGACAGCTGAGGAAGCAAGAGCCGTGGCAGCCGATTTCTTCCGAAAGGGCAACAATGCCCGTTTGGCCGATGCCGGCTCGCTGTCGCTTGCCCATGTTGAGAATTTCGGGGGCTCACCCGGATACTACGTTTTCAACGCGGCCGACAGTCAAGGCTTCATCATTATCTCTGCCGGCAATCCCGCCGGCCGGGTTGTCGGATACTCCACCTCCTCGACATGGCAACCTAAAGCCGTCCCGGGAATCGTATCATCTATTCTTGAAAACGTCAGCCTGACTAATATGCCGGTCCTACGGCAGACGCGCTCCGCGGAGGCTCGCACAGGAAGGAAAATTCTCCCTACGCCACCCTGGAGCCAGGAAGCCCCGTTCAATAACATGATTCCCAACCGCAGGCTGGTAGGATGCGTAGGGACCGCTCTTGCGGAGATCCTGAGATATCATAGCCATCCCGCAGTCAGGCCTGCTGTTCTTACTAAAGAGGGTGAGCCTTCTGCCTACGACTGGCAGAATATGCGTGAAGACAACTACCGCGCCGGATACTCCGCCACAGAGGCGGACGCCGTGGCCACTCTGATGGCCGACGCTGCGAATGCAATCTCCACCGATTTCGGCATGTCGAGTTCAAGTGCTTTCGAAGTCAGAGTGCCGGCCGCACTTGTCGATATGTTCGGATATGACGCGGGAGTATCCTACAAGAAAAGCTCGGAAATGGATCTCAAGGCCTGGACGGATCTCGTATTGAATGAAATCGACGAAGGGCGCCCCGTGCTATATTGCGGTCAGGATGTCTCTGAAGGGCACGCATTCGTATGCGACGGATATGAAATCATCGGACCGACTGCTTATTTCCACATAAATTGGGGCTGGGGCGGAGCCGCCGACGGTTTCTATGCACCCGAAGCACTCAACCCCACTGTCAGCAAGCCACATGATTTCAGCAACCTGACAACAATCGTCTACAACATAAAGCCGGCTTCTTCCATCTCGAAGTTTTCTCCGATACATATTACCAGCGACGAGAGGCAGATAGGCATGACCATCGACGCGACCGACATCAAGCCCGGAAGTAGATTCAAACTAAGGGTCGGGGCTCTGAAGAATATCTCCAACGGGGATTTCTCGGGCAACGTGTCGGTGGCGCTCTTTGGGAGCGATGGCTTGATGAAAAGAGTCATCGGCGACGGAAAGAAAATCAGCATCCCCTCGCTGCAGATAATAAGGTATCTTGACATGGAGCTCACCGTGCCGTCTGACGCTACGGTCGCCGACGGCGATCTTCTGCGTCTTGTCTCGAAAGACGCACGCTCATCGGAATGGCTACCCGTGGCAAACGACCTGCTGACTCTCGGAGAGGCCTCGGCCAAGGGATATTCCATCCCTTACTTCAATATCAGTATCCCGGCATCAGTGGATGGAGCTGAGATCAGCTATGACGAGCCAAGGGTGATCAAAGGACGCGACTTCTCTTTCACAGTGGTTCCTGCGTCGCCCGACATGGTGGTGACCGTGAAGGCCAACGGCTTCATCCTGACACCGGGCCATGACAATGCTTTCAAAATCAACAACGTCATATGCGACCAAAATATCTCCGTCACGGTCCAGAATGCCGCCGACGTAGTGGCGAAACGCAACGTCTGGGTCAAGGCCGGAAAACTGTCGGAACTAATCAGCGAGGTCGATGCAGGCACGATCACCGACCTCACCCTCTACGGCACGATTGACGCTTCCGACTTCGCTTTCATGCGCGACCGCATGAAGCTGACCCGTCTCGACATCTCCGAGGCCTCCATCCTCTCTTCAGGAGCGAATCCCGCCAATGCCATCCCGGCTAAGGCTTTCTCTGGATGCAAGTCGCTGACTCATATCGTCCTGCCCAAAAACCTAAACACTTTCAAAAGCGGATGCTTCAGCTATAGCGGACTGGAGAGAGTGGAGATTCCCGCTTCCGTTGCCACCTACGAATACAACGTCTTCCTCGGCTGCGAACGTTTGCGCGAGGTCGTGGTCAGACGCGCCTCACCGGCATGGGTCAACTGGTGTGTATTCAACGGTTCTCCGAAGAGCCGTCTGGTCGTGCCGGTCGGCTCAGCACAAGCCTATCAGGCAAAGGAATACTGGAAGGATTTCCGTGAAGTGGTGGAGGAAAATCCGGTCGCGCCCACCCATTACTCCGTCATCCTTCAGGAAATGCCGGGCGTAAGGTTCAACGCCGTCACTGAGTCCGCGCAGGTGGAGGCAGGAGCTGAATATGAATTCACGGTCGAGACCACCGATTCGTATGGCGACGCCACCATGCAACTATATGCCAACAACACTCTTCTCCTCCCCGACGCGTCGGGAGTCTACAAGGCAAGGATAAATGCCAACACGCTTATCCACGCCGACTTCCGGCAGCCCCAGCCAGCCGGCGCCAATTCTCCCTGGAAAATCACCGGCGAAGTCGGTGGAGTAGGGCTCGTGACCGACGTTGTCAATGTGGTGAAAGGGAAGTCTTTTAAATTCCGTGCCAATGCGCTCGCCATCCCTTCCGACAATGCCGCTTCGTTCTATTGCGCCGCGCTGACTGACAAGGATGGAAATATCAAGGAACTTATCTCCCCCATCATCACAAATGACACTTACAATTTCGGGAATCTCCCTTCGACATTCACATGCCAGGTGAAGGATGCCGATGTCCGCGAAGGAAATCTCATCAGGGTCGTCACGTCGTTCGACCGTAAGAAATGGAGCCTCGTGAATGCCGCCGACTCCACCGTGGCCGACCGCCTCGACGCAATCGGCAACAGGGTGGTGTATCATAGTGTCACGATGCCGGCCAAAGTGGAGGGTGTGTCAATCCAGGGCGGAGCCTCGCAGGTGGTCAGGGGCATGCCTTTCTCCCTTAAAGTGACACCCGCACTGACCTCCGACAGGGTGACCGTGGCCGTGAACGGCATAAACAAGGTGGTCGACGCCGCAATCGCAAATCTTTCTATCGCCGCCGTCACGGAAGATCTCGACATCACCATTCAGGTGAACCCTGCGGGAGCGAATGCCTACACGGTGGTCAACGTCAGGGAAGGGGAGCTTGCATCCAAGCTTGAGCAATGTCCGTCGCGCCTGAAAATCACGGGAGTCATGAGATCGGAAGACTTCGAGGCCATCCGCAGGAATGCTTCGAAAATCGTAGACCTTGACCTTGCCGATGTTGTCGTGAAGGGCGTCCGCGACCTCAACAACGCTATTCCCTCGAATGCGTTCGCCGCACCTGAACCGACGACAAAGACCGCGCTTGCGAAAGTGATACTCCCGTCGAGTCTCGTCAACATCGCAGAGAATGCCTTCAATCGCTGCGTCGACCTGAAGGAAATCACTCTCCCGGCTTCCGTGGAATACGTAGGCGCGAATGCTTTTTCAACATGCGTCAACCTGAAAAAGATAATCGTTCTCGCAACGAAGCCTCCATATATCGGATCGATGAGCCCCTTCCCGGCCAATGCCTCCGGAATCACGCTGGAGATACCTAAGGGTGCGGAGGAATTCTACGCCGCAGCTAATTTCTGGAACACTTTGAAAAGTTCCGCAGCTCCCGTCAGATTCAACATCCAGATCGATCCTTCGATGATGTTCAACTACAACGACTATTTCAAGCTGACAAGCATTGAATATCCTGCAACGGAACTATCGATAAATATCGGTCTCTGCTCCTTCAAACCCACTACCTATAAGAAGAATCCCCTTTATCGTCCGGGGTCTGTGTTCAAAATGTATGACAACGGGAAGGACGTGACCTACAGGTCTTATTGCCGCCCCTCTCTTGGATACTATCTTGTCAAGTTTGACCCTACGGCCACGGATTCCACTTTGGTCAGATTCCCTTCCGATCATATCCTAAGGCTCGTGCTCCACTATCGGATAAACTTCAACCGTCCGGCCGGGGTCAATGCCGAATTCGTCGGCGTTGCTGAAGAAGACATATGGAGGGATGTAGATATGTCGTGGTTTGTCGAGGGCAGCTCTGAGACCCCCACTCTCTATCGAGAAGGACGCGACTATAAGTTCAGGCTCGACGTGGCCTCTCCCAACACCTCTCTGAAGGTTGTCGCCGTAAGCAATATCCTTGTCTCCACTGGCGAGAACCCGGTGTTTGAGAAACGCGAGCAGCAACTGTTTCCCGATGAGGAGGGAATATATACCTTGGCCGACCTTCAAGGCGACACGGAGATAAAGGTGGCCTCTTCCGTGGTCATTGAAGACGGCGCCACGGTGACCGCCGACGAGGTGAAACTCGTTGACGGCGACGACGCGCGTTTCATCACGAATATCGTGGTGAGCGGAGAGGTAGATGATGCGGCCTTCAAGGAGATTCGCGGCAAGTTTGAGTCGCTTGAATCTATCAACATGACGGATATGACCAACACCGCCATCCCGCAAGGCGCGTTCACGGGGATGGAGAAGCTTAAGAGTGTCGTTATCCCCGAAGAGGTCATTATTGTCGGAGAAAATGCCTTTGCCGGTTGCGAGAACCTTGAGTCCATAACCCTTCCGGGAGTGACCGCCATTGGCGACAACGCTTTTGCCGGATGCGTCTCCCTTACAAGCATCACTGTGCTTGGACAGGCGGCTGAGACCGAGGCCGCCCGGATGTCGGCAAAAGGCATGACAAGGGGAGACTCCGGAATCTCCGCATCCTCCTTCTCCGGGATAAACCCCAACTGCCTAATCTATCTGTCGGAAGGACATGAAGAGGCTGTCGGGAAGCTCCCTAATGTCATAATCAATAAAGAGGGGGCGCGTGTGGCCAATGGAGATATTGTCCTTAGTGAGTCACATCCTTTCAATGCGCCGGCGAGCTTCAGCCTTTCCGGCAACAGCATCTCCATGACAGTGGATATCCCCGGCGCTGTCGGCGACATCGCCGACAGATGGAAAGGTCTGGTTATTCCTTTCACGCCCGATTCCTGTATTTATGGAAAGGATTTCACGCCCAGGAGAGGCGAAGTCCTTTCTATGCTTTCGTTCGAAAATGAGGAAGCGGAGACCATGTCTCCACAGACAATGATTGTGGCCAACCGCCCCTTCATGGCAAATGTCTGCGCTCCGTTCGACTCCGTTCCCGTGACGTTTGTCGCCCGTGGCAAGTCCTCCTCCGAGGAGTTTGTCTACGACGTGGAATTCACCCCCACCCCACATGAGCTGAAGGCTTGCGGCAAAGGCATGACCCTATATGGCAGCTACGACGGGACTTTGGCAGAGGAAGAGATCCGCGTGCTCGACGCGAATGGCGCGCTATTCGTCGGTCGCGGCTCTGCCGAGGCCTCTGAAGTCGGTCCGTTCTCCACATATCTCGCAGCGGACGATGCCTCTGCCGACTCTCTGGCCGTCGGAGAGCATCCTCTCTGGGTATTCGATCCCGTTCCGTCGAAAGCGTCGGGATCAAAGCTCTACCGCTCGTCGACCGTGGCGCTTGAGTCAAAAACGTCGGGCGCGGAAATACGCTATACCCTCGACGGCTCCAATCCGCTGACCGACGGCATGGCATATTCGGAGCCCTTCTCCATCTCCGGGGAAAATGTCGAGGTCAAGGCTGTGGCCATCTACAAAGGTTATGAGTCGGAGACTGTCGGCATGGAATTCGGCCTGATGAAGACTAACCTTGACTATAATCTTGAAGAGGGTTGGAACTGGATTTCCCACAATGTGGAGACCGGAATTCCTGTCTCGAATATTATGGACGACAGCGTTCTGCGCATGCTCTCACAGACGCAGGAGGTCATACGCGACCCTGTCCACGGAATCGTGGGCACGCTTTCCACCCTCAATCCTCTGGAAGCATATAAGGTCTATGTCTCCGGCGATGGATGCCATCAGGCTGCCGGGGGCATTGCATTCGATCCCTCTGTCGCCGTGAAGCTTGCAAAGGGATGGAACTGGATAGGCTGTCCCGCAGAGGGCGACGCTCTCCCTCTCGTCGACGCATTTGCGAATCTTGCTCCCGACGAGGGCGACATGATTGTCGGACGCGAAGGCTTTGCCACAGCCGACGGAGAGGGACGCTGGATAGGCGATCTCAGTCAGCTTCTCCTCGGACGTGGCTACATGTATCTCAGCGGAAGCCCCAAGGAGTTTGTCTATAATATTGCTCCCGCAGCCGAAGAGTCGCATAAGAGTGTTGCCCGTTTCTCCAAATATTCTGCATGGACTCCGGCAAGCCGGAAGTATCCATCTGTAATGCCGGTGATTTCAAGGATTGTCCGTTCGGGAGAAGAGATTCCGGGAGGTGAATATGAGGTTGCAGCGTTCTGCGACGATGAGTGTAGAGGTGTCGGTGTTCCGGTAGACGGGTATATGATGATAAGCGTCTTCGGCCTTCCCGGGGATAAAATCAGCTTCAGGATTCATCCCGCAGATGGAGGCGGTGATTACGTCCTTCAGCAGACAGCGACGTTCGGAGAAGAACCTGTAGGCTCGCTCAAGGCTCCTTTGACTCTTGATCTCTCCTACTCCTCATCCATCGACAGCTTGCGCGACGGTGCATATGAAGTGTATGTTGAAAACGGCAGACTGGTGGTCAAGGTGGAAGACGATTCCATCCGTCTTATAGAGGTCTATGGCATCGACGGGGTCAGGGTGGCTTCGTCAACCTCGTCGATTGAGACGGAAAGGTTGCCGGCCGGCGTCTATATCGTGGTGGTCAACACCGCCAACACCCGTAAAAGCCATAAAGTGGAAGTGAGATAAAATCCATCCGGCTTTCTGAAAATCAATATCCCGGCTGATTTCAAATCAGCCGGGATATTGATTTTTCTATCTAAGAGCGTGTAGCCATCTCACAGTCTGTAACGCGTCAATTCCTCGCAATTTGCGGAAATCTCATCTATGATTTGAAGGCAACGTGTCCTCTCAATTTTGTTTTTTGCGCCTACCTCGATGAAATCCGACAGTCTCGGTTTTCCTGTTCCATTGACAGATGTGGTATGCTCCCCGTTGTACCCCTCTGCACACAATGTCAGGTCGTAGGCCGGGGCCAATTGCCATCGCCATTTCTCCGAAGAGTCTTTGTCAACAAGAAAGCAGAAATTCTTGCAGTGATCATCTTTATTATCCGTAAGATAATTGAATATCATCCGACGAAACATCTCCTCTACAGCCATAGGATCCTGAGTCAGAAAACCGGTCAGAGCAAGGAGATTGCTATAGTCAAGAATCGGCATCCCAAGCGACACGCATAGCAATCCTCCCGCAGTGGCCATGTGTATTCTCTCTCCCGAAAGGGAACGGTCAAACCTTCGGGTGGCGAAATATTTACCTTTAAAAAGTTGGAAATCCGGCACATTTATCCCACATCTTACGGCAGCTTCATTATATCGGTATTCCTGCAATCCTATATCCGAAGGATCATAAGTGTGTCGGAATTTCACCAACCAAAGCCCCTCCTGATCGGAAAACACTGCCTTTGGTCTCACTCCGCCACTGTTGCCGCTGTTAAACAACAATAACTTCGCGGAATTTTCCTCCTTCTCTTGCAAAACCTCCAGCGCCTTCTTTTGGAGCATGTCGAAATCTTCCGTTTCCTCTCCGCTGATAATTCTCGTTTCCGGATAATAAGACAAGGCTCCCATACCTGCATCGCCAACTATACTGAGACGGTCAAGCACAGTCAGATTCGAGTCGTTTATCCCTTCCCTAAGCAATGTTTTGTGGAGAAGATAGCGCCCGTATCCATCCGGCAAACTGTCTTCAAATGTGCCGAACCCTCCGGCAAACGGCATTGGTTTGGCCACAAATATACCGGGCCTCAATGGCAGTTCAAGCAGGGATATACTGAATCCTCCGGCAAGCCAACTCTTGTCATATTCAAACGTGCAGAGACGGCCGTCGGGAGTCAAAGACAGAATGCCGACCCTATCTCCGTGATATCCTACGAGAAGCTTGTCAATCTTTTTCATTTTTCTTTGGTTTTGCAGTATGAGCTTTTTTCTTGCCCATATTTCTACGGATTTGGAGAAGTTCATCCATAGTGGAATACTTCGGCGCAGAAAATACGTTCTGCAACTCAGAGAGATAGCCGAGAGCGGTCGCGAGCTTGATCAGATTGGTCAGCGAAATGAGTCCTTTCTGCTCAAAACGGGAGACATTGGCAATGGCCACGCCCGACTGCAAGGCAATGGCCTCTCTTGTCAGACCCTTTTCAATCCGTCTTTTCCTGAAATCAGCCGCCATCTTCTTGCTAACCTCATTTGGAGCCGGGGGGATAAGACTCTCCAAAAATGCTAACATATTACCCGTATCATCCAAATTTGCTTATTTTCAGCTCAAATATTATCCCTTACAAAATTAATAAAAAAACCGAATCTCCAATCCCCACTAAAAATTTAGAGCCAAAAAACTAAAGGACTAATGACTAAAGACTAATGACTAAAGACTAATGACTAAAGACTAAATGACTAATGACTAAAAAACAGCCGGCGGAAAGAGCATGTACCCCTTGCCGCCGGCGTTTTTATACATATAGAAATATCTTTACTTGTCGCGCATGAAGATGGCTATCGGAGTGCCGTGGAAATCCCACTTCTCGCGTATCTTGTTTTCCAGGAAACGTCGATAGGGTTCCTTCACCCATTGCGGCAGGTTGCAGAAAAAGACGAATGTCGGTATGACGGAGTCTTTCAGCATCGTGACGTATTTGATTTTTACGAATTTTCCCTTGTTGCTGGGAGGCGGAGTCATGGCGATTTGCTCAAGCATATACGTGTTGAGCTGCGAGGTCGGGATAACCCTGCGGCGATTCTCATATACCGCTATGGCCGTCTCCAGCACCTTGTAGATTCTCTGCTTGGTCTGCGCGGAGGTAAACAGCACGGGGAAATCCGTGAACGGCGCGAACTTGGCCCGTATCGCCTCCTCGAAATGACGCTGGGCGGCTATCGATTTGTCGGTCACCAAGTCCCACTTGTTGACGCATACCACCAGGCCCTTCCTGTTGCGTTGGATAAGGCTGAATATGTTGGCATCCTGACCCTCAATGCCCCTTGTGGCATCAATCATAAGGATGCAGACGTCGCTGGCCTCTATCGAACGAATCG
This sequence comes from Muribaculaceae bacterium, assembly GCA_009775375.1. Taxonomy (GTDB): domain Bacteria; phylum Bacteroidota; class Bacteroidia; order Bacteroidales; family Muribaculaceae; genus Lepagella. The sequence goes on along the minus strand of VSPO01000077.1, from coordinate 6,593 downwards.
AGCGAATCACGCTATAGTATTCGATATCCTCGTTGACTTTCTGCTTTTTCCTGATGCCCGCCGTGTCGACGAGATAGAAATCGAAGCCGAATTTATTGTAGCGATGGTAGATTGAGTCTCGGGTCGTGCCGGCTATGTCGGTCACTATGTGACGCTCCTCGCCGATGAAGGCGTTGATGAGCGACGACTTTCCGGCATTGGGGCGTCCCACTATTGCGAATTTCGCTATGTCGTCTTCCGGACTATCGTCTTCCTTCGGCTCCGGCATGTCGGCTATTATGAGGTCGAGCAATTCTCCCGTGCCGCTGCCGTTGGCCGACGACACCTCCACCGGGTCGCCAAGACCCAGCGAATAAAACTCCGGGATGTTAAACCGCGCGTCGCCCTTGTCCTCCTTGTTGGCCACGACAATCACCGGCTTCTTGCTGCGCCTCAGGATTGAGGCCACCTGATCGTCGAGGTCGGTCACCCCGTTGGAGGCATCGACCACGAAAAGGATCACGTCGGCCTCCTCGATGGCAATCTGCACCTGCTTGTTGATTTCCTCCTCGAAAATATCCTCCGAGTTGACGACCCAGCCGCCGGTGTCGACGATTGAAAATTCCTGGCCACACCATTCTACCATGCCATACTGGCGGTCGCGCGTGGTGCCGGCGGTGTCGTCGACTATCGCCTTTCGCGTCTGCGTCAAACGGTTGAACAGGGTGGATTTCCCCACGTTCGGCCGCCCTACTATTGCTACTAATCTGCTCATTTTTCTTTTGACTCTTGAAGTTGGTAATCTTCAAAAAATAACTTTATTTTTTTACGATTACTTGCTTATCTCAGCTTCATTCTATATATCCGAATTGTCTCAGCTTGCTCTCCTTGTTGCGCCAGTCTTTCTCCACCTTGACAAAAAGCTCCAGATAGACCTTCTTGCCGAAGAAAGTCTCTATATCCTGACGGGCCTCTATGCCGACCTTTTTGATTTTCTCTCCGCCTTTGCCGATTATGATTCCTTTTTGGGAATCGCGCTCAACGTAGATGACGGCCATGATATGGATGGCGCCCTCTTTCTCATCGAATTTCTCGACAAGCACCTCCGTGCTGTAGGGAATCTCCTTGTCGTAGTTGAGCAGGAGCTTCTCGCGGATAATCTCCGTGACGAAGAAACGGGCTGGCTTGTCAGTCAGCGCATCTTTCCCAAAGAACGGGGGCGAAAGGGGCAAAAGTTCCACGATTCTTTTCTTTAGGTTGTCGACATTGAAATGCTCCTTGGCGCTTGTCGGGAATATCTCAGCGTTTGGCAGACGGTCGTGCCAGCGGGCCACGATGGCTTCAAGCTCTCCGTCGCCTTTCAAGAGGTCGATTTTGTTGATGACGAGCAGGACTGGAATGCTCTCCTTTGCCACACGGTCGAGGAAGTCTTTGTTCTTCTCCGGATCCTCCACTACGTCGGTCACGTAAAGGAGGACGTCGGCGTCGGTCAATGCCCCCTGCGAGAAATCGAGCATCGACTCCTGAAGCTTGTATTTCGGCTTCAGCACGCCAGGAGTGTCGGAATATACAATCTGATATTCCGGGGTATTGACGATTCCCATGATACGAAGGCGCGTGGTCTGTGCCTTCGAGGTTATGATTGATATGCGTTCGCCGACTAGATCATTCATCAGCGTGGATTTCCCCACGTTAGGATTCCCCACGATGTTGACGAATCCCGCACGATGGTCCGCGGGGAGGGCCGTCGGCTGCGTTTGTTTTGTTTCTTCCATAATTTAAACTGTTTTTCTATCAGGAGATACGCTGTTTAGGGAGCGCACGTAAAGCCACGCCCTTCAAGGCAAGGTCTCCTAATAGGATAAACGCATCGTGAGGAGGAATGTTTAAAAAAACGGGCCGATGGGGTTGGCCACCGGTCCGGAATACGTTTTGTCGAAGACGGTTGTCAGGAGTCAAACGCCCATATAAGATACATGGCTCCCCAGGTGAAACCGGCCCCGAAGGCGGTCATCACGATTTTGTCTCCCTTTTTCAGTTTATGCTTGAATTCGTCGAGACAGAGTGGTATTGACGCCGCCGATGTGTTGCCGTAATGCTGGATATTGACGAGCACTTTCTCCTCGTCGATTTTCGTTCTTCCGGCCACGGCCTCAATTATACGGAGGTTGGCTTGATGAGGCACCAGCCAGTCGACATCATCAATCGTCAGATTGTTTCTCTTCATGATCGAGAGCGACGACGACAGCATGTCGCGTACAGCGTTCTTATAGACCGTGCGACCCTCCTGATATATGTAATGCTCCCTGGCTTCCACCGTTTCAACCGAAGCCGGCTTTACGGAGCCTCCGGCCTTCATCAGGAGATGTGGCAGACCGGTTCCGTCGATGTGGAATTCACCGTCAATGACGCCGAGATTCTCGTCGGTTGGCTCGACAAGCACGGCAGCCGCCGCGTCACCGAAAAGCGGGCAAGTTGCCCTGTCTTCATAATCCACCATGCTCGACATCTTCTCGGCGCAAACGACCACAACCTTCTTGTAGAGTCCCGACTCAATGTAAGCCCTTGCGGACTGCATCGTGACGAGAAAACCGGCGCAAGCAGCCTGAATGTCGTAGGAATAGGCATTTGTCATCCCCGTCTCGTGGACGATGACGGAGCCTGTCGACGGGAAACGATAGTCGGGATTGGAGGTGGCGCAGAGCAGGAGGTCGATTTCCTCCGGCTTGACACCCGTAGATTGGAGCAGTTTCTCCACGGCCTTTATGCCCAGATAGCTTGAGCCCTTTCCTTCCTCCTTTAGAATACGCCTCTCCTTTATGCCGACACGGGTGGTGATCCACTCATCGTTGGTGTCGACCATCTTTGAGAGCATCTCGTTGTCTAATATGTCGTCTGGCACGTAGGAAGCGATGCCGCTGATTTTTGCGTTTGGCATAATTGATGCTTAGGGATGAATATAGTCAGAGAGCCGGCACGCCTCCGGGGCATGCCGGTCTCTTGCCTTTCTTTAGATTTGCGAAATGACCGGAATGCGTCAGATGGCAGCCTTGTCGATCACAAGCTTGCCTCTGTAGTAGCCGCATTCGCCGCATACAGTGTGATAAAGATGCCATGCGCCGCAATTCGGACAGATGGCTATTGTGGGTACCAATGCTTTGTCATGTGTGCGACGCTTCGCTGTGCGGGTATGCGATTGTCTGCGTTTAGGATGTGCCATTGTTCTATTGTTTTAATTGTTTTTTATTTCGGTTTATTCGTTGGTCTCGTCGGCTATCTCTTCGTCTACCTCGTCGAGGCTTTCGTCAAGCTCGTCGCCGCCGGGAGTGTGATGCTTGTGGAGAGCGGCGGCCATGGCCCTGTTGCATTTGCCCAGCGGATGGACGTGGCGCAAGGGTATGGTCAGCACTATCGTGTCGTAGAGCATATATGCCACGTTGAGATACGTATCGCTTTCCGGGATGATCAGCAGGTCGTCGGAGTCATCCTTGTAGTCTTCGCCGTATTTCACCGTGATATGATACGTCGTGTCCACCTCATGGTCAAGCGGGTCAAGGCAACGGTCGCACGGAATCTGCAGCGTCCCCTTGCAATGGAACGTGCAGTCGTATGCGTCGTTCTTCTTCTCCAGGTCGAGATGAACCTTCACGTCGGAAGATATGACATCGGGGTTCTCCATATTTTTGAAAAACTCCGTGCCACATTCAAAATCCTGCTCATACTTACCATCGCGAAGGGAGGCAAGCTGAACCTTATATTGCGTAAACTTTCCCACTTTTTTGAGTGTGTTAAAGAAAAGTGCAGCAAAGTCGGCACCGGCGATGCCAAATGCCAACTTCTTTGTCTCGTTTTTATTCGTACCTCCGAGGAGAATCGAACTCCTATCTAAAGTTTAGGAAACTTCTATTCTATCCGTTGAACTACAGAGGCTCCTTTTGATTTTGGCGCAAAATTAGTCAAAATTTTGTTTTCTTGCAAACACATAAGCTCAAATTTGCGTTTTTTAAGCTCTTTAGGCTTCCAATTCCTTATTTTTCCTTTTGCGGCCGAAGTCGGAGCCGCGTTCCTGACTCATCCTTGGCTTTGGGGTTGAGCTCTTTCAAGCGGTCGAGCTTCATGCCGTAGCGTTGGCTGACGGAGTGGAAGCTCTCCCCCTCCCCGATCGTGGCTGTGGCGACGTCTTGGGGAGCATCGTCGAGTTTCTCTTCGAGGTAGACCTCTTCCCATGGCTTTATGTCGCGGTCGCGCTTGACGTCGTTGAATTTCATGAGCTTCTTTTTCTTGATGTTGAATTCCTTCGCTATCGAGGAATAGGTGTCGCCGGGGGTTGCCACGACGTAATGAAGCCCTCTGGAACGTCTGACGGGATGGCTCTTGACGAGATGGTCGGCGATAAAGGCCACGGTCTCCTCCACGTTTCGTCCTTCGGTCGTGTCGAAGACGTAGAGGGAGTAGCGTTCGATGATTGTGATAAGCCGGGCGGCATAGTTGGGGTCGGTGGCATAGCCGCATTTTCGCAGGCCACGAGCCCAACCTTGATAGTCGGTCACGTCAAGGTCGAACAGCCGTTTGTATCTGTCGCGCCGAAGGAAACGGGAATGGTCGGCGAAGCTCTCCTCCACAGAGCTGTAGACACGGAAACATTCGTCGCGGGCGTCGTCGTCGCGGAGCATCGTCTTTCCTTTCCATTCTTTGTGGCATTTTATGCCGAAGTGGTTGTTGCCTTTGCTGGCGAGTCGGCTGCGCCCGGCCGCGCTCTCCAGAAGCCCTTGGGCAAGGGTTATGGAGGCAGGGATGCCGTATTCATTCTGGTGGTCGACGGCGAGGGCGGAATATCTCTCGATATACTCCTCATATGGGTTGACGGCATATCCTGTCAGGGCCATCGCCGACAAAATCAATGTAAATATAAGCGTTTTGAGGGCTTTCATTGTTGTTTCTTATGATGAAGTTGTTTAGGGACTTCAATTTGAGAGTGCAAAGTTAATGAAGATGTCGCTGATTTTCCGCAATCCGAGGACCTCAATTTTCAAGATAGCCGTTTTTTTATTAATTTTGGCTTTCGATGGCGGCCTTGCGGCGTAGCCGACAGTCCGCTCTATTATCAAATCGAAGTCACCTTAAAGATTACCGACCATGCAAGAATTTGAAATCAAGATAAAGGTCAGGGAATGCACCCTGACAGAGCTCCCGGAATCCGACCGCCTTCTCGTGGAGGCGGCGCAAGAGGCCACGCGCACTTCCTACGTGCCCTATTCCCGTTTTCATGTCGGGGCAGCCATCCTTATGGCCGACGGGGAGATAGTGGCAGGTTCCAATCAGGAGAATGCCGCCTATCCTTCCGGCACGTGTGCCGAACGCACCACGGCGTATTATGCCGCCGCCTCCCATCCGGGCATACCCATGAAGAAGATCGCCATAGCCGCCTGGACCTCCCACGACAAACCGGAGGGGCTTCCGTGGGAGGAGTATTTTCAGGCAAATCCGATAAGTCCTTGCGGGGCCTGCCGACAGGCGTTGCTTGAATATGAGGCCCGCGACGGGGCAATAGAGGTGATTCTCTACGGTCGCGACAAGACCTACATATTCCCGTCTGTGGCATCGTTGCTACCGTTCTGTTTCACGGAATTCTGACCCAAGTGAATCTTCCGGCAAGACGTAGAGCATGGCTGAATTTCCAGGAGAGCGCTCTGAACCATTTTAAGATTTTGAAGGTTTTGATATTGAAGCATCAGTCAATCATGCTTTTTATGGATTAAAAACTTCAAGATTATGAAAAGACGTTCCTTTATCTCCCTGCTTTTATGCACGGCTATCGCCTCGGGCGGTTCGCTTCTGCTTTCCGGGTGCACCAGCGACGATTATTGGCCATATTATCCTCCCTCGGGCTGGGGAGGCAACTATTTCTATGACTCCCGGCTAAACGGCGACTGGGAATTGACTTCGTCGAGCATTGGCGAGGTAGGTACGCGCGACCGCAACTACATGGAATTCTTCGGCGGAGGCCACGGACGGTATTACTATTTCAGCAACGGACGTCTGGAATCGGAAGAGATGGCATATTTCTGCCAAGAGGCGCAAGGACCGGGCAGCGGGCTTTACAAAATCAATATCCAGTATGAGGACGGTTCAGACGCGACGATGCGCTACTCCCTCTCGAACGGCAACACGTCGCTGATGATGCAATGGCGCGCCAGCGGGGAAACGATCACCTATATCTACTCCCGCATCAATACCATCCCTTGGTGACAACCAGCCTACTCAGGGATGCCATATAAAAAACAAGGGGGCTATGCGACCAGATTTTACAAGTCGCATAGCCCTCATTGTTTTTGGGTTTCTTTTATACCGCCGGCCTACCGGCGATATAGCCATCCGTGGAAGTGCCGCCTGATCGTTATGACGGCTAACAGCGTTACTTGGGGATTCGGGATTCACAATTGGACTTAGCGCGGACTCGGTTGGACGGTAGGCGCAGGCCGGAGGCTCGGAGGCCTGCTCCCCATGTCGGATGCGTTCGGACTCGGTAGGAGAGTGGGGATGGGGATTTTGGCAGGGCAGACGCATCTTAAATAAACTTAACGGCTATTGTCCAATTTAAATCGGTCTATATC
>VSPO01000076.1 GCA_009775375.1 Muribaculaceae bacterium | reverse complement strand
TCAAAAACTACGACCCCGCCTCAACCACAAACACAAACCCACCACCACACAACCCCCCGCGGCGCCGCGCTCCTTTCCCCCCCCCCCGCCTCTCTGTTTTTGATGATTGCCAAGAGCGCGCTCTTAAAGAAAGCTCTAGTCCTCTGTCTCCTGTGAGTAAGCGGTGGAAGGTCAACCCTCCTCGTCAATGGTGGCCATGATGCCGGAAAGCATTCCCAAGGCAAGCATTCTCCCATGGAAGGAATAGCCGGCATTGTAGCCCATTTTCTCGTCGCCGAGCATAAGGGGGGCATGGTCTACGCGCATAGGCACGCCAGGACGACGCTTCTCAAACGTGCGGACCACCTTTATCAGCCTCGGATCGAGATGAGAGGCTTCCTTGAAGTCGCCGTTGGGTAGCACGTTGCATATGCGTGTATGCACGAAATGTGTGCGATCGGCATATTTTTCTGCAAGTTCCACAACGTCGTTGTGGGCTCCGGCGGAAAGGGAACCCGCGCAGAAGGTCAAGCCATTGTGCGGATTGGGAACGGCATCGAGGAATTTGCGTATATCCTCGTCGCATGTGACGATGCGCGGCAATCCAAGAATCTGCAACGGGGGATCGTCGGGATGGACACACATATTGATGTCGTATTCATCGCATACCGGCATTATGGCATTAAGAAAATATGCCATGTTTTCACGCAGCTTGTCGGCATCGATGCCCTCGTAGAGCTTCAGCAGGTCGCGGAATTTCCCTACCGGGTCGAAATCATTTTCCGAGATATTGCCGTTGACGAAGCCCTGGGTCTTGACGATGATATTGTCTACGAGACGTTTTTCAGCCTCCTCATTCATTCTGGGAGCCACCTCTTCCTCCATCCTTTCCAGAGTGGAGGCGTCGTAGTCGTCGCGAGCTCCCTCGCGCTTGAGAATATGGATGTCGAAATATGCGAACTCCGCGCGATTGAAGTAAAGGTTGGACGTGCCGTCGGGATTGGGATATTCAAGCTCTGTCCTTGCCCAATCGAGCACGGGCATGAAATTATAGCATATTGTCTTGACCCCGGTCTTCCCCAGATTGGCGAGGCTGACCTTGTAGTCTTCGATAAGCTTGTCGCGCTGAGGCCCCGCATATTTGATTTCTTCGGATACGGGCAGACTTTCCACTACCGACCATCTCAAGCCATGGCTTGAGATGAAATCTTTCATTTTGCGGACTTCCTCCGCTGTCCAGATTTCTCCGTTTGGGATATGATGGAGCGAAGTGACGATTCCCTCCACTCCTATTTGCCGGAGCATGTCAAGAGTGATGGGGTCGTTGGGTCCAAACCATCTCCAGGTCTTTTCCATATGCGTTGCTTATTTATGTGCGTATGAGAGTGCTTCCTTGCATTTGGCAGAGACCCAAGCCCAGTCTTTGGCTGCCACTACCTCTTTCGGGAAAAGCTTCGACCCCATGCCGACTGCGAATACTCCGGCCTTGAACCACGACGAAAGATTCTCCTCCGTAGGCTCAACGCCTCCTGTCACCATCAGCTTCGACCAAGGAAGCGGGGCGAGCAGACCCTTCACCATCTTAGGCCCAAGCACGTCGCCGGGGAATAGTTTGCAGACGTCGCATCCGGCCTCCTGTGCGAATCCTACTTCGCTGACGCTTCCACATCCGGGGATGTAGGGCACGTTGCGACGGTTGCAAATCTTGGCCACTTCCGGATTGAACAACGGCCCCACCACGAAATCAGCACCCAATTGCATGTAGAGGGCAGCTGTGGCAGGCTCCACTATCGAGCCTACGCCGAGAGCCATCTCAGGGCATTCCTCCGCTACGAATTTCGACAATTCGCGGAATACTTCATGGGCAAAATCTCCACGGTTGGTAAATTCAAATAGACGGACACCTCCGTCGTAGCATGCCTTGACGACAGATTTTGCCACCTCTGCATCCTTATTATAGAACACCGGCACCATGGGCGCGGCGGCCATCTTGTTGAGAACACTCAATTTGCTGTTTCTTGCCATAGTTTTTTGAATTATGAAATGGCTTTCATCGCCATTATTGCCATAATAGCCATGAAAGCCATAAAAGCCATAAAATTATCTTTGAACCCTGCCGTTGGCGCTTCCTCCTGCAAGGGCTTTAACTTCGGCCTCGCTGACGAGGTTGTAATCTCCGTTGATGGTCTGCTTCAAAGCAGATGCGGCGACGGCAAATTCAAGCGCCTCGCCTTGGGTCGGCATTGTCAGAAGTCCGTGGATAAGGCCGCCGGAGAAGGAGTCTCCGCCGCCTACGCGGTCGATGATGGGGTTGATGTCATAGCGTTTCGACTCATAGAATTCATTGCCGTCATAGATCATCGCCTTCCAGCCATTGTGGGTTGCGGAGAATGATTCGCGCAGGGTTGAAGCCACGTATTTGAAGCCGAATTCCTTCTTCATCGCAGCGAAAATCCCCTTGTAGCCCTCGGCTTCGGTGTCGCCGCTTTCAACGTCGGCGTCAGGCTTGAATCCGAGACAAAGCTCTGCGTCTTCCTCGTTGCCTATGCAGACGTCGACGTATTTCATCAGCGGTTTCATTACGCTTTGCGCTTTCTCCGAGGTCCAGAGTTTTTTGCGGAAGTTAAGGTCAACGCTGACGGTGACGCCATGGCGTTTTGCCGCTTCACAGGCAAGGCGGGTCAGCTCGGCGGCCTTGTCGCTTATTGCCGGAGTGATGCCGCTCCAGTGAAACCAGTCGGCGCCCTCCATGATTTTGTCGAAGTCGAAATCTTCGGGCATTGCCTCGGCTATTGCTGAATGGGCACGGTCGTAGATGACTTTCGACGGACGCATTGAGGCCCCTGTCTCGCAATAATAGATTCCTACGCGGTCGCCGCCACGAGCGATGTATTCCGTGCGCACTCCGTAGCGGCGGAGTGAGTTGACTGCCGCCTGACCGATTTCGTGGGTCGGAAGTTTGGATACAAAATATGCGTCGTGTCCGTAGTTTGCGCAGCTGACGGCCACGTTGGCCTCGCCGCCGCCCCATATTACGCGGAAGTTGTCTGACTGAATGAAACGGTCGCAGCCGTCGGGGGAGAGCCTAAGCATTATCTCTCCAAGAGTCACTATCTTGCTCATTGTCGTTATAGGTTAGATTTATGTCGCAAAGATAATAAAAACTTGCCGTTTCTCCCAATTAGAAATCATGCCGCAATTTGGGTATTAGAAGGATAAATTCGGCATAATGAGCTGATTGGTTGATGGATATATGGGAGGCTGTTTTGTTATGTTGGACAAAATAGACATTCTTTTGATTGAAATTCAGCCATTATTGTGAGGAAAATTTGTCTGCAAGAGAGCTCTCCTATGAAAAAAATAGGCGATTGGATATAATAATTCATGCATAAAACGTTAATAAATGATAGAGGGATATAATGGTGGTGATTAGTTGTAGAAAGTTGTAATCAAATGAAAGGTGATAATTCCAGGGAGTTGTTCCCGATAGTGGATGAGAATGGCAATGTGGTCGGAAGTGCCACCCGAGGAGAATGTCATGGCGGGTCGAATTTGCTGCATCCTGTCGTGCATCTTCATGTTTTCGATTCTCAAGGACGTCTCTATCTTCAGAAACGTCCTGATTGGAAAGACATACAGCCTGGAAAGTGGGACACTGCCGTCGGCGGCCACGTGGATTTCGGAGAATCAGTAGAGGATGCCTTGCAGAGGGAGGCTCGTGAAGAATTGGGCATTGTCGGTTTTTCTCCTGAGTATCTGTCAAGCTATGTTTTCGAGTCTTCAAGAGAGAGGGAATTGGTCAATGCGTATAAGACCATGGTAAGTGAACCACCCCGGCCATCGGAAGAACTCGACGGAGGCAGATTTTGGGACATTGATGAGATCGTATCATCAATAGGCAAGGAGATTTTTACCCCCAATTTTGAAGGTGAATTTAAAAGATTGTTTTGCAATGAAGGTTGAGTCAAGACATTTAGAGATTGGTGCGGAGAATTCTGCTCAAGGCTTTGGGAAACGCTATTATATGTTTTTAATGGTATTTCTTGGGGCGCTGTCGGCATTCGGACCGTTTATCACGGATTTCTATCTCCCTACGTTGCCCTCCATGGCAGAGATATTCCACACCAACGCTTCGATGGTGCAACTCGGCTTGACGGCGGGAGTGCTCGGCGTTGCGGTGGGTCAGATCATTTTCGGCCCGGTAAGCGACAAGTATGGTCGTAGGCCTGTCTTGTTTGCATCCCTTCTGCTTTTCTGTCTTGCCACCGTTGCGAGTATATTTTCCCCTACTATCGATTTCTTCAATGTTTGTCGGTTTCTTCAGGGACTTGGAGGTTCGGGAGGCATAGTATTGTCAAGATCTGTTGCAACAGATTGCTATAGCGGACGGGAATTGGCTAAGACGCTTGCAATTGTAGGGTCGATCAATGGCATAGCTCCGGTTGTGGCTCCGGTCATAGGTGGCATGGTTGCCGGGGCAATCGGTTGGAAAGGGATTTTCTTGATATTGCTTGCAATCGGAGTCATGTTGGCTGTGGGGTGCGTTCTGTTTCGGGAGTCGCTCCCTGTGGAGAATAGGATAAAGGGCGGTTATCTGAAAGTGGCTGGAGGATTTGCCGAGCTTTTCCGACGACCTTGGTTTTGCCTTTATGCCGCTATGTTCGGCATTTCCTACGGGGTCCTGTTTTCATATATATCCTCCGCATCCTTCATCATGCAAGATCATTTTGGCTTTTCAGAGTTTCATTTTGCATTGTTTTTTGCGATTAATGCCATTGGATGTGCCGTCGGTTCGGGCTTGACCATGAAATTCAAGAAAATGAAGACCGCCGCGCTTTTCAGCACGGCGGGGATGACAATATTCTCAGCCCTGCAGATTGTGGCGGCGCTGACTGAGGATTCATTCTTGGTCTACGAGGGCTTGATGTTTATGGTGATGTTTTCGCTGGGATTCATATTCCCTTCCGGCACGACTCTCGGCATGACTGAAGGCAAGGGCTATGTGGGCGCCGCCTCGGCAGTGCTTGGAGCATCCGGCTTTGCATTCGGCGGGATTGTGTCTCCCCTTGTCGGGCTTGGAGATATGATCCTGACTTCCGGCTGCATCATGTGTGGTTGCGCGTTGCTCGCTCTGGTGGCCGCTGTTATCGGCTATGCCCGAAAAGATAATAAAACGGAATGACCGCCCAATGATGAAAAGGAATGTGTATGAATTGCCGGTCAAGCCGGATAATTCATGTTTTCCTCGGAAATGTTGTCGAGCACTTCCGTCAGATATTTCCGTGCGGCATCGCGGGCGGAGGGAAGGTCGTTGAACGTATAATTGCCGCAATCCCGCGCTGATGCTCCGGGAATTTCCCCTTCGAAATTAGAGATGAACTCAAACATCCGTCTCATCAAAGGCAGTATATCGTCAGGAGTCAATTCTCCCTGCATCAGCAGGTAGGAACCGGTGCAACAGCCCATTGGCCCCCAATATACTATCTTGTCGGCCCATTTCTGGTCATTCCTTAGATAGGTGGCGGCAAGATGTTCGATGGTATGTAGTGCCTGCGGAGATAAGGCCGCTTCGCGGTTGGGTTCGGTCATTCGGATATCGAAAGTGGTGATTCTGTCGCCGGAGGGTGTCGTGTCTATCCGGGATACGTAAATTCCTCTGAGCAGACGCTCGTGGTCGATTGTGAAGCTTGCTATTTTTTTCATTGCCGTTTCGTGTTTATGTGTCGTATGTCATGGTTGGTTCCACAACTTCCGGCAAAGTTACTTCTTTTTTTTCGTAAGATATGCAATATTATCGCGATTTTGATTAATTTTGTGTCGGAGAATGCTTTCCGGGGAATCTCGACTCCGGCAGGGCGGCTTCAAAGAGATAACGTCAAATCATAAAACGAGTAAAGATGAAAATCAAGGCTTTTTTTACGATGGCGGCCGTTGCGCTCGCGCTGTCATCATGTGGAGGCAACAAGGCTGCTTCCGAAGAGAAGGAAACTGCTCAAGTCGACATGCAGGCCTTTCAGGCTTCGCAACCTGTGGAGAGCGGTCAATACCGTGCAGTGGATTATGACATAGTCGGAGAGAAGGGTCGCAAAGGCCGCTTCGATGGTCGTCTGCTGATATCCCTGAGCCCCGAGCAGTCGGGCATGTATGTTTATGAGAACGGCAACCGTGCGAAAATCGACTACAAGATCGTTCTCAAGACCCCCTTTGAGAAGGGCGACAGCGGAAGATTCAACGCAGTTGACGTAAACGACCTTCCCGTCACTATCTCCACCGATAGCACCATCTACACTTTGAGCTTCGAGAAGAACAAACACAAAGTGTCGATAGGATTTGAGTCAACCCCAATGTCTACGGGCACACCTCTGGAAGTGATGGAAAAGATCAGCGCTACGATTCACAAAAACAAATAATGCAATAAGGCCCGGTCCGGTGAATCGAGAATTATTCACCGGGCCGGGTTTCTTAGATACTCATAGTGTGGAGATTCTGCGGAATTGTCATTTCGGCTCTATGCGGATGGCGAAGCCGCCGCCGGGGGCCATTCTGACCTTCATCTTTGAATCTTTGTCTACTGTTGAAGTCGATATTTTATAGTCGTCGGCTTCCTTGGCTGCGTTGACTCCGTCCGTAAGGATGGTTGCCGTGTATTTCCCTTCCGGGAGGAAGGAGAAAGAGAGGTCGTAGTCGCGTGCGTCCCAGTTCGTCAGACCGCCTACATAATATTTGCCGTCTTTCTCTCTCATGGTGACGATATATTCTCCAAGAGTTCCGTCGATGACGTCGGTGGCGTCGAATACGGTCGGGATCGGGGTCACGAAATCCACCCAGTCCTGATTCTTGCGGTAGAGCGATGGCGAATCGGCAAGCATAGTGAACGGGGAATCCACCACGATGTAAGATGCAGTCTGATGGGCTCGCGTCCCCTGGCTCATCGGGTTGTAGTAGATAGCTTTCCAATCGACCTTAGAAGCGTTGCGCATTGCTCCTGGAGTGTAGTCCACAGGGCCGGCCATCATCCTGATGTAAGGGAATGTGACGTCATAGAGAGGCATGTCGACCGACGGGTCGCTCCATTTCATCTCCTCCATGCCGAACACAGCCTCATAGTTGATGATATTGGGATATTCACGGTTGAGCCCGTGGGGCTTGTAGATGCCATGGAGGTCAAGCGCGAGCTTATTGTCGGCACAGGCCTGCGCGATCCTTTTGACCATCTCAACTCCCTCCTGGTCATCCCTGTCGAGAAAGTCTACCTTAAATCCCTTAACTCCCATTTCGGAATACTTCTTGCATGCCTCGGCAAGCTGGCTGTCGAGAACGTTGAAGACGGTCCAAAGCACTATGTCTACATTCTTCTCCTTTCCATATCGGATTATCTCCGGCAGGTCGATGTCGTCGACCACGGTCAGCATGTCGCCGCTCTTGGGGTCATACCATCCTTCGTCGAGCACGATATATTCGATTCCGTTTTCCGATGCGAAATCGATATAATGTTTGTAGGTCTCCGTGTTGATTCCCGCTTTGAAGTCTACGCCGCGTAGTCCCCAGTCGTTCCACCAGTCCCATGCCACCTTCCCCGGCTTGATCCAAGAAGTGTCGGAGATTTTCGATGGTTTGGCAAGGGCATAGACGAGATTTGAAGTCGGCATCTCGGTGTCGTCGGCCGTAATTGAGAAAATGCGCCAGGGATAATCTCTTTTCCCCTCGGATTTGGCTATGAAATCCTCAGTGGCGGTCACGTATTTCTGTTGTCTCCATGCATTTTGTTCAAAAGCTTTGGGATATTTAGCGAAGACGCCGTTAAGACTTCCCTTAACGCTGTCGGCCTTAAGGAACATGCCCGGATATGACTCAAGATCGGATTCAAGTATGACGGTCTTGATTCCGCTCTTGTTGTCGGCGGCCACGGGAAGGAATGCAAGTTTGTCGGGAGCGCTTTCAAGAGCGGTCTTGGTGTAGAAGTTTTGGAAAGCCATTGCTTCCGGCTTCTTGTCGTTGGTGGAGAAAGGGAGATAGAGTTGCGGATTGTCGGCAAGCGTGTAGTTGGCCGTCTCATTCAGAATGACGGTTTCCCCTTTCTTGTCAGTGGAGAAACGATATGCCACGCCGTCGTTGAAGGCGCGTATCGTCAGTCGCAGACCGTCGCCAAGGTCGGCTGCCATCTCATTATACTCCACGGAGAATTCAGGCGTGTGATGAAACGGAGCCTTGATATCCTCTTTCACGTTTTTCTTGCTCTTGACCGACTTTATTTTCAAAGGCTGTTTGCGTCCTTTAATATTAAGTCCGATTTCAGAGTCTGTCAGGATCTGTTTTTTCGGCAGGGAGATATTAAGGAGAGGCAGACCGTTGGAGCCGTCCTCAAGAACAACGGTAATGTCTTTGTCCGGCGAAAACAGGGTGGCAGACTTGGCGGATGCCGTCAGCGGGATTATTGAAGAGGTCCCGGCGATGATGATAGGAAGTAATCTTTTCATTGTAAAGATAGGTGACATGATTAGATTTTGAGGAGATATGCAAAGGTAAGCCGAATTTCAGAAAACCATTGCCAAAATCGTACAAAAAAATATCAAAATCATCCAATCCCTCCCCGTCCGCGTCGAGTCCGCGTTAAAGGTCGAGTCTGCGCTAAGTCCGTTAGCGACTATTGCTTTCCCGTCATTTGCAAAATCGTCTAACAATCTTGTAAATTGGTCTAACTTAAGCTGTATATCGAATTTTAGACGATTTTGCCATTTTTTTAGACGATTTTTACTCCCGCATAATATCATTTAGTGCTATTTTTGCACATCGAAATTCTCGTGAGGTTTTAAAGGTATCCCTGAGAAATTCCGGGGCTTTCGATAAAAACGATAAACCAACTAACCTTTACCCATATGAATCAAATCCAGATTATCTTGATTGGTGGAGCCCTGGTGACAGGAATGATATCCTGCGCCGGCGAAAAGAAATATCAGGCTCCGGATGCTCCTATTAAAGAGGTGGCGTTTACCAATGTCCATATCGACGACTCCTTTTGGGCTCCTCGTATCGACGTCAACCGAAAAGTCTCCATCCCTTCCGCATTCAAGGAATGTGAAAACAACGGACGTTTTGACAATTTCGCTATTGCCGGAGGTCTTAAAAAAGGAGAGCACCGTGGAGACTTCTCTTTCGACGACACCGACCCCTACAAAATCATAGAGGGCGCCTCATATGCGCTTGCCGTGGAATACGACAAAAATCTCGACAACTATCTCGACAGCGTCATAAATCTGATTGCCGCAGCCCAGGAACCCGACGGCTATCTCACAACCTGCGTCACCAACAAATGCGACCGCCTCTCCGGATGGTGGGGAACCCATCGATGGGAAAAAATCAACAGCCATGAGCTTTACAACTCCGGCCATCTTTATGAGGCGGCCGTGGCTCATTACCGTGCCACGGGCAAACGATCGCTCCTCGATGTCGCTATCAAAAACGCCGATCTTGTCTGCAAGACTTTCGGACTCGGCGAAGACCAGATCAAATACCCCTCCGGCCATCCCATCATAGAGATGGCTTTGGCAAAGTTGTATAAGGTCACGGGCGATCAGAAATATCTCGACCAGGCCAAATATTTCTGCGACGAAGCCGGACGCCTCTCCAACGGCCGGAAGCCCAGCCCTTATTCGCAGGATCATCTCCCGCTGACTAAGCAGGATGAAATCGTGGGTCATGCCGTCAGGGCAGGTTATTTCTATTCCGGAGTGGCGGATGTGGCTTCCCTGACCAACGACACCTCCTATTTCAATGCTCTTGACCGTGTCTGGGACAATATGGCATCGCGCAAGCTTTATATCACGGGCGGCATCGGAAGCCGTGCACAGGGCGAAGGTTTCGGACCTGACTATGAGCTCAACAATCATACGGCCTACTGCGAGACCTGCGCATCAATCGCCAATGTCTATTGGAACTATCGAATGTTCCTCGCCTCGGGCGACGCCAAATATGCCGATGTCTACGAGCGTGCTCTTTATAATGGCGTTCCTTCAGGCGTTTCCCTCTCCGGCGACCGTTTCTTCTACGACAATCCTTTGGAATCTATGGGTCAGCACGAGCGTCAGAAATGGTTTGGGTGTGCCTGTTGCCCGGGCAACGTGACGCGCTTCGTGGCAAGTGTCCCCGGTTACGTCTACGCCACTCAGGCCGACGATGTGCTCATTAATATGTATGTGCAGAGCAGCGCCGACATTGCGACGGATAACAACAAGGTCAATATTCGCCAGACCACGGAATATCCCTGGAAAGGAATCGTCAAATGTGAGGTAAACCCCGAAAAGGAGGGAGAATTTGCCGTCCGTCTGAGAATCCCGGGCTGGGCTCAGGATGCCCCGGTTCCCACCGACCTCTATTCCTTCACCTCAAAGACTTCACAACCTTATGAGGTAAGAGTCAATGGCGAGAAAGCAGATGTCATGACAGGCGATGGGTATGCCACCGTGCTCCGCACTTGGAAGGCCGGCGACGTTGTAGAATTGTCGTTGCCTATGGAGGTGAAGCGTGTAAAGGCTCATGAGAATGTGGCGGACAATCGCGGAAAGCTTGCCATCGAGCGTGGCCCGATTGTATATTGCCTCGAAGGATGCGACCAGGCCGACAGCACAATCTTCGACAAGTTCATTCCCGATGGCACTGAGATAGCCGAGAAATATGAAGCGGAGTTGCTGAACGGAGTTGTCACCCTTTCCGGAAAAGCCAAGAAGCTTACAGATGGAGAAGTGGTGGAGGTCGATTTCAAGGCCATTCCTTATTGCACCTGGAACAACCGCGGCAACCATCACATGGCAGTATGGATACCTGAATCTCAGGACGTGGCAGTGGCTACTCCAAAACCGACTCTGGCAAGCAAGGCCACTATGTATTCCGAGCCAACCAATATCAATTCCGACGCGCCTGCAGCCACTTCGAATCTACAGTATGCCTGGGGCTACAACGACCAGTGGGAACCTAAATCGAGCGACGACACTTCCAAGCCTTATCATTATTGGTGGCTTCGCAAGGGTACGGACGAAAATGTCTGCTATGCCTTCGACCAGCCTCAGACCGTCAGCAGCGTCGACATCTACTGGCTCGATTTCGACCATTACGACGGCAATTATCGCACTCCTGAAAAATGGGCTCTTTATTATAAAGATGAAAACAACCGCTGGATGCCCGTGAAGACCTCCGACCCGTTCGGAGTGGAGAAAGACAAATACAACCATGTCTCGTTTGAACCCGTCAGCACCACAGCTCTGAAGGTGGCCGCCAAGCTTCGCGACGGCGAAAGCGGCGGCGTAATTGAATGGAAAGTAAACTGATAGCACCATGATGAATATGAAGAGAAAATTTTTATTGGCTTGGGGATTGCTTGGAGCAATCGTCATGGCATCAGCTCAGGACAACGATCCGGCAAAGACCGGGGTTATCGCCCTGAGTCCGGAGGAGACGTATCCGGCATCATCCATGGTGTCGGTGGTAAAGCTCCAGGAGAAGGCAATCTATATCCCGAAGGACTTAAGAGGAATGGACCTTAACAGCGACACAGCAAAGTGGAGTTTCAAGCGCATGGTCAGCACTCCCGACGTGGTTCTGTTTTGGGAGAAGGGCTTCGGTCCTGACATCACCAAGGCTCCCGATCTCGACGGGCACAACATGAAGGTGGATCTCGCAAATCTGATGTCGAGGCTCCAGAGCTACTATGACTATTTCTACAAGGATCTTGCTTTCGTAAAGCCCGGCACGAATGCCGAGAAATACAAGATGATGGTCATGCTTGAGTATTCGTTGCGCGGAGTGGCAATGGGCGGTGACTACGACGGCGTTATCGGTGCGCTGTGGGTTACGCCCAACCGTCTGCAGGATGAAAAACTCAACTGCATAGCTCATGAACTCGGACACTGCTACCAGCTTCAGATTCCTTGCGACGGCGAGGGCGATGCATGGGGAGGTTCGGGATTCTATGAGATGACCTCGCAGTGGATGCTCTGGCAGGTGAATCCCGACTGGCAGAAGGATGAGTATTTCCATCTCCAGGCCTTTGCCGACGCCACCCATAAGGCCTATCTGCATATCGACAATATCTATCATTCCCCCTACGTCATTGAACTTTGGGGCGAGAAGCACGGCACTCCGTTTATTGCCGAACTTTACCGTCAGGGTAAAGTAGGGGAGGATCCTGTGATGACCTACAAGAGAATGACCGGTATGGACCAGAAGTCGTTCAACGACGAGATGTGGCACAACTATGCCCGCCTTGTCAACTGGGACATCGATCGGGTGCGCGACCATACACGCGACTACACCGACATCTGGCATTCGAAGCTTGAGAATGCCGGCAGCGGTTGGCAGCGTATCGCCAAGGAGAACGCTCCCGAAAACTATGGTTTCAACGTAATTCCTGTCGACGTGCCTGAAAAGGGGAAGAGCGTCAGAATAGATTTCCGTGGCGAAGCCGGAAGAAAGGGATATTTCTCCAAGAACGCCGGCAAAGCCGGATGGCGCTACGGTCTGGTGGCCATTGATGCCGAGGGTAATGCCCACTACGGCGACATGCAGAGCACAAAGAAAGGCACACTGGCATATAAGGCTCCGGAAGACAAAGAGATAAAGAAACTCTGGCTCGTGGTGATGGGCGCGCCTTCTGAGCACTGGCGCAATGTCGACGGCCCCGACAATCCCGGCGACGCCCAATGGCCCTATTCAATCAAAATCCGCAACAATATCTGAGATTACGAAAAACCTACCTAACATAATGATCCCTCAATAATCGTGTACAAATAGATAAACGACAGTAGTGATGGCGGGCGGTATCCGGGAGGATATCGCCCGTTTTTCTGTCTATATCGTCCGTATTCTTGCATATGTTGTCGGAATGCTGTATTTTTGTAAAACAATCAGGGCAGGAAGCTGCGAGATAGACGCGCCGTGAGTGGTTTTTGACCGTGATTTCTTGCTTGTTTCCGAAATTTGAGCTTATTTTGCGGAAAAGTTCCGCAAAATCTCCATTCGGAGCGTTGATTTGATTGCATAACCCAACCTTTCGTCTGAAAATGAATACCATCTGTCCGTTCCCCTCCCTTCGCTGCCTCCTGTTTGCCTCGCTGATGATTATGGTCATGGCGCTTGCGTCGTGCGTCGCTGAAGAGCCGGAGGCGGCCGATGATGGTTCGTCTGTAGTGAGGATGGATCTGCGGCTTTCCGTATCGGAATTTCCCACGCGTGCCGCATCTCAGGATGTCAATGCTATGGAAAACACCATCAACCGGTCCGATCTGCTGATAGCGGCTTATGACGGGGCAGGCCGTCTGATAGAGACTATCTGCAAGGATGGTCATGGATTCGAAGGCGACGGCTCAAAGCTCGAGTTCAGTCATGAGATACTCGAAAGAAAATATGCAGGTAGGGGAGAGGTTATGATTGTGGCGGTTGCCAATCGCAATGCATTCGGAGGGGACGGGAATGGCGCCTTTGAGACACCGGCCACGCTAACGGAGCTGCGCAATTCGCTTCAGTTTGTCCTGCCGTCAGGTGGCAATATTCCGGAATGCCTTCCGATGTATGGCATTCAGCGGATTTCGCCGGAGCAGTTCGTCGGCAACCAACCGTTAGAGCTGAATATAAAGATGCGCAGGGCAGTGGCGAAGATTGAGATTGTCAACGCCACTGACGACGGCTCAGTGATAACCTCCGCAGTTATGCTCCATTATAATTCCTGCGCCCAGTTGCTGCCTAACGAAGACTCAGAGGGAGATGGAGATGCCGTGACCAAGCCGTCCATTCCCGAAGCGGCTGCGGCTGCCGAGAGACTGACGTTCTACAAATCGACGGATAGTAAGACGCATTATGCCTACGTGCCGGAAATGACATTTGGGGAAGAAGCGAAAGCCGACAATCGTTGCATAGAGCTGATGGTAAAGAAAGGCGAAGCCGAGACCACGACCCGCCTCTGGCTATCGCCTTACGGTGAAGACGGTATGCCGCGCCAAGCCACGACCGAAGAGCCGCAATGGCAATCCCTCCTCCGCAACCACCTCTACCGCTTCAAAATCACCGCCTTCACCGGCTCCGGCCCCGCCCCCGACATCACCCAAACCATCCTCGTAAGATGGTACTATACGGTCTCAAAATGTTATGGTAAATTTAATTTTGAGTTATATGACAATCTGAAAGTTAAAAAAAGTAGTGGCTGGGAAACATTTACAACCTCTACATTAGGAAATCATAATCGTTGGCCTACTAGGACATTTGAAATTTTACTCGATAAGATCCCATCATCAAAGAACATTCCGTATGTTTTTTCGAGTTCATCAAAAGGAATACAATGTACAGAAGGAAATCTTTTTGAAGATGCCGTGTTTTATGGGATCGATGAGGAGACTGGAAACACAATTTTTATTTTGAATAATCCAATTGTATCAGGAGGAAGTACTAAGATGCCGGTGGATAAGCGGTATCGCTTTTATTGTAGGAATAGTGATTATTGCAGTGTTAGTCTTGATGGTAATAATTTGGTGTCTAAGAAATATGATCTTATATATGACAATGACAAGAATAATGGCTATAAATATGCAGAATTTGAAATGCCTCAGCAAAACAACATGGTCAGATTCTATGTGTTAGATAGCAATGGCAGTGAAATTAATAGTATCATAAATGGGGATTTATATTATGTTAGTGACATCTTCATCGAGAATATCGGCGGAACGGAGTATTACGTCTTCTACCTCGACTGAGCACACCGAGTCCGGCATGGGGAGCAGGCCTCAGAGCCTGCGGCCTAATACCCTCCAAGCGAGTCCGCGCCGAGTCCAGCATGGAGCGCAGGACGTCCCCGGCCTGCGACTACCCTCCAAGCGAGTCCGCACCGGCAGACTATATCCATAATATCATAGAATCATCGTTCGGCAGTTTAGCTTTTTGGAGAAGAACGAGAAAATTGCGATTGAAAAAATTTGGTTTGTATTTTGTTATTACATTGAAAAGTCTTAAATTCGCGATGTGAAAGACATGATGTCTTTCTATTCTGAAAAAAGTCTTTCACGCTTTATCCCCGTGTTGAAAAGGAAGTGGAAACCCAAAAAATATCCATATATGAGAGAGGAACTTAGAGATCCCTTGAGGCTTGACCATTGTCGAACTATTATGAACAAGCAAAACGTCATATTGAAAGAATTGTCAGATCTTGCCCGACGCATGTTTGAGGGCAAGCAGGGAGAGGTGTATCTATATGGCTCACGTGCCCGTGGAGACTCGTCTGCATATTCAGATTGGGATATTCTTGTCGTGACTGACGATTCTATCTCGTCGGATGATGATTTCAAGAATTTTGCATTCCCATTTGCAGAATTGGGATGGAAGTATGGAGAGCAGATCACCCCAATCCACTTTACGCGAAGCCAATGGCTTAAGGAAAGTTCCACCCCTTTCTATCACAACGTAAACACCGAATCTATAAGATTATGAGTCTGACAGAAGAACAAAGAAAAATAGCAGTTGACCTTTTGATAGAAAAGAGTAATCGAAATATGCAGCAGGCTCTTCACAATGTTGACATGGGTTATTGGGATCTTGTCGCAAATAGATTATATTATTCGATGTTTCATGCCGTCAATGCAATGATGGTGAAAGATGGTATAAGAACCGGCACTCATAAAGGAACGTCAGCTATGTTTGGGCTTCACTACGTCATGTCCGGTAAATTCTCAAGGGAGGATGGAATATTGTATAGCCGTCTTCAGACGATGCGGGAAAAAGCGGACTATCAGAACACATTTACTTTGACAGAAGAACAAGGCCAAGAATTGATTGCACAATCTCTACAACTTGCACAGCACATTATAGAATATATCAAGGTAGACTGACTTTATGCCGATTTGTATCCCTTGGGTTCTGACTTGGTGTGTGCGCAGGCTGGAAGCCATGCGCTCCATGCCGTACTCGACACGGACTCCGGGGTCCGCGGTCCGGGGATGAAATGGCAAAATGACAAAATAAAGCAGGGGAACCAAAATTTTGGTTCCCCTGCTTTATTTTGAGGAAAACGCCCTTCCCTCCTAAAAAATCCAAATCTCTTAGGAAGAGATATGCACTTCGTGCAAAGTATTAAGTATTAAGGAGTAAGTATTAAGGTTTTTTGCCGTTTTGTAAACATTTGTCGGCTCAAATCTTCTCGATGCGCGTAATCGCGTGATTTTCATTTGGTATTTTTCCGGATAATTCGTAACTTTGCAGCACAAATCCAAATCTCTTCCTAAGAGATATTGATGACTTGCCTGCCTCGATCCACATGAATCGGACTTTCCAAATACTCTTAATAGCT
>VSPO01000075.1 GCA_009775375.1 Muribaculaceae bacterium | reverse complement strand
GGCTGGGTAAATCCCACTTTATCAACTTCTCCAAAAGAGCCTGATATGTTCATTTATTTTTCTGAATTACTTATTTAATCCCTTTTATTTGAAGATGTCTTTTGGCTGTATTATAGTTTGTTTTTGAACTCTGAAATTGTCATAAAAGGTAATTAAAAGTCATCATGAAAATAAAACTTAGATTTAAATATCAATCTGATATTTTGTCAAAATTAAAGAATATTAACTTTAAATTAACTAAAATTAATGATGGAGGGTTGGCGAAGACCTTCGTTTAACTTAACTTTGCGATGTGAAACGTCGGAATAAGCCGAAGAATAGTTATAAACTAATACTTGCTCTGTAGTGATTTTCAAAATAATACAGACGTGTGTAATATGAAATTCTACGATAGCAGAAGTTTTTAACACAAAATTGCGTTTGATAAAATTAAGTTAAAATAGGGTTAAACAAAAAACTGACCAAGAGTATGAGAAAACTGTTATTAATCTTGATGTCAATTATGACGTGCAGCGTCAGCCTAATGGCTCAGGTGCGCACGTATCATGGCACAGTCGTGGAAGCGGCAAACAAGGAGCCGTTGATCGGTGCCACCATTATGCCTATCGGAGGCGGCCAGGGAGTGGCAGCCGACGTAGATGGACGATTCACTTTGACAGTACCTGCAAATGTACGTCAAGCCAAGATCTCTTATGTAGGCTACAAAGAGCAAATTGTGAATCTCACGGACAACATGACGATTTATCTTCAGAGTGCCGACACGTCGCTTGATGATCTTGTAGTCGTGGCTTATGGCACTGCCAACAAAGAGTCATTGACAGGATCGGTTGCCGTTGTAGGTTCGCAGCAGATTGATGAACGACCCGTGACTTCTGTGACCTCGGCTTTGGAGGGAAATGCTCCCGGTGTGCAGGTGACAAGTGCAACCACACAGCCCGGACAGGCTCCTGCCATCCGTGTGCGTGGTTTCTCTTCAATCAATGGCAACAACTCCGCGCTTATTATCGTCGACGGCTCTGAATATGTTGGCGATATTGCGGCCATAAATCCGCAGGACATTGAGTCGATGTCAGTGCTTAAGGATGCTGCTTCTTGCGCTCTTTATGGCAACAGAGGTGCAAACGGCGTTGTGCTCATCACTACAAAAAAAGCCAAGAACGTAGGTAAGGTCGATGTTTCCCTTACCGTACGTCAGGGCATCTACGAGAGAGGTCTGCCAATGTACGAGCGTATGGACGCCGACCAATGGATGCAGTCTACGTTCGACGCCATGGTCAACGGGTCGATCTCTTCTCAAGACATGAGTCGCCAGGACGCTATCAATTTCTGGAGAAGTACATATATCGACACTTATGCGAAGCTCAATATATACGATGCGCCTAAAGACAAAGTTTTTGATGAAAACGGACGCCTCTGCTCCACTGTGTTGCCCGGCTATCGCGGGGAAGACATGGATTGGTGGAAAGGCGTTTCCCGCACCGGCCACCGTCAGGAATATTCTGCAAGCATTGCCGGCGCTACTGAAAAGTTCAACGTCTTCGCTTCCGCCGGCTATCTGAAGGAAAATGGCTATGTGCTCCTGACCGACTACGAGCGTTTCAGCGGTCGTGTCAACGTAAATGCCAATCCTACCAAATATCTGCGTTTGGGCATCAACTTGAGCGCGGCTCAGTCAGAGATGGAGCGTAGCCCGGTGGACTCAGATGCCCTTGGCTACACCAACAACCCCTTCTCGATGACTATGAACAAAGCTCCTATCTATCCATATTATCTTCATGACGAGGATGGCAAAGTTGTAATCGATAAGGAGACCCAAAAACCGGTATGGAATCAAGAAGGGTATAACAGCGATGGCAATATCGTATGGAACATACGTGAGGACAAGCGCAACTATAGCGTGACGCAACTTGACGCATCCGCATTTGGCACACTCGTGCTTCCCTTTGGATTTGAAGCTACGGTCAAGGGAATGATGTTCCGCGATAAGACCAACCAGCTCTCCTACAACAACAATAAAATCGGATCGCAGGCTAATGTCGGTTCGCTCTATCAGGAGTTTATGCGCACCAAGACGCATACTTTCCAGCAGATGATCAATTGGAGTAGGGATTTCGGTGTGCATCACGTGGATGTGCTTCTTGATCATGAGAACTACTACTATGGATATGACGAGAATTATATCCGCAAGAGCGGTCAGCAGCTCGAAGGCCTTTTCCACATGGGCAACTTCGCTGAGATGAAAGACATGACGGCCTATTCTACGGAATATAAGCTCGAATCCTATCTGGGTCGCGTGCGCTACAACTATGACCAGAGATATTTCGGTGAGGCTTCTATCCGTCGTGATGGTACATCACGATTTGACAAGGACAATCGTTGGGGTACATTCTGGAGCGTTGGTGCAAGCTGGGTGATCTCAAAGGAGAAATTTATGGAGCAGTTCAATTGGGTGAACTATCTTAAACTGCGTGCGGCCTACGGTTCTGTGGGCAACGACGCTTCCGCCGGCCATTATGCTTCATGGGGCACGTATTGGTGGGGATGGGCCATAGGTGGCGCTATCAGCAATCTTGTGCCTGCACAGTTGCCTCCGACCAATCTTCGCTGGGAAGCTACAAAAACGCTCGATCTCGCTCTCGAAGGTTCGCTCTTCGACGACCGTTTCACCTTCTCTGTAGGATACTACAACAAGCGCAATGAAGATCTTCTCTTCTGGCGTACGGCGGCTCCCTCCACGGGAGGTCTCGGCAACACTGTGACGACCCCTCAGGTGCTCCAGAATATCGGTACGATGCAGAACATCGGTTGGGAGCTCCAGTTTGGCGTAGATATCATCCGCACTAAAGATTTCAAGTGGAACTTCAACATCGATGCATCATTCCTGAAGAACAAAATATTATCCTTGCCTGATAATCAAGATATCCCCGGTCAGGCGCTATTCGAAGGAAAGAGCCTCTACGAGAAATATACCTATAATTTCTCTGGTGTAGACCAGACCAATGGCCGTTCACTCTACTACATCGATCCATATTCGCCCGACTTCTACTCCTACGATGATAATAATCAGCGTGTCTACAACCCCGCTTTGTATGGCACATATCTGAAAAATGCTTCCGACAACGACGCTCTTGTATGCGTTGATGGAAAATATTACACCTATAATACAAGCTATGCGTCGAGAAGCATAGTAGGAACGGCACTTCCTACTGTTTACGGTTCGTTCGGCACCAATTTCCGTTGGAAAGGTATTAGCCTCGGTATGCTCTTCACGTATAGCCTTGGAGGAAAGACATATGATGGCAACTATCAAGGTATGACAGGAGTAAATGATTCCTATAAGGGAGCTCTCCACAAAGACCTTCTCAATTCATGGACATCAATGCCTGCCGGCGTTTCCGAGCATACACAAGGCTCTACAACCTATTCTTATACTGATGCCTCCGGCAACAATGTAGATGTGGCTCTTAGTCCTATGATGGGTGCTTCTAATGTAATAGACCCGAATGGAATTCCTCAGCTCAACTCCATGTACAGCTCCTATAGCACGGCTTCCAGCTCTCGCTACCTCGTAGACAATGACTATCTTATTTTCAAGAACCTGAACGTATCATACGATCTTCCAGAGACGTGGGTGAGAGCATTGAGCATGCAGAATCTCAATCTTGGTATGTCGATCGACAATGTCTTCATTGCTGCGAAGCGCAAGGGTATGAATCCTCAGTACAATTTCGACGGAACGCAGGGTGCTTATTTTGTACCATCAAGGGTTATTTCATTCCAGCTCACAGCAAAATTCTGATAGATAGTTACTATTGTGGCTTATTGCCGCAAACGAGAAATACAGATATAGTTAACAGTAAATAATATGAAAAAAACGATATTATATAGAGGCCTGGCAGTGACGGCGGCTGCAGTAATGATGACGTCGTGCTCCAGCGACTATCTCCAGACCGAACCTATCACGGATATTTCCGACAGTCAGGCCGTTGCGACCACTCAGGCCGCACAGATGTCAATCTATGGCATTGGCCGAATCATGAATACGCAGAACGACATGGGGCGTTCACACACCGGTGAGACATCATGTCTTTATTGGATAAACGAGGCTCTCGGTCCCGACAACAATTCCTATTTCTTCATGACCGAGATGGGAGGATCATGGTATCGCTGGGAATCTATGGATAACCAGGACTCCTCATTGTGCAAGAGCATGTGGGACTATTGCTACACCATAATTTCGCGTGCCAACACAGTGCTTTCTACAATTGACGCCGCAGAGGGTACGGATGCCGAGAGGTCATGGGTGAAGGCTCAGGCACTCACATTGCGTGCACATGGATATATCCACGCCCTGCAGTGGTTTGGATACAGGTGGCAGGATTCAAATAATGGAGAGAAATATGGCGTTGTGCTACGCACGGAGTCAGGCAGTGCTCCCGCTCCGGTAGTCAGCATGAATGATGTGCTCAAGCAGGTGTATGAGGATCTCGATTCTGCAATAGGTCTTTATCAGCAAAGCGGAAAGAGCCGTAAGTATGAGTTTGAACCGGATCTCAATATAGCCTACGGTCTCTATGCCCGCGCAGCTTTAATAAAACAAGACTGGAAGACTGCCCGCACTATGTCGGCCAATGCTCGCAGGGACTATCCCGTCATCGCCAACGAGGAGTATATGAGCGGATTCATCTACAACACGAGCGACTATATGTGGACAAACGGCGACAACGACATCTATTATTCATCGTTTGGATGCTGGTTCTCATGCAATGGCTCATATTGCGCGAACTGGGGAGCTGGGATGAACGCTAATATCGACTTCTTACGTCAGCTTGATCCTAATGACATCAGACTGAAGTGCTTCTTCTCGCCTGACAAGGTCGACGACATTGCCGCAATTCCGGGATACGAGGATGTCGCCTCGATAACGGAAGCTGACTTCTGGAATCCGGAGAATGTTGTGGCTGGCACTATGGACTGCAATTGGGGAGGTTTGGGCAAAATGGCCGAAGGATTCGTAAAATATGCAGTTGCCAACAATCCCAATAGCGGATACGCCAACACCATGCCGTATTGCCGTGTGATATCAGGCGTTGCTGAGACCACTCCTTCCGTTATGAATCTTGGTTCTCCTGTGAAGATGTGGAGCGTGGGAGTCAACGGAACATATGGAGATTCTTTCTTCCCCTGGATGCGTGCTACGGAGTTCCTGCTGACAGAGGCTGAGGCCGCATATATGGATGGTGATATTGCGTCTGCCAAGTCTATAATCACGGAGCTGAATTCTATACGCATACCCGGATATGTTGCTCCCGACGGTGAGGCGCTCCTTGAGGATATCCGCCTGTCACGACGTGCCGAGCTTTGGGGCGAAGGTCATTGCTGGTATGATTTCAAGCGTTGGAATCTTCCTATCGAGGAGAGAAAGTGGGTAGCCAACGATCCGACATCCGGCAATACTCCCGCCAACTTTGCACGTGCTCACGCTGTCAACGACCGCAATGGCTGGCGTCTCATGATTCCAAGGGCTGAAAGCGACTTCAATTCCGGTTTCGACCGTACGTTGATGGGCTATGCCGACAACGACTGAGTCGTTTTTCTCATAAGAATGACTTCAAAAACAGATTCACTAAATATCTCATACTTTAATTCCGGGATAAAATCCGGTAAAAGTTGCAACTAAGCGAAAGAGGGCACGCCGTGAAGGCGCGCCCTCTTTCTGCGTGGTTCGCCCACATGGACATAATCTAATGGATAGAGGTTCCGGTTGGTATCCGTCCGGAATTTAGTATAGCTTCCCGCATGTTATAGAAATAATCAAGGGGATGCCCGGCTGAACAGGCATCCCCTTGGGATTTTTCTTGATAGTCGTGTGCTTACTGATGGGAGGGACGGAGAAGGTCGTTGACGGTCTTGACCGGATTGAAGGTCGAGACGGGCACTTCCACGAGGATTGTGTTCCAGTCGCTCATTGCTCCGTTCCAAAGCCCAGGAAGCTCAAGAGCCTTGATTTCCACGCCCTCGCGGCTCTTCAAGGAAATAAAGCCTGTCGCCTTGTCGACGTAGTCGGGAAGATTGAATTTCTTCCCTTCCCAATCCTTTGTGCTGACCACGAGGTCTACCGGATTGAAATGGGTCGATTCCTTAAGCATCTTCTTGGCCTCCTTGTTGTCGGGGTCTATCTGTGTGGATTCAAGTATCTGGGGGCTGACAGTCCCATCGGGATTATAAGCGAGGAACGGACCGCCGCCGGGTTCTCCCTCATTCTTCACCATGCCGCATACGCGCATCGGGCGGTTGAGCTTGGAGTAGATATATTCAGCCTTTGCAGCGGAATCCATCTCGGCCGTATTGTCGTGAGTGATGCAAAGCACCTTATGGAGGAATTCAAGCATCTCGGCCAACACGTCGTCCGAAGGAATCCCTTTTGAAAGCACCTTGCAGTAGTTGTCGGCTTTTTGCTTTACTCCGACAAGCACCCCGCCGATTATCTTCTTGTATTTGATGGTGTCTTCCCTGCGGGCATCGGGCACGACATTGTCGATGTTTTTTATGAAGATGACGTCGGCGTCGAGGTCGTTGAGATTCTCAATCAGGGCTCCGTGGCCACCCGGACGGAAAAACAGAGCTCCATTCTCACGATAGGGAGTGCCGTCGAGGTTGGCTGCCACCGTGTCGGTCGACGGTTTCTGCACGCTTGTCGTTAGGTCGAAAGTGACGTCATACTCATGCTGGAGTTTTCCGGTGGATTCCTCAAATTTCTCCTCTACGAGTGGCATGTGGTCTTCGCTGACCGTGAAATGCACGTGCACCTTTCCGTCTTTCCCGGCGGCGTATTGTGCCCCCTCGGCAAGGTGTTCTTCAATGGCGGTGCGGCTCGTGCCGGGCACTTTGTGGAATCTCAACAATGCCTTGGGGAGCTGTCCGTAGTTCATCCCCTCCTTGTCGATCAAGGCTTTGACGATATCTTTGTATCTTTTCTCCTTTATCAGCGATTGGATGCTTAGCCCGTAGAGCTTCATGCACATGGCATTAAGAACGGGGAAAAATGCGAAATCCTCAATCTCTTCGAAGAATTTCTTCATGAAGTCATTGTCCGGTTTCTCCTTTTTTCCGTTGACGAATGAGAAAAGATCTTTGAACATTCGGGAAGCGGCACCACTGGCAGGCACCATTTTCAGCACCTTCCCCCCTTTGTCGAGATACTCATTCCAAAGGTTGGCCGACTGCTCTTCGAGCTGTTCGTTGAGCACGAAGATACCGTTGCCGGGAGTGGCAGGAACCTCTATCTTAAGGAAAGGGAAACCATTGGCAAGCATTTGCAGCTCCTCTGCGAGTTTTTCTTCCGAGATGCCTTTGGCTTGCAGCATCTCAATGTCTGATTTCGTTATGTCCATATTAATAAAATAATTGGTTGTGTAATTGTCAAAATTCGGGTTCTCCCATTTGGCGGCTGAATAAAGGGGATGTCTTTATTCATGCCATTGATTACTCTGATTTTGTGGAATCCGCGCTCTCAAGCATCCTCCGGCAGGCTGCTATCTTTCCCGACAAACGGGGCAGCTCCTTCTCCAGACGGTGGAGTTCCTTCTGTTGGGCATAGAGCTGCCATGTCCGGGCTATCATATCTTTTTCGGCCGAGGGAAGCGACAGGGAGCCCGTGCGTTTTCCGTTGAGAAAAGCGAGGGTGATTGTCTCGGCTTCATGAGAGGAGATAAACTCCCCGATGGAGTCTGCTTTTCCTCCGGAGAAACAGACAGTGTTGAAGTTCCCGACCCTGTAATTAAGGGCCTGGTCGTGGGGCACGATGTCGGAGCTTACTGTCGATCCGCCTGCCGAGACTGCAATCTCATTGAAGAAGCCCCCCGACAGGGCGGCGATAAGTTCAAAACCTTCACTCTCATTTATGCGGGCCACCATCGAAGTGGAGGATAGTGGATATTTGGCTTTCCATCCGTTAAGAATGTAATAGCCCTCCACCTCACGAGGGTTGTTGACGTAATCGAAAGCCCCGACCAGACGGCCTACGGATTCTCTTGCAGCGTCAAGACTGTCGCCCACCAATTCTATATCTTTCTGATATTTCGAGATGGAGTCGTTGAGGCTTAAAAGCCATTTCTCTCGTTGTTCTGCCGCAGCAGGCTTCTTGGGCCCGCATCCGGAAAGGGATACAAGCATCAGCAAGGAGAAAGGAAGTATATATTTTTTGAGATTCATAATCTTTGGATGTCTTTGATTCCTTTTATGGTCTTAAGTTTCTTTAGGAGCAGCGTCAGTTGGCGTTGATCGTTGACCGCCACAACCAAAATGCCTTGGAACATGCCGTCGTGGCTGTCGACCGAGATATTGCGGAGGTTGACGTTCATCTCCTTCGATATTATCGAAGTTATGTTGGCCATGATTCCAATGTCGTCGTTGCCTATGATTTTCAGTGAGACGGGAAGCATGTCTCCTTGCTTGCCGCTCCAGTCTGCCCTTATGACGCGATAAGGATAGCGCTCCCTGATATTGGTGGCATTCGGGCAGTCGCACCGGTGGATTTTCACCATCCCGTCGGAACTGATAAAGCCGAAAACGTCGTCGCCATATATAGGGCTACAGCATTTTGCAAATTTATATTTCAGTCCGTTGATGGTTTTGTCGCCGATTACGAGGACATCGTTTTTAGCGGTCGGCTCCTCGTCGGAGCGTTTCATCTGATACTCTCCTGCGGAGATTTTCGGTCCCTCGGTTTTTGCCGTAGTCTCTTCTATATAAGTGGCGAGGAATTTGCCTGCGTCGATTTTCTCGTCGGCCATATCGGCGAAAAATTCATTGGCATATTTATATCCGGTCTTGTTGATAAGCTTCATCAAGACGGCTTCTTCCAACTCTATTTTCCTGTTCTTCGCCCTTCGCTCAAGTATTTCCTTCCCCAGGTCGGCCCTGCGTTGCATCTCCTCGTTGAGGCTTTGCTTGATTTTGTTTCTGGCCTTGGTGCTGACCACGATATTGAGCCAGTCGGATTTCGGGGTCTGGTTGGAAGAGGTCAGGATTTCCACGGTGTCGCCCGAATTGATGCGATACGTGATTTTGCGGTGCTGGCCGTTGACGACGGCTCCCGTGCAGTGTGAGCCGACGTTGGAATGTATATGGAAGGCAAAATCAAGCACGGTGGCACCTGCTCCGAGACGGAATAGGTCGCCTTTCGGAGTAAATGCGAAGACCTCTTTTCCGTAGACGTCGAGACGCATGTCTTTCATCAGTTGCATGGGCCCTGTCTCTGCCGTCTCCAGGATGTCGCGTATGTTGTTCATCCATTGGTCGGTGCTGTCTCCTTTGACTCCTTTGTATCGCCAATGGGCGGCAAGTCCTTTCTCTGCGATAAGGTCCATCCTTTTCGTGCGGAATTGCACCTCCACCCATTTCGACCCCGGCCCCATGACCGTGGCGTGAAGACTCTCATAGCCGTTGCTTTTGGGAATGGATATCCAGTCTTTCATTCGGGCCGGATTCGCCGTATACATATCTGCCAGGATGGAATAGGCCAGCCAGCAGTCGCTTTTCTCCTTTTCTCTGGGAGTGTCGATAATTACGCGGATGGCAAAGAGGTCGTAGATTCCCTGAAGGTCCACTTTCTGTTTCTTCATCTTGTTCCAAATCGAGGATATCGACTTTGTGCGCCCCTTGATGTCGAATTTCAATCCGGCGGCTTCCAGCTTCGCTTTCAAAGGGTCGATAAAGGATTTGATATAGGCGTCGCGACTGCGTTTGGTCTCGTTGAGCTTATGGGCGATCTGCGTGTAGATGTCGCGGTTGGTATATTTCAGGGCAAGGTCTTCCAGTTCCCCCTTGATTTTATATAGTCCCATCCTGTGGGCAAGCTGGGCATAGAGGCAGCTTGCCTCGAAGGCAACGTTGCGCACCCATTCGTCGTCGGGATGATGGTTGATTGCCCGCATCAGGGCAAGATTCCTTACAATCATGATGATGATGACCCTTATATCGTCGGCCAAGGAGAGCATCAATCCCCTGAAATTGTCTTGATTGACGACGTTGTTCTTATTGGAGAACTTATCGACGGCGAAAAGCCCCTTAAGGAGAGAGGCGACATCCTCTCCATATTCACGACCGACGTCCTGAATCGAAATCACGCCGTCTTTTGCCATTGGGTAGAGTCCGATGGCGAGTAGGATATTGTGGTCGGGATCGATTGCCTGAGCGAACAGCAAAGCCGACTTAAGAGTGATAATCGCCTTGGGAAGTCGCTTTTCATCGTGGGGCGACGAGGAGTGGAGACCTCTGCGCATAAGGCTTCGGAAGGAGTCTGTCTCCGATGGGGAGAATCGTCCTTCTGTCAGTTTTCTCATTTCATGAATCAAGGAAACGAGCTCCCTTTTTTCCTGTGTGCAGAGTTTGTCGATGACTGGATTTTCCATAACTTCAGCAGTTGTAGCTGTCCGTAATCAGATGGCGATACCGGATAGCCTGTCATTATTGATTGCGGATAGCATCTTTCCATGCAAAATTATTAAAAATAGGGAAATCTGGCAAGCATATGGCGGAAGATTTGATATTATGACCACGAATTTTCAACCAACGAGCTCTAATGGCGACGAATGAAGGAAAAGATAGTGTCGTAGGCGGCGTTGCGGGCCTTTTCATGACTGAGGATTAGGTCGTGGACGCCGCTGTCGATGGCGCAGACCTGCCTGACTGAGCCAAGTTTTTCCCCTCTTTCCTGAAGCATTGCCGGATCAAGCACGGCGTCGCCTGTCTGAAACTCCGGGGTGTAGTTGCATCCCTCTATTTTCCTGCTGCTGTGCATCACGAGTATCGGCACCTTGATGTTTTTAGCTTTCTTCATGAGCCTTCCTTGAGCGGAGTTGATGGCTCCGACCCAGGAGAAGGTGACCGGAGGGGAATACACCATTTTCCAGTCCGTATTGTAGGTCCATTCGCCGTAATACTCCTTAAGAAGACTGTAGGCATATCCGTCGCAATGGCTTTGTTTTATTTTCGAGTTCTTGAACATCTTTCCAAGAAACCCCACCACCGGCACGGCCATGTTCCTCATGAATGAATTGTAGTTCCATTCAAGAAAAGGGCTGTCGGTGACGACTCTGTCCGCGCCAAAATCATCCCCTCTCATTGCCGCCATGAAAGCCACGGTCAGTCCGCCTGTCGAGTGTCCGCTAAGGGTTATGTCGGTGTTGCCGTCTCGTCTTATCTGCGCTATGGCGGAATCGATGTCGGCAAAATATTCCTCCTGGTTCCTGATGTTGTAGGGATATTGCCACGGCTCTTTGCTGCGTCCATACCGTCTAAGGTCCACGGCATAGAAATTGTATCCGGAGTCTACGAAACGTTCCCCCATCTCTTTCTGGAAGAAATAGTCGTTGAATCCGTGGATATAAAGATATGCCTTTTTTGATTTGGTCATGCATATCTTCCGGATGATAGTGGAGCGGCAAGGCCCGTCGAAGGCCATTCCTTGGTCCACGTATCTTGCCTGATAGCCTTCAAGTATGTCGGGATGCCAGCTCGTGTCGGTAGTGGGGGTTTTAGGTCCCGTGTATTTCTCTTTGATATCCCAGGCATTGGCGGCGCATGCCATGATGGAGAGGAGCAGAACGAATGTCGGAAGTTTTTTCATAAACGAAGTTTGGGAAGATAAGAATGAATTGAGGAAAGAGAAAGATAAGGACTGTCGAGGCGCGTTGCCCGGCAGTCCTCAATAGGATTAACAAGATAATTGAATCAAATGTTTCAGAAAGGACGTCTTCCTCCGGGAGGAGGTCCGCCGGGTCCGCCGCGTGGCCCGCCGGGTCCGGGCATGAACATATCCTCTCCGTTGGGTCCCTTGTTCTTTTTCCTGAGTGTGTTGAAATTCCAGGTCACTCCAAACATCACGTAGCGGGTCAGGTCGTTGAACTCAGAGTCAACAATCGAGTTTGCGCTGACCGAACGGCTGATGTTCTGTTTTTGTCCAAGAAGGTCGTAGGCGCGGACGGAGAAGGTCAGCGATTTGTCGGAAAGTACGGAGTAGGAGAGCTCCGCGTTCCATAGCCATTGCTTGGAATCAAATCCCTGGGAATAACCGGTGGAATTTGAGAATGAGAGGTCGGTGTTGAGCTGCAATCCGAATGGCAAATACAGGGATGCATCCGATCGGAATCCGTAGGAATGGGTGATTCTGTTCTTTTGCATGGGAAGCGTATTGTCTACCCGGCCGTAAGAATAATTCGGGTTGACCGTCATCTGGAAGATGTCGGAAGAGAAAGTCAGTCCGGCGGAGGGGGAGAGGCCGAGATTGCCGGTGCGGTTGAACTCTCCGTTGATGTAGCCGGGAGTGGAAGCATAGCGTGCGTTCATGCGGACGTTGAAGCGCCATTTGCGGTTGGCGAACGGACGGTTGAGCATAAACATTCCGAAGATGTTGAAGTTGCCGTTGACGTTGCCATAGGTTGTTGTCCTGCCGCCGGTCTCAGAGTTGGTGACAGTCTTCGACACGATGGAATTGATCGCAAACGAGGCATTGAGCATCGTGAAAATAGCCTGTTGCGATTCCGGACGGTAGTCATTGTAATGCAGGCCTATGTTTTGAGTGAAGGTCGGTTTCAACGACGGATTACCCTTTATGATGTTGAGCGGGTCCGACACGTCTTCCACGGGTTGCAGCTGCGTCATGCTGGGCTGTGATGTCCTTGCCCTGTAGTTTGCCTTGATGGAGCTTTGCTTGCTGAATCGATAGCGAAACCGGGCATACGGGGAGACATTCCATACCCAACGCTCCGGTATGTTGCGGGAATTGTTGATGAGGTCTTCGCTCTTCGACATCGACGGCGTGAACATTACTCCGGCGTCGAGATTGTATTTCTTATTGACTTTCTTATAACCCACTTGCAATTCCTGGTTGAAGAATTTATTGCGGAAGCTGTTGCTGAGTTGCTCCGAAAGGATGGCGTCAACAGGCACGTGGTCAAACTCCTCGGGGATGAAATTTTCGGTGTTGTCCGGGGTCGGAAGGTCATACGTAAGTTTGTCGGCGTTGTTCCATCGATATTGCATCCTGTAGGCGAAGTCAAGGAAATTGCCGTTTTTGGCGTCGCCTAAAGGTTCTGTCCAAGTCAGTCGCGTCTGTATGGAGTTCGACCATGACTTATTGTCGAGAAAGCGATAGAGGAGTTCGCTGTCGTCTTGGCGAAGGAAATACTCTATGTCGCTCCAGGTTGTGCCTTTCTCGCGGGTGTCGGAGAAACTGTAGTTCACTTGGAAGCTTAGCGACCGGCCGGGGCGGGAAGCGAATTTATGGTTGTAGATGAAATTGCCTCCGGTCTGGATGCTGTGTCCCTTGTTGGTGCGGGAGTTGCGGTTGCTGTTGACGGGTGTCCGCTGCTGGTCGCCTGCAAAAAGGAATGAGGAATCATTTGAAAGGGCGTTCCTGAAATTTAGGCTGAAATTCGGGCGGAATTCGATTGTGTTGTAATCATCAATATTCCATTGCACTCGGAAATCCGAGCGGATGTTGTGCCCCTTGTCGCGGGAGCGCGACCCGGAGTTCTGATAGCTCACTGAATCCGGGAAAAGAAACTGGGTTGCGGTCTTTCTTGTAGATGTCCTGTCGGAATGGGAGTAGAATACGTTTCCTCCGACTCTGAATATCTCCTCCTTGCCGACATTGAAGTTAAGGCCGATGCGCTGTGAGCGGTTGATGCCTCCATTCCCTCCGAAGTCGCGAAACCGGCCTCTGCCCATGTCGGAAAATCCCATATTATTAATGTTGTTGGCTCCTCCGAGCAGCGTGATTTGGTTGCCGTTATTGAAGTTGTTGACGACGAAACTGCCCTGATAGCGGTCGTCGGTGCCATATCCTCCTCCGACGTTGCCAAACCATCCGTTGTTCATGTCTTTCTTTACGGTGAGGTTGATTACGGTCTCCTCTTCTCCGTCGTCAACTCCCGTGAGTCGGGCAAGGTCGCTTTTACGGTCCACCACCTGCACACGGTCCACCATGTTTGAAGGAAGGTTCTTGGTGGCCAATTGGGGGTCGTCGCCGAAGAACTCTTTCCCGTCTACGAGGATTTTCTTGATGGTCTTCCCATTGGAAGTGATGGATCCATCGGTGCCTATCTCCACTCCGGGGAGTTTCTTCAGAAGGTCGTTGACGGTGGCGTTTGGAGCCGTGTGGTAAGACCCGGCGTTGAATTCAATAGTGTCTTGTTTGGCTACTACTGCTGCCTTTACGGCGGTGACGACAGCTTCTCCGAGCATTATGGCGCTTTCTGTCATTGTCATGTTGCCGAGCTCTACCGTCTTGTCGGCATCTGCAATATCAATGGTCTTGCTTATGTCGTCCATGCCGGTCATTGTGGCTGAAAGGATGTAGCTTCCCGGCTTAAGGTTCTTAAAGTTGAAAGTGCCCTTTTCCCCAATGAGGGAATATCCTGCCCTGATGGTGTCGGGCATGGAGATCAACTGAACTGCTACTCCCGGAAGCGGCTTGCTGTCGGCATCCACAATCTTACCTTTTATATTGGCGGCCCAAGAGGAAGCGACTGTCAATAAGGCGATGAGGATTAGTGATAGCCTTCTTGTCTTCATGACGGATTGTTTAATTAGAGGGTTTTATTGGTTTATAGAGATTCGATTTTTCCCTACCTATGGTCGGGGATGTTTCTTTGTGTGTACATGCTACACTTACTCATGAAACACGTTATACTGACCTCTTTACGCATAAAAGGTTTAAGAGTCGGATTGAAGTTTCGACGGCGGCAAGTCAGTGCTGGAATGACGGAATATGGGCCCACGCGGTTTCAGTCAGAAAAAAGAGGATATGAAGAATTGGATTTTAAGGACAAGTCATTTTCATGTTAAAAAAATTAACATAGTGAATGCGTCCTCCATAGGGCGTGTTCCTTAAAATCACCGCCCCTACGGCCCCGAAATTTTAAGGAACACGCTCTAAGGAAGCTCTAATTCTTAACTCTGGATAGCAGCGGCAGGATATGTGAGTTCTTCACCTCCCCAAGCACGAACGAGCTGCTTAGCGAACCGATGCAATCGAGTTCTCCGAGAATCTTGAGAATGAATTTCTGATAAGATTTCATGTCCTTGGTATATATCTTAAGGAGAAAGTCGTAATCGCCCGAGATATTATAGCATTCCGCAATCTCCGGAATCGTCTGCACCTCCTCCATGATCTTTATGCCGTTGGCATATGAATGCTGCTTCATCTTGATAAAGCAGAAAGCCACAAACCCGCAGTCGAGCTTTTCTGCGTCGAGCACGGCCGTATACTTCTTAATGTAGCCCTCACGCTCAAGACGCTTCACCCTCTCAAACGTCGGAGTGGGGGAGAGATGGATGGCCGCTGCCAGTTCTTTGTTGGTAAGCTTGGAATTTTCCTGAAGCTGATTCATGATCCGGATGTCGGATTCGTCTAATTCTGATGCCATGTCTATAGAATTTGCCAGAGAATATTATTTCTGCATATTTATATAATTATGCGGCATGAAGGAAGGATATTCGCATATTTGATGCAAAGTTAATAAAATTATCTAAATTTCAGCCTGTTCTTGGAAGGAATTATTGCTATTTCTAATTTTGCAGTATCAAAATCCGGATAAATCCCGATAAATCCAATATAACTATGGCAAAGAAAAATCTACATTTCGAGACGCTTCAACTTCATGTCGGCCAAGAGACCCCCGACGTTGCAACCGACGCAAGGGCTGTGCCAATCTATCAGACAACCTCCTACGTATTCCACGACTCCCAACACGCCGCCGACCGTTTCGGCTTGCGCGATGCCGGAAATATCTATGGCAGGCTGACCAATTCTACGCAGGGAGTCCTGGAAGACCGCGTGGCGGCGCTTGAAGGCGGTGTGGCCGGACTGGCCGTGGCGAGCGGTGCGGCGGCTATAACCTACGCGCTCGACAATATCCTTCAGAACGGTGACCATATTGTGGCCGCCGACAATCTATATGGAGGAACGTACAACCTGATTACCCACACGCTGTCGCAACGGGGGATCACCTCCACTTTTGTCGACGTGCATGACTTTGATGCTATAGATAGCGCCATCAAGGAGAATACAAAGGCTCTCTACGTGGAGACCCTGGGCAATCCCAATTCCGACGTTGCCGACATTGAAAAGCTGGCGGAGATTGCCCACAGCCATGGCATCCCCTTGATTGTCGACAACACTTTCGGCACGCCTTATCTTATCCGCCCGATTGAATTGGGAGCAGACATCGTGGTGCATTCAGCCACAAAGTTTCTTGGTGGCCACGGCACGAGTCTTGGAGGCATCATTGTCGATGGTGGCAAATTCGATTGGAAAGCCAATCCTGATAAATTC
>VSPO01000074.1 GCA_009775375.1 Muribaculaceae bacterium | reverse complement strand
CATATACGTATGTCCTACGTTTAGTATTTATTATGATAAAAAAATTGACAAAAATGACATTTATAAGATTTTAGATCATAAAGGCTATATTTGGCATGTAACCGACGATTATATACTAATCCATAATGATGGGGTCGATGTCTCAACATTTGATATTTATCAGTATGGTGTTGGAACATATACAATTGAGGCATATAGCGCTAGGCCAATTGATTCTGTTCACATTTTATGTAACCGATCTGAGATAAGAGAATATGGAATATCTAATTTTACAACTGGCAAATGGATTCCCATTCCTACCAATAAGGTTGTAGAAGTAATAGATAAAAATTTAGTATTTAATGGGAAGGATTGTTATAACCTATCAGGAGATATTGTCTTTTCATTACTTGAAGAATCTCTCTGTTCCAAGAGTGGCTTTATAGAGAATTATATGCTTATTAAAACTGGTGACAAGTATAGGTATATTGACAAATCCGGGAAAACTTTGAAAAATTCAACATTCAAATTACCCGATAAATTTGATGACTCCCATTTAATGAGTTGGACTACAAGACCATTTGCAGATGGCTTTGGGCTAATCATAAGAAAAGGAAAATGGGGCTTGATTGACAGGTTCGGCACAACAACATTTGATTATCAATGAAAAAGTTCACAAAACATAATTTATGAATAAAATATGTATAAACACAAGGGATGAGCTGAATCTGATTGATTTGGATTTTGTGGCTTGCATAAACGCGAATGGCAATTACAGCAATGTTATGTATATGGACGGAAACAAGATTATGGTGTCGGTCGGACTTTCTCAATTTGAAGCCATAATCAAGGATGCTGCCTCAAAAAGTCAATCCGCGAATACTTTTGTCCGTCTCGGCCGAAGCGTGATTATCAACAACCGCTATCTTAGCCAGATCAACATATTGAAGCAAAAGTTGATATTATCAGATAGAGGGAAGCATGCGTATCAGCTTACTGTTCCTAAGAACCTATTGAAAAGCTATAAAGAGCTTATTCGAAAATCATATTCCGGGAATAGTAACTTATAATTCATACAAGGAACGAGGATGTAGATACTCCGGAATCGGACGTTGTCTGGTTTTGTTGGTGGTAAAATCGCCTTTTTGGGTGGTTATGCTCCGATCCATAGAGTCTGGCGTTTACTATACCTCAATAAGATCAAATTTGGAGGATTATCCTCTTTTGCAATCGAAGGGCATGGCATTATTTCAGTTTTTTTGTATCTTTGTCGAGTGAAGAGTATTCTGGCATTGGCACAGTGTGTTAAAGTGTGGTAACTATAATATAGTACGTCCTTTGCGGAATGTGCTGTATTTTAATTATTTTACTATATCTTTAACATCTTGAAATAAGTTTGGACAACTTCAACCTTATAAATATAACGATACAAAACGATATGGCAAAG
This sequence comes from Muribaculaceae bacterium, assembly GCA_009775375.1. Classification (GTDB taxonomy): domain Bacteria; phylum Bacteroidota; class Bacteroidia; order Bacteroidales; family Muribaculaceae; genus Lepagella. The sequence continues at coordinate 14,917 of VSPO01000074.1, read as the reverse complement.
AATAAAAAAAGGCAGGGAAATTTCATGCAGAAGATTTCTCTGGAAAAATATATCGCAGGGAAGGCGCGTCTTCTGCCCCTCGGCAAGACATATATATGCCGTAAGGCAGCTTCCCAGGGCACTTACGTAGCTATCGTGACGAGACAGCACGCCGGCGGAAGGCTGACGGCAGGAATATACCTCATCGATACGTATTGTCTGGGTGTGAAAGATACGTTCTTTCTTTTCTCGATGGAGCCGGAGGATATGGAAGAACGGATTTCCGACATGGGCATGGAGTTTGAGGAAACGGAATATGCCGAGGTCCACAACCTGATATACGGCGCTTTGGAGTATGCGGAAGAGGCCGGTATCGATCCGAATCCCGGGTTCAAAGTCACGGAATACATTCTCGAACCGGATGACGACGCCATACCGCTTCAGGAGTTCGATTTCGGCCACCACGGGGTTCGTGAGTTGGTGGTCGGTCCCGACTATAGGGAGATGAAATTCATTCCGACGCTTGAACGGAATGTGCCCGGAGAATTCATAGTGACGGGTTACTCCGATCGCTATTATGATGAGAATCCCGATGAGGATTTCTTTTACGAACCCACAACCGGGAACACCGATCCCGACAGTTTCAATTTCGATTTCCATCCTTTCCCCCACGATCCATATCCGGAAAATCTGGAGGAGGTGCGCCATGATGAGCTTCTCGATATATTCTACCCTGAGGAGGGGGAATTGGGCGATTCTTTGGATGCCTCGCAGATTGCCACGATCCGCGCTATACCGCGCGAAGAGCTTGTGACAGATCTCCGGGTGATAGTCGGATATGAACTCGGGCAGACAGAGACTGAGATTGCCGACTACGGAGAGTATAATTCCGGAGAATTTAATGTGCTCTACCATATTTGGGCCATTCTCGCTGAAATCGGTGGGCCGGATACCGCCGACATCGTCCGGTCGGTCATGCAGCAGTCATATCATATGTTTGACGCATATTTAGGCGACTATGGCCTTGAGCTGAGTCATAGCGTATTGGCCGGCGCATTCGGGGATAATCCGGAGCAATTGGCGGAAATGACGCTCGCTCAGGGATATTCAGTTTATTCAAGAGTCATGATGCTCTATTCTCTTGAATGCATTGCCGGATGGATTCGGGGTATGCGCGGGCGTGTGGAGAAAGCGCTCCACGATATGGCAGAGCTTGTCATGCACGACGACACGGCGGAACTTCCTCTTCTGAATGATTATTTTATGGGCACATTGTCGGCCGTCATGGTCGGACTTAATATGAAAGCCGATCTTCCCCTGATCAAAGAGATGCACGACAAGGGATTGGTTGACCAGCGTGTCTATGGTGATTATGACGAGCAACTCAGTGAGATTGCCTACAACGAAGAGCATGGCTACTATCAGGAAACACGCTTCACGAATCTTGAGGAAATTTACCGACAATTTCGTTGAGATGCTCTGCGCCTTTGCGTGAGATTCATCGACATTGTCTCACGCAAAGGCGCAGAGGTACGCAAAGGTTTTTTAGGTCGGAATTTTTTGTTAATTTTGCGTTATGAATGAGGATCAGATAAATGCTTTGAGTCAAGAGGTTATTGGAGCCGCGATTGAGGTGCATCGTAACCTCGGTCCGGGGTTGCTTGAGCATACATATCAAGCGGCGTTGATGTGTGAGCTGAGGTTGAGAGGTATCAAAGCTGAATCGGAAGTTTAATTCCCTTTTGTGTATAAGGGAATTAAACTTGATACTGCATATAGGGCTGATATTATAGTGGAGAATGAGATTATTCTTGAATTAAAAGCTACTGAGAATGATAATCCTTTGTTTGGCAAACAACTCCTCACATATTTACGGATTTATGATAAAAGGCTTGGTTTGCTCATAAACTTCAATCGCGAACGGCTAATTGATGGCTTGAAGCGCGTGGTCAATAATCTATAAATTCTTTGCGATACTCTGCGCCTTTGCATGAGATTCATCGACTTTGTCTCACGCAGAGGCGCAGAGGTGCGCAAAGGTTTTTATGGATTGGGATGGCTTTAGGCGCATGGTAAACAATCTATAAATTCTTTGCGTAACTTTGCGACTTTGCGTGAGATTCATCGACTTTGTCTCACGCAGAGGCGCAGAGGTGCGCGGAGTTTTTTGGGGGTCGGGATGGCTTGAGACGCGTCATCAACAATCTATAAATTCTTTGCGATACTCTGCGACTTTGCGTGAGACACATCGACGTTGTCTCACGCAAAGGCGCAGTTTTCAGGCGTTGATGAGCTCCTGGGGGAGGAGGGGCATGGCTCCTTGCTGGGTGCAGACGAAGGCGGAGGTGCGCACGGCAAGCGAGTGGGCTTCGGCTACACTCTTCCCTTTCAAAATTCCGGATATGAAGGCGGCCGTGAAGCTGTCGCCCGCGCCAACCGTGTCGGCTACCTCAACCCTCGGTGTCGGCTGATACGACACGTTGCCTGGAGTGAAGACGTAGCTGCCATTTATGCCACACGTCAGGATCAACATCTTCAGATTGTATTTGCCAAGCAATATCCAGCATTTGTCCTGAAGGTCGATGCCGGGATAGCCGAACATGCGGCTGACCGTCACCAGTTCCTCGTCGTTTATCTTGAGGATGTTGCAGCGTTTCATTGAATTGCAGAGAATCTCCTTGTTGTAGAAGCCTTGACGCAGGTTGACGTCGAAGACGACAAGACTGTCGTTGTCTGAGGGCATCGAGTCGAGGAACCGGTTGATGGTCTCGCGTGAGACGACGTTGCGCTGGGCAAGCGAACCGAAGCACACGGCCTTCGTCTTCCTGGCAAGGCATTCAAGCTCTGCCGTAAAGGGGATATTGTCCCACGCCACATTCTCCTTAATGTCATACTGGGGGATACCTGCCTGGTCGATCTCCACCTGAACCGTGCCCGTAGGGTAGGGCACCTTCTCTATTCTCTGGTTGAGTGCTTTGGCTGAGAAATTCTCAAGGATTTCATTGCCGAGGGCATCGTCGCCCACCGCGCTGACCACGCAGCTCGGAAGACCGAACTGGGATACATGGTAAGCGAAATTCGCAGGCGCACCGCCTATTTTCTTTCCTTCGGGGAGAACGTCCCAAAGGGCCTCTCCCATACCTACTACAAAGTCTTTCATGTCTTTATCTTATTTTGTTGATTTAATTTTTAATGTATAATAAAGAAGATATGCCACTCCTATCGTCATGACCGCCACGGCTCCGGATTGTCCGAACGTGTCGGCGGCGAAACCCATAGCCAAGGGGAACACCGTCCCTCCGAACAGACCCATTATCATCAGTCCCGACACCTCGTTTTTTTCATTCGGAGATGAAAGAAGGGCCTGAGAGAAGATGACGGAGAAAATATTGGAATTGCCGAAGCCGATCAGGGCGATTCCGACGTAGAGGGGAGTCAGGGTGTTGCAGACAAGGAGAATGGCCATTCCCGCGAGCATCATCACTACGCTGACGAGGAAGAAAAGTTTCGGTGAAACCGCACGGAGGATGAAAGCTCCGAGGAAGCATCCGAGCGTACGGAAGATGAAATAGACTCCGGTGGCGAATCCTGCCTCCTCAAGGGGAAGGCCAAGACGCTCCATGATGATTTTCGGGGCGGTGGTGTTGGTGCCGACGTCGATTCCCACGTGGCACATTATGCCGAGGAAACAGAGCAGGATGAACGGGCGGCCAAGCAGGCGCAGGCATTCGCCGACTCCGGAGGCCTTGTCGGGACGCTCCTCCTCAATGGGGGTGGCGGCCAGCAATGAGATTGAAAGGAAGCTGACCACGGCGTAGATTACGAACAGCGCTCTCCACCCCAACCCAAACGTGGGGAAGACGGTGGTGGCCCCCCATGCAGCTATGATGGGGGCAAGGAAGGAGGCTATTGCTTTCACAAACTGGCCAAAGGTCAGCGTCGATGCCAGCTTGTCGCTGCTGATAAGATTCGTCACGAGCGGATTGAGCGAGGTTTGCATGATGGCATTGCCTATTCCCAGCAATGAGAACGAGACGAGCATCACCCAATAGTTGTCGCCGAAGACGGGGATCGCCAGTGAGACGGCGGTCACCACGAGACTTATAAGAACGGTGTTCTTACGTCCTATTTTGTTCATCAGCATGCCTGTCGGCACAGAGAAAATCAGGAACCAGAAGAATACGAGCGAAGGGAAAAGGTTGGCCTGCGAATCCGTGAGGCCGAGGTCTTTCTGAACGTAGTTGGAGGCAGTCCCCACGAGGTCGACAAATCCCATCGCGAAGAAGCATAGCATCACCGGGATTATCTGGAGCAGGAACGATTTCTTATTTGTCACGAGAGTTTGTGTCGCTTCCATTGTCATTAAGAGGTTAGAGTGTGGTGGGCTTCAGATTATAGACGGTCAGGTTTCTTATGTCGGCATTTCCTCCGGCTGTGGAGAACGAGATCTTGTCGTAGGGGGAGCCGGGGAAAACGAGGTTTGTCATGACAAACCGGCCGTTGTCGCCGAAGAGTTCGATTGAGGAGCGGTCGATGAAGAGTCGGAGCGAAATCTTGCCGTTGTCGGAGAAAGTCGGGGTGGTGGTGACGGCGGGGAAATCCTGGCTGAAATCGGTCACTCCGCTTTCGCGACGGTCGAACGACACGGTCTTGGCATCGACATCATAGGTCAGTTCCACTTTCTCTCCCTGTCCGTTGCTCAATACGACCGTGACTTTTTGGGCTTTCTTGGGATCAATTTCAAAATCTATCTCGCTGAGCCCGGGAATCGCGAATGATTTGGCATTCTTGCCGACTCCAATCTTCGAAGCCTTCTTGAAGACGCCGTCGCGCAGCGCGTCGACTTCCGGCGAAGGGGCGGATGAGGCGTAAATCTGTCCGTCGGAAGCCTTGAAGAGACCCACCTCACGCGGGAGGGTGTTGGCGCTTCGGAATTGCATTGTGGGCACTTCAGTGGCATATTGCCAGTTGCTCATCCAGCCGATTACGGTGCGGCGATTGTCGGGGGTGTCGCTGAAGCTGACGGTGGCGTAATGGTCTTTGCCGTAGTCCATCCATTTTGTAGGCACTTTCCCATCCTTGTCGAGGTCGGGCGTGAACGTCTTTCCGTCGAAATCGCCGATAAAATACTGCGTGGCGCTGCCACCGAAAGGACCTCCGGGATTGATGTTGCATATGAGCATCCATTTTTCGGTGTCAGTGCCGCTGACCGGCAGCTTGAAAAGATCGGGGCATTCCCAGACCCCGTCCTGAGCTCCGAGGCCCTTGCCGAAAGCGCTTTGGAGAGTCCAGTTTTTCAGGTCGGGGGAGGTGAAGAAGAGCATCTCATGGTCGAGGGCGTGGGCGAGGGACAGATTCCATTCCCCCGTCTTCTCATTCCAGAACATGTTGGGGTCGCGGGCCTCGCTTTCAAGGGTGATGATGGGATTTCCGGGATATTTCTCGAAAGTCTCGCCATTGTCATTGCTGTGGGCCATGCTTTGCATCTGGCTTGTCGCGGCAGAGGTGTAGAGAGCCACCACGGCATCCTTTCCGAATCCGGCCGTCCCCTCCTTGTCTACGACGCAGCTTCCGCTGAAAATGGAGCCGAGTCCGTCGGGCTCGATAGCGATGGGATGATGCTCCCAGTTCACGAGGTCGGAGGAGGAGGAATGTCCCCAGGTCATATTCTGCCATTTCGAGCCGTAGGGATTATACTGATAATAGAGGTGCCAGCGGCCATCCTTATAGAACATACCGTTCGGGTCGTTCATCCATCCGTAGAGGGGTGCATGATGGAAAGCGGGACGGAATTTCTCACGGTTTGTAGTGTCGAACGTGTCAGACACGGAGAAATTTTTCCAGCAGGCATCCTCCTTTGCCTCGCGCACGGAGGAACGGCCTTGCGAGGTCACTATATTGAGAGCCACGTCGTGGCCTTTATATTGGCTGAGATCGAACGGCACGGAGTAGTCTACTTTCGATTTTGCAAGCCTCACGTAAATTGTCTTGTCGAGCTTTCCGTCGACGAGGATGTCAACTTTGGCATCGTCGATGTTGTCTTGCACCGGCATGACGAGATATTTCCCGTCGCCCGTGACGCGCACGAGCGTATTATTGACGCCGAGGTGCTCTACTTTTACGCCCCCGTCTTCGGCAAGGGCCTCCGGAGCCGCGAAAGTCGCTCCGGAAATCATCATGGCTATCAGGCCTGAGGTCAGTTTTGTCATATCGTTGAGTTTTTTTTGAATTTGAAAATTAATAAAAACAATCTTTTTTACCTTTATGAGCGATATTGTGTCCAACCCGCTCAAAGATTTTCTGTCGTCTTACCATCACAAGTATTAATCAACCTAACCGATTGCCGGGAAGGGAGGATGCTTGACCCGCTCTTCCGAATCGGCACTGCAAAACTACAATAAATATGGCCTTGGGTGTTATAAAAAAACGTGTGATGGCTATGAATTTTGTTGCAACACACAATTTTTAATACGTAAAGCACGATTTTTACGGGGAAAATAGTTATCTTTGCCACAGCGGTTACAGTAACAGCCGTTGCCATAGAAGTTGTTTTACACAAATGAAGTTCTACGATAGAGAAATAGAGACCGAGACTTTGCGGCGTATAGATGCCACGTCGTATAGATCTTCATAGACTGGAGCAGAAGTCGCAGCATATCATATCCAAGCGCAAGGGATGGCACATCGAATATGCTGCCCTCTCGCTTGAGGACATGGGTCGCTGAAAAAATTTTTCAAAATGGCATAGTGGAGATGACAAATCACGACACAAACTCTTATTTTTTGTCCTGCCGACGTAGGATTATCGCGATTTTTATCTAATTTTGCAACTATAAGACCTCTGACGGAATTTTTACCATGACCTTGACCATGAAACAGATTTTAAATATTGTCATATGTGTCTTCGTGATGTCGCTTGCAGCCGGATGCACGAAGGATAAGGTATATAAGATAGGTGTATCCCAATGCAGCCAAGACGACTGGCGCAAGAAGATGAACGATGAAATCGACCGTGAGATAATCTCCCACGAGGATGCCGTCGTGGAGGTGCGCTCGGCCGACGACAGTAGCGAAAAGCAGATAGAAGACATCCGTTATTTCGCTGACAACAGGTTTGATATCATCATCGTCTCCCCCAACGAGGCCGCACGCCTGACCCCCGTGATAAAGGAGATACACGACAGGGGTATCCCCGTCATGATATTCGACCGCAACATCAACGGCGACAGCTATACGGCGCGTATCGGCGTTGACGACGAAGGGATAGGGCAGGCCGCCGCCCACTATGCCATCCATCTTCTCGGCGACGATGCCAAGGCTATCGAAATATTCGGGCTGCCCGGCTCCACCCCCGCCGAAGACCGCCACAAAGGCTTCACCGAAGAATTCACGTCCCACGGCGGAAGCGTGCTCGCCAGCGTTCCGGGCAATTGGAGACAGGAGGACGCGGAGCCATTGGTAGATTCTCTCCTTAATATATATCCCGACATCGACCTTATTTATGCCCACAACGACCGCATGGCCATCGGAGCCTCGGAAGTGGCGAAACGGCACGGTTTGCGCGACAAAATCAAGATAATTGGCATCGACGCAGCTCCCAATATCGGAATCAGGGCCGTGGCCGACAGCGTGATCGACGCCACATTCCTTTATCCAACGGAGGGCCACCGCCTGATCAAGACTGCCCTCGCGATTCTAAAGGGGGAACCCTACAAGAAAAACGTGCAGCTTCCGGCATCATCGGCAGTGGACCTTACCAACGCCGACATCCTTCTTCTCCAGAACGAAACCCTTCTTCAGGAGACTGACAAGATGAAGGAACTAAAGACAAGAATCGACGACTATTGGGCTCAACATTCCTCCCAGACCTCCCTTTTCTATGCCAGCATCGCCATCATCATCCTTCTTTTCGGGGTGGCTTTTCTTTTGCTCCGCGCCTACTGGCAGCACAGCCGCCATCAAAAGGCTTTGCTCGAACAAAACAAGCTTCTCGAAGAGCAGCGAGACACTGAAAAGCAGCTCAACGAGAAACTCCGCGAGGCCACGCAGTCGAAGCTCGTATTCTTCACCAACGTCTCCCACGACCTGCGCACCCCGCTGACTCTGATTTCCGAACCCGTGGAGCAGCTTGCCACAGCCGACAATCTCACCCCTCAGCAACACACCCTCATAAAGATAGCAGACAAGAACGTCAAGATTCTTCGCCGGCTCATCAACCAGATTCTCGATTTCCGGAAATACGAGAACGGCAAGCTCGACTTGCGGCTGACCGAGACAGACATAATCGGCTCTCTCCACGACTGGATGGAATCATTCCACTCCCTGGCCCGCAAAAGAGACATCCGGCTGACTCTCGACGCGCCCCAGGACGGCCAACTGAAACTGGCCATCGACCCGGAGAAGATTGAGCGCGTCTTTTTCAACATCGTCTCCAACGCCTTCAAGCATACCCCCGACAACGGAGCGATATCCGTGGCGTGCCGGCAGGATGGCAGCGACATTATCCTGAAAATCAGCGATACGGGGGATGGCATAAGCAGCCGCGACCTCGGAAATATCTTCGATCGTTTCTATCAGGTGGACCGCGTCAACCCCAACGGCTCGGGAATAGGTCTGTCGCTCGCCAAGGCATTCGTGGAGCTTCACGGCGGCTCAATCTCCGTGGAGAGCACGGAAGGGAAGGGCTCTACCTTCACCGTCAGACTGCCCATAAGGCACGTAGAGGAAACAGCCACTGAGAGCGAAAAAAGAATCAGCGAGAGCGAAGTGGAGGCTGAGCTCAACCCGATTGAGACTGAGGCCGTTTTCGACGATGGGAAGCCCGTGCTCCTCGTAGTTGACGACAACAGCGACATCCAAAAGCTTATCCGCGAGCTGCTTGGCTCGGGCTACAACGTAATCACGGCCTCCAACGGGAAAGAGGGGGTCAGGATGGCGGTCAAATACGTGCCCGACCTCATTGTCTGCGACGTGATGATGCCCGTCATGGACGGGTTGGAATGCTGCAGGAGGATAAAGACAGAACTCTCCACCTCCCACATCCCGGTGCTGATGCTGACGGCCTGTTCGCTCGACGAGCAACGCATCCAGGGCTATGACAGCGGGGCCGACGGCTATCTCTCGAAGCCATTCAACACGGCCGTGCTGAAGGCGCGCTGCGAGAGCCTTATCGCCAACCGCAAACGCATAAAGGAGCTATGGCAGACGAAGACAGCTGGCGGAATTAAGGAGAAAGAAGACAAGCCAGACCGCAAGGCATTACCGAAATCGGATATCGACAACGAGTTCTACAACCGTTTCCTTGACATCCTTAATGCAGATATAGGAAATCCGGATCTAAACGTTGACAAGATTTCCACCATGATGGGACTTGAGCGTTCGCAATTCTACCGCAAGATAAAGGCCCTTACGAATTATTCTCCCGTGGAGCTTATACGTCGTCTGCGGCTCAAAAAGGCGCGCACTCTCCTGACCTCGACAGAAAAATCAGTGAGCGAGATTGCATATGAGATAGGCTTCTCCACTCCGGCGTATTTCTCCAAATGCTACCGCGAGGCATATGGAGAAACCCCCACCGAAGCGAGAAGCAAAATCATGAAATAAATATCAAAAAAAGCGCATGGCGACATGGCCGACTCCTGGAAAAACGGGGCCGGCCATGCTTTTATAGATATATATAAGGCGGTTTTATGATAAAATCCGTGCATATACTATAAAAAATCGTGTGTTGCGTGATTTTTGATAGTCTCCCCAACATCATTTATATGCAGTCAGGCATCCCGCAGCTAATTTTGCGACAGAAAACGATGCCCATTGGCATTCGCTCCACATACAGACCAAGAAAACTAAACAGAAACCAATAACAACAAACACATGAAAAAATCAATCCTGACAGCATTGATGCTATTCCTCTCCGCAATAGCGACGCAGGCACAGAACATCACTGTGCATGGAACGGTGCTTTCCAAGACAGACAACGAGCCCCTGATAGGAGCATCCGTGCTCTGCCCTGAGAACAAGGCCGGAGCCGCCACCGACATCGACGGCAATTTCGAAATCTCCGTGCCCGAGGGCGCCACCCTTAAAATCTCTTATGTGGGCTACCTTACCCAGGAGGTGAAGGCTGCCCCACAACTGACGGTCTATCTCGCAGAAAACTCAGAGCTTCTCGACGAAGTGGTCGTCGTGGGCTACCAGACCGTCCGCAAGGCCGATCTTACGGGCGCCGTATCGGTGGTCTCCACAAAAGCCCTTGAGACCTCGGCCGACACCGACCCCATGCGCGCGCTCCAAGGAAGAGTGCCGGGCATGACCGTGACCGGCAACGGCTCACCGAGCGGCACAGGCTCCGTCAGGATTCGCGGTATCGGCTCTTTCAACGCCTCGCAGGATCCCCTTTTCGTGATTGACGGAGTCCCCACGACGGCTACCCTCAATTCGCTCAACCCCAACGACATTGAAAGCATGCAGGTGCTGAAAGACGCAGCCTCCGCCTCTATATATGGTTCGCGCGCGGCCAACGGTGTCATCATCATCACCACAAAGAAAGGGAAAGCTTCGCAAGGCGGCAAAATCAACGTCAGCCTCTCGGCCAACCTGACAGCCCAGTTCTATTCCTCCCAAGCCACGATGAAGCTACTCAACACCCCCGGATATGCCACGGCCATGGCTCAGGCAGCCATGAACGACGGAATCGACCCCGTTGCCTACGCCTCAAGCTACGGTCTTAACCTCAACGCCCCCAACGGATATCCCATCAAGGTCTACGACATCGCCAACGGAAAATACGTGGACTACACCGTCGACGGACGCTACGACGGATTCATCAACGCGAAGAAGACCATGAGAATGTCGGATACCGACTGGCTCGACGAAATCTCCCGGACCGGGTTCTCTCAAAGCTACGACGCCTCCGTCTCCTCCGCCAACGACCGCGGAAGCATGATGTTCTCACTCGGCTACCGCAACAACACAGGCATACTCAAATATACCGACTTCGAAAACATCTCAGCCCGCATGAACTCTTCGTTCAACATCAGCAGGGTCGTATCGGTAGGGGAGAACTTCACCCTGACCTACACGAAGCAGGTGGATTGCCAGCCAATGGAGAACGCCCTGAAGATGCCTACGATCATTCCAGTCTTCGAGACCGACGGCACGACCTACGCCGGCCCCGTCGGCAGCATGGCCGACCGCCAGAACCCTCTCCGCGAACTCGCCTTCAACAAAGACAACGCGCTCAACGTGTGGCGCCTCTTCGGAAACGCATATATCGACATAAAGCCCGTCAACGGTCTTCTCCTGCGAAGCAATTTCGGCCTTGACTACGACGCCGCGTTCATCCATTCCTATCGCTATACCTTCCATAGCGACATCGTCAACAACGACACCAACGCCACGACCCTCTCCCAGGCCAACGACAGCAAATGGACCTGGAGCAACACCGCCAACTACAACTTCACTCTCAACGACGCCCACAATTTCACCATCCTCGCCGGCATGGAGATGTTCCGCCAAAGCCGCATAGATTTCTCCGGATATAATGAGGACTACGACATCGAAACGCCAGACTATATGTATCCCGATGCCTCTACGGGCGTAGAGAAGTCTACGGGCAACAAATCGGCCTATTCGCTCATATCCTTCTTCGGCAAGGTAGACTACAACTGGAAGGACCGCCTTCTCGCATCCTTCACGATCCGCCGCGACGGTTCATCCCGCTTCGGACGCAACAACCGCTACGGAACGTTCCCAGCAGCCACTCTCGGCTACCGTATCTCAGAGCATATCAACAAATCCTGGCTCAACGACCTGAAACTGCGCCTCTCCTGGGGCAAGACCGGCAACCAGGCCATCTCCAACACGGCCCGCTACGCCCTCTACGTCGCCGACTATGGCAACGACCGCGTCACCTCCACCGCCTACGACCTTCTCCTCCAGCAGAGCGGAATCTTCCCCTCGGGCTACATCGCCAGCCAGACCGCCAACGACAACCTGAAATGGGAAACCACCATACAATATAACGCCGGCGTAGACTACAGCTTCCTCAACGACCGTCTCTACGGCTCGATCGACGGATATATCAAAGACGTGAAGGATATGCTCATAACCCCGGCCTACCTCGGGGCGATGGGTGAGGGCGGCGCTTCCTGGCTCAACGGGCCGTCGCTGCGCAACGTCGGTATGGAATTCATCGCCGGATGGCGCGACGAACTCGCCTGCGGGCTGACCTACCGTGCCTCTCTCAACTTCGACTTCTTCCGCAACAAGGTGACCTACCTTCCCAACACCACCACCGGCTCCTACGCCCACACCACGACCGAGAATCTCGTACAGTCGCGCCAGCCCTACGGCTCAAGGGTGGGATACGTCTTCGACGGACTCTTCCAGAACCAGGCTGAGGTGGATGCCTACGGGCAAGACAACGCCCGCGTCGGAGGCATGAAGTATGCCGACCTCGACGGCGACAAGAAAATCACTCCCGCCGACCAGACCTGGATCTACAATCCCGTGCCCGACCTTTCGTTCGGACTCAACGTGGAGCTTGCCTACAAGAACTTCGATTTCCAGATGTTCTGGCAGGGTGTGCTCGGGCAGGACGTCTACAACGACCAGAAATTCCAGACCGACTTCTGGAGCGTGACCGACGCCGGAAGCAACAAGGGCGACCGTGTGCTCGACGCTTGGCTCCCCAACGTCAACACCTCCTCCAAAATCCCCATGCTGACCACCAACAACAAGGGCGACGAGGGAAGGGCCTCCTCCTATTTCGTTGAAAACGGCTCCTACGCCAAGCTGCGCACCCTCCAGATCGGCTACAACCTTCCGGAAAAGATTCTCTCGAAGCTACGCATGACCAAAGCCCGCGTCTACCTCTCCGGCCAGAACCTCCTGACCCTGAAGAGCAGCTCCCTGACATGCTCCGACCCCGAGAACGCAAACTGGGCATATCCTATCCCGACATCCTTCTCCTTTGGATTCCAACTTGATTTCTAAACCCTTTCACCACTCACCGACATGAAAAAACTACATAAATATATAATCGCGGGCATGGCCTTCGCAATGGCTTCCTGCAACGATTTTATCGACGTGCCCCCGACGGGGGTAATCGACGGCGAACTCGCCTATTCCCAACCCGACAAGATGGTCAACGCTGCCTATGCCTCGCTTGGCGACTGCTGGTTTGAATATCCTTTCAACCTCTGGCCTTACGGCGACCTCGGGTCGGACGACTGCCTGAAAGGGGGCGGCGGCACCACCGACACCGGCTACCACCCGATGGAGATATGGTCGACCCTGACCTCCACTCCCGGCGAACTCGACCAGCTTTGGTATCGCCTCTACTGCAACATCTCGCGTTGCAACCGCGCCCTGACCGCCCTTGAGCAGTATGGCGAGGAAAAGCTCGGTAAGGAGATTGCGGCGCAGCGCGTAGGGGAGGTGCATTTCCTGAGGGGTCACAGCTATTTCAAGCTTCTGACGATGTTCCGCCAGATTCCCTGGATCGACAAGGCCGTGTTTGAAAACAGCACCCATGAGCAGGTGCGCAACAACGAGTTTACGTATGAGGAGCTGTTCGGGAAGGTCATCAATGAGTTTGAGCTTGCCTACGAGGCCCTTCCCATGGAGGTCACCGACGGCGGAGGCAGGGCCAACAAGGTGGCAGCTGCCGCTTATCTCGCAAAGTGCTATCTCACAATCGCCTGGGGCGACGGCTACGAGGAGAGCAATGGTCTCGGCTTCATCAAGCCGGAATATATGGAGAAGGTGGTGGAATACACCGATGTCGTGACCAAGTCGCGCTATGGCTATCTTGAGGATTTCGGCGACATTTTCCTTCCCGAATACAAAAACAGCAAGGAATCGGTCTTCGCCGTGCAGACCTCGCAATACACTGAAGACAACACACGCTTCGGAAGGGCCAACTGGTCGAACACCCTCAACGGCTGCTGGGGAATGTGGTCGTGCGGCTGGGATTTTCACAAGCCTTCGCAAAACCTTGTCAACGCCTACAAGACTGAGAACGGCCTGCCGATGTTCGACGACTACAACGAGAGCAACGCATATCCCGTCAGCGGCGAGGTCAATTCTCAGAAATGGGATCCGCGCCTTTTCCACACGGTCGGTATGCCGACGTTCCCCTACAAGTATGAGGCTGAGTATATGATGACCAAGGGAAATTCCCGCACGCCCAACACGTATGGCTACTACACGTCGCTCAAGGACGTGCCTCAACGGAGCGGAGGGGAGACCTTTGAAGGGTCCTGGCAGGCATTCGCGATGAACGACTACGTGTTCCGCTTCACAGACGTGATGCTCATGCGTGCCGAGGCTTTGATCGAGCTCGGCAGACTACCTGAGGCTGGCGAAATCATCAACGATATCCGCCGACGTGCCGCCAATTCTATCGACAAGCACATATCCTATGCTAAGGATTTCTGCGAGATCGCTCTTTATCCCGACTCTTATTTCTCCACGAAGGAGACGGCAAGGGAATGCCTGCGCTGGGAACGTCGCCTGGAGATGGCTATGGAGAGCAGCCGCTACTTCGACCTTCGTCGCTGGGGCATAGCCTCGAAGGTGCTCAACGCATATTTTGCCACAGAGCAGCATGCAAGCTACGACGGCATCCAATACGGGCAATACTACAAAGACGCCCACTACACGGCCGGCAAGAACGAGTTCTATCCGATCCCCTACAACCAGCTCTTCTACGTCCCGGGCCTCTACGTTCAGAACAAGGGCTACAATTAACAACCACCTCTAACGAGGCTGCAAAGTCGGCGGGCCATTCCGGGCCCGCCGATTTCGTCATATATGTAATTCAAGTTTCGCAAGTGCGAAACTTGAAAAGTATTAAGAGAAGTTGTCTAAACTAATTTGATTTGTGAAATTTTTTAAGGAAAATAACGATAAAGGCAAGGAAGTTCCAACCTTT
>VSPO01000073.1 GCA_009775375.1 Muribaculaceae bacterium | reverse complement strand
GTGAGAGCATCGTCTCAAGTGGTTCCCTAAAGTTTTCCAATCAATAAAAATTCATCAAAAGCAGAAACAAAAACTCAAAATACCGAAAAAAGTTTTTCAACCTAATAAAACTCGATTTATGCACAACGACAAGAAAGCAATCATGTGCGTCTTGTTGAGCATGGGACTCGCGTCGGCTTTGCCGGCAGAGATCAGCGCGGCCGGCGCAGCCGGAAGCATGGCAGCCCAAGCTGAACAGACAATCACGGTGAAAGGTGTGGTCAAGGACGCTGAAGGTCCTCTGATCGGAGCTACGGTCGCCCAGAAAGGCAACCCCACCAACGGAACGTCGACCGACATCGATGGCAACTTCACCCTTAAGGTGCCCGCCGGAGCCATGCTCATGGTCTCCTATGTAGGCTACGAGCCTAAAGAGGTGAGGGCGGAGCCTAATATGACCATCGACATGACGCAGAAAGACAACGTCTTGAACGAAGTGGTAGTCGTGGGTTTCGGCACGCAGAAGCGCGTCAACCTGACCGGCGCCGTCAGCACTGCTGACGTAGGCCTTCTTGAAGACCGTCCTCTCAACAACGTGGCTAATGCCCTGCAGGGCGTTGTCCCCGGTCTTCAGATCAACCAGGGCTCCGGCAACCTTGCCGAGAATCCCTCGATCAACATCCGTGGCAACGGTACGATCGGCGACGGCTCAAGCGGAGCCCCGCTCGTCTTGATCGACGGCATGGAGGGGGATATCAACACCCTCAACCCCCAGGACGTGGCAAGCGTGTCAGTGCTGAAGGACGCAGCCGCCGCTTCTATATATGGTAGCCGCGCACCGTTCGGCGTTATCCTTATCACCACGAAAAAGGGAGCGAGCGGCAAACCCGTCATCAGCTATCAGAACTCATTCCGCTGGTCGAGCCTGATGAATCTTTCCCAGACAATGGACTCCTATAAGTTTGCCCAATATTTCAACGATGCACGTTACAGCAGCCCCCAGGGATCTCAATATTTCTCTGACGATCAGATCGACAAGATTCTAAAATATCAGTCGGGCCAGCTGACCGAGGGTCTTGTAGATGCAGGCAACGGTTACTGGAAGAATCCATATGATCCGGATGCTGCCTACGGCAACACCGATTGGTATGGCGAAATTTTCAAGAAAACAACATTCTCTCAGGAACACAACCTTTCAGTTTCAGGCGGTTCTGACAAAATCACTTATTATTTCTCTGCCAACTTCTCCAACCACGACGGCAATATGCGTTTTGGAGAGAACAGCATGAAGAAATACAACATCAACGGGCGTTTCTCGGCTCAGCTCTTCCCCTGGATGAAACTGGGATATAACGGACGCTGGAACCGTCAGGACTACATCCGTCCTTCAAGTCTGACCGACGGCCTCTATGACAACCTCGGACGTCAGGGTTGGCCTATGATTCCTTTGTATGACAACAATGGATATCTATACGACGCTCCAACTCCTGCTCTCGGACTTGCAGAAGGTGGCGACGACACATTCCAGACCGACCGCAACACCCATCAACTCGAACTCGTTTTCAATCCGTTGCAGGGTTGGGATATCCACGCCGAACTCAACTACAACGTGCTTTCCGAGACTCGCCACTGGGATGCTCAGCAGCTCTACAACCACAAGGTGAACGGTGACCCATACCTCTATCGTCAGTCGAGCAACGTGCATGAGGAATATAAGAGGGAAAACTTCTTCAACATCAACCTTTTCTCTAACTACGACTTCACAATAGCAGAGAAAAACGACTTCCATGTCATGCTCGGTTTCCAAACGGAAAACATGAAGCAGCTCAAGTTCGGGCATCAGCGTGACGGAATTCTCGTTCCCGGACTCCCTGTGACCGACCTTACAAGTGGTCTTGATGTCAACGGAAAACCCATTACTCCCGCAGTCAACGGAGGAAAATTCCAATGGGACACAGCCGGTTTCTTCGGTCGTATCAACTATAACTACGACAGCCGCTACCTTCTTGAGGCCAACCTCCGCTACGACGGCACATCCCGCTTCCGCAGCGACCGCCGCTGGATCTGGCTCCCTTCATTCTCCGCAGGCTGGAACATCGCCAATGAGAAATTCTGGGAAGATTACTCCACTGTCATGAACCAGTTCAAGCTCCGTGCTTCCTGGGGTATGCTCGGCAACCAGAACACCAACAACTGGTATCAGACCTACCGAGTAATCGGTCTTGGCATGTCTGACGGTTGGTGGATACAGAACGGAGTAAGACCCAATACCGCCGGCTTCCCAGCACTCGTTTCTGAATCGCTTACGTGGGAGAAGGTCTACAACTGGAACTTCGGTCTTGACTTCGCGTTTCTCAACAATCGTCTGCGTGGTAGCATGGACTACTTCATCCGCAACACGAAGAATATGGTGGGCCCGGCTCCTGAGCTTCCCGCAACCCTCGGTACAGGAGTGCCCAAGACCAACAACTGCGATATGCGCACCAATGGCTGGGACTTCGAAATCTCCTGGAACGACCAGACTTCATGGGGACTCAGCTACGGCGCACGTTTCGTGCTTTCAGATGCATTCTCCACAGTCACCCGCTACCCCAACAATCCCTCGAATACACTCCCTGAGAATAATCCAAACGATCCAAAACGTTATATCCAGGGTCGCCATCCCGGGGAAATCTGGGGCTACGAGACTGTCGGTATAGCCAAGACTCAGGCTGAGATGGACGCGCACCTCAAGAACAACATGCCGAGCTTCGGCGACAACTGGAAGGCCGGTGATATCATGTACAAGGATCTCGACGGCAATGGTGTTGTCAACAATGGAGCCAATACTCTCAACGACCATGGCGACGTGAAGCTTCTCGGCAACTCCACTCCGCGCTGGCTCTTCTCTCTTGATCTTCACGGAGAATATAAAGGCTTTGACCTAAGGGTATATTTCCAGGGCGTCGCAAAACGCGACTACTGGCAGGGCAGCGGTTACTTCTGGGGTGTCACCAACGACATTTGGTGGTCGCAGGGGCTTAAGCAGCACGAAGACTATTTCCGTGATGAAAACTCTTGGTCGGTGAAGAGCGGTCATGCTCAGCCGAATCCCGATGCCTACTATCCGCGTCCGGTGTTCAGCGAGGCGTGGAAAAACCAGCAGGCTCAGAGCCGCTACATCCAGGACGCTTCTTATATCCGTCTGAAGAACCTTCAGGTGGGCTATTCGCTCCCGAAGAATATCGTTAGCAAGATCGGCTTCCAGCTCATCCGCATCTATTTCTCTGGCGAGAACCTCTGGACCGGCACGAAGCTCTCCTCTCTCTTCGACCCCGAGACTGTCGGCTCTGGCAAGGGCGGATGCTGCTATCCTCTATCAAGAACCTATTCATTTGGTCTTAACATCACTCTTTAATCTGAAAAATGAATCATAAAATGAAAACAAAGATATATCTGAAAGCGATGCTCGTCATGGCTCTTTCCGGTGGCTTCGTTTCCTGCAACGACTACCTCGACAAGGAGCCCCTGTCTTCAGTGTCGCCGGAGCTATACTTCAATATGGAGTCGCATCTCCAGGCATACACCGACGCAAGATACGCAGACGTGCTTCCTTCGTGGGGAAACTGGAGCTACGGCACGTATGGAGCAGATCTCCACACCGACAATATGGTCTCTTTGAGCTGGGACGCAAAATACGTGCCCGGAAAATGGAAGACCGGCATGAGTGACGGCAACTACAGCTTCACGAACATCAACACAATCAACTATTTCTTCGATCAGGTGCTTCCAAAATATGAGGCAAAGCAGATATCCGGCAACGATGCCATGATTCGCCACTACATCGGAGAGATGTATTTCATGCGCGCATGGTCTTATTTCGTGCTTCTTCAGAGATTCGGCGATTTCCCGATCATCAAGACCTGTCTCCCCGATGATTTGGCCGTGCTTTCTGAGAACAGCCGTCGCTATCCCTGCAACGAGGTGGCGCGGTTCATCCTCGAAGACCTCGACAAGGCAGTAGATTATATGAAAGACGCAAGCGTGGCCACGACAAGGATTTCAGCTGATGTCGCTCTCCTTATCAAGAGCCGCGTGGCACTCTACGAGGGTTCTTGGCTGAAAAACTTCGCGGGAACTCCTTTCGTGCCCAATGGCGAAGGCTGGCCCGGTGCCACAAAGGAATACAACGCCGGATATCAGTTCCCAGAAGGTTCTTTGGAGGGAGAATACAAATGGTTCTTCCAGCAGGCCATGGATGCTGCAATGCAGGTGGCCGACAAAGCGACACTCACTCAGAACACCGGTATTGTTCCTCAGCAGGCAGAGGGAGAAAGCGTAACGCTGGGCGGTCTTGAAGCTGCCAATCCCTGGCTCGCGATGTTCGGCACGACCGACCTCTCCGGCTACAAGGAAGTGCTACTTTGGCGCCAGTACGTAAGGGGTCTTGGAGTTGTTCATAATGTGCCTGTTTATGCTCAGGTAGGAAACTATCTCTGCGGCACGACCCGCGGTATGGTGGATGCTTTCGTGATGAAGGATGGTCTTCCCATCTACGCCAGTCCGCTCTATCAGGGCGACACCGAGATTTCAAAGGTGCGTGCCGACCGCGACCCGCGTCTGCACGTCCTCCTCAAGGAACCCGGCCAGCAAAATTCACTTGTCAATGTCGCTGAGGGCGACCACGTGACGGCTATTGAAACCGTACCCAATATCATGGCGACAGATGCCGACCACGGTTATTCCACAGGCTACGCGCTCCGCAAGGGCAACAGCTATGATGGCAACCAATGCGACAATGGCCAGGGCTCCACAGCCTGCCCCGTTTTCCGCAGCGTGGAAGCTCTTCTCAACTACATCGAGGCAAGCTATGAGAAAAACGGTTCGCTCGACGGAACTGCCACTCAATACTGGACAAGAATCCGCGAACGTCACACCGGCCTTGACGCCGACTTCATGAAGACTGTCAATGCTACCGACATCGCAGAGGAGGCCAAGGGAGACTGGGGTGCTTATACAGCCGGTCAGCTCCTCTCCGACAAGATTCTCTACAATATCCGCCGCGAGCGTCGCTGCGAACTCATGGCTGAGGATTTCCGCCATATGGACCTCCAGCGTTGGCGTTCCTACGACCAGATGATGACCAAGCCCTATCATGTAGAAGGCATACATATTTGGGGCACACCTATGCAGAATTGGTATGATCAGAAGAAACTTAAGGAATCTATTTCCTCCCCTGAATTGTCGGAGTATCTCCGTCCGTTTGAGGCACATGCCGACAGCGAGGTTATAGATGGTCTGAAATGGAGCATGGCCCACTATCTGCGTCCTATGCCGATCTATCAGATGATGCTGACGGCTCCCGACGCAGTGACAGTGGCAGACTCTCCCATCTACCAGAACCCCTACTGGCCGACAGAGCCCAATATGCCGGCAACGAAATGACAGAATAAAAAATCTTAAGGTAAAAAGGTAAGGTAAATCAATAGAGATTCCATTAGTTTTAAGGCTTGCAGGACGCCTCAGTCTCTTCGCCCACGGCGAATTGATTGAGGCGCTCTCTCTTTTTTTCAAGACTCGTCAGACTCACAGTGCTGGCTCGGAGACCAGCTTTCCATATTGAACACTTATTTACAACTTTAAAGTTGCATTTTATGTTTTATTCATGTAACTTTGCAATATGGTTACAAAAGATGATGTAGAAAAATTTCTTGAAAACTTCTACTTAAAAGTAAAGGTCTTTGGGATTAGGTTTCGTGATGATCGCGACAAGAACCGCAATGCTTTGCTTGAACTGGAAATCTCCCCAAGATTTCGTGAAACCATTGTTATGTTGTTGGAATGGTTGGACTATTCAGAAGGCCCCATAACGGATGAATTGAACAAACACGGAGAAATGTGGGTCTTTGGAAAGGACGTAAAGGGGACAGAGGTATATATCAAGATTTCAATGGGAGTCCCTAATTCTCATTCGATATGTATATCGTTTCATGTCGCCGAGCATCCAATGAATTATCCATTTAAAGAGAGTTGATTATGAAAGACGTGAATTTAATGTCGGGTGAGCGATTCCTGACCGAACGACGAACCGCTACTTTCCGAAAAGAGCAGTTCGACTATTTGCACACGGCAATTATTGATGCCTCCGGCGATTCGTGGACCACGACTCAGCTCGACGAGGCAAATTTGAATCAGGTTTACAACCAATACAGAGTGAAGCATGGTATTCCTTTCCCGGAGGAAATCATAGCTTTGAGAAAATATTATGGATTGTCGGCCGCTAAAATGTCGGAAATATTGGGTTTGGGGATAAACCAATACAGGAGTTATGAGAGTGGAGACATGCCAAGCGCATCCAATGCAAGAATTTTGATAGCAATAAGAGATAAATCGATCTTCCTTGACTTTCTGGATGCATCGAAAGAGATTATTGGAGAAGCAGAATATTTCAAACTGCAGACGAGGATAAAAAATCTGGAGGAATATGTTCGCCCGACTTCGATGCCGTCGGCATTATCGGGATACGTGGCGTTTTCGCAGCAAAAATTGAAATCAGCTGTAGAGTATTTCATTAAAGAACAAGGTGGCGTTTTTGTCACGAAAATGAATAAGCTGCTGTTTTATGCCGACTTCCTTAGTTATCGTCGCAAGGGTTATGGCATGACGGGATTATGCTACGTCGCAATGCAGTTTGGCCCTGTGCCCGAGAATTGGGGAAAGATCTACGATTCAATTTCCGGTGTCGGGATGAATGAATATATATTCCCGGATATGTCTTCGGGAATAGAACTTGATTCGGAAGCAGAGCCGGATATGACGGTTTTTGACGATATAGAGATATCGGTATTAAAAGAGGTTTCAGATCGTTTCAAGAATGTCAAGGCCGGAGAAATATCGAAAATAAGCCATCAGGAGAGTGGATGGATTGAGAATCATAAAGACAGAGGGCGTATTGACTATTCTTATGCCTTTGATTTGACGATGCAATAGAATCTTCGAATAAGTCCGACCGATTTGACAGGTCAGACTGCTCAGACCTGTTTGGCCTGTCTGGCAAGTCCGACTCGATAGTTGTTTGAACGATTTGCAATCATTTCTGACAGTTTTTTATCTTGCAGTGTCATTCCGGTTTTGTAATTTTGTGGTGAGTTAACATTAATAAGGCCCTGTCTCTCCCTCTGCTGCTTTCTTGTCGGCAATGATAACTCTATCGGATCTTTTTTCAACCTGATCGCCGACAAGAAGGCAGCAGGCGGGGAGGGACTTTTTCATCACAATTACGCATCGTGCATTATGAATTGAACTTTAACCTTATAATCAACAGAACGCAATGGATAAAAAACTGATGCCGATCGCCGTCTCACTTCTGCTGTTTGCCTCATGCAGCACACGGAAGGCGGAACTGACCTACGTGGCCGACCCTTCGAAGACATATCAGACAATCGACAACTTCGGAGCCTCCGATGCCTGGAGCATGTGGACCGTCGGTGAGATGCCCCAACCTACGCAGGAACGCGTGGCGCGTCTGCTCTTCAGTTCGGCCGATGATGCCGAGGGTAATCCCGAAGGCGCCGGTCTCAGCATATGGAGATACAACATCGGAGCCGGCAGCACCGAGCAGGGCGACAGCTCCTACATCAACCGGGGAACCCGCACGGAATGCTTCCTAAATGAAGACGGCACCTACAACTGGGACAAGCAGCTCGGACAACGGAATTTCCTGAAACTGGCCAAAAAATATGGCGTGCCATATCTCCTGGGTTTCCTCAATTCCCCTCCGGTGTATTACACAAAGAACGGACTCGCCACCAACACGGGCCGTGACGGCACGTTTAATCTACAGGAGGACCGGTATGACGATTTCGCGCGGTTTATGGCCGACGTCGTGCAAGGCCTGGAGAAGCACGACAGCGTGACGCTCGACTATATCTCCCCCGTCAACGAACCCGACGGACATTGGAACTGGCAAGGCCCGAAGCAGGAGGGTACGCCCGCCACGAAGTATGAGATAGCCCGCATTGCCCGTCTCCTTGACAAGGAACTCGCAGCAAGGGGAATGAATACGAAAGTCACCATCCCCGAATCGTCGGACTACCGCGCAATGATGCGCACGCACATTACCGGTCCCGAACGCGGCTACCAGATACAATCCTATTTCTCCCCCGACAGCACGGAGACATACGTCGGCGACCTCAAATCCGTGGGCCGTCTGATGGCAGGACACAGCTATTGGACCAATACGCCGGTCGACTCCATGCGAATGTTCCGCGAGCAGCTGCGCGACTTGCTGAAGAAATACGGCGTGGATTTCTGGCAGAGCGAGGTCTGCATAATGGGCAACGACGAGGAGATCGGTGGCGGTGGAGGCTACGACCGCACGATGAAGACCGCCCTCTACGTCGCCCGAATGATCCACCACGATCTCGTATTCGCCGACGCCCGTAGCTGGCAATGGTGGAGGGCAATCGGAGGCGATTACAAGGACGGCCTGATGTTTCAATACCGCGAGCCGGGTGCGCAGACCGACACCATCGTCGACTCCCGCTTGCTTTGGTCGTTGGGCAACTACAGCCGCTTCGTGCGCCCCGGTGCTGTCAGAATCGATGTCACAAAGGCCGGCTCGAAGGATGCCGCAAGTGCCACCGACCCCTACGGGCTGATGCTTTCCGCCTACCGCAATGCCGACGGCAGCTTCGTGGTCGTGGCGATCAACTATTCGGAGAAGGAGGAAGAGATCAACATCGACGGACTGAAGGCAAAGGGCTGGAAAGCCTATCGCACATCCGACGTTAACGGGGAAATGCTCCGAAAGGTGGGCAATCCTTCTAAACTGGACGACCTGAAGCTTCCGCCTCGCTCAATCACCACTTTCGTATCCGAAAAACCGTAATGACAATGAATAGATTAAAGATTATCCTTTGCTCAATGCTTGCTTTGCCCGTCATTGGTTTGGCCTCGCCCGACCTTGCGGCTGCAAATGATTTTGAAATCCGGAAGGGAAAAGACTTGAAAGTTTCCATCCCGAAAGACCACCGGCCGGTGCTGACCACGGCCCTGTCGATGTTAGGAAGAGACCTCAGAAGCGTCTTTGGCGACACGGCGAGCGTCGTGTCGTCGAATCCTGATGTCAAGATTGAGATAAATCCATCTGTCGTAGCCGACCCGCAAGGGTTCCTTATGGAGGTGACTCCCGAGGGGACGCTGAGCATTACCGGGCATGACAGCCACGGAGCGGCATATGCCCTGATGGAGTTGTCGCGCCGGATCGGTGTGTCACCCTGGGAATGGTGGGCCGACGCTACGCCACGCGTCCGTGATTCTTTCAAGCTTCCGAAAGGATTCTCTACCCGGCAGGCCCCCGACGTGGAGTATCGCGGAATATTCATCAACGATGAAGACTGGGGACTCATGCCCTGGAGCTCCATGACCATGGAGCCGGGCAATAAGCGGGGTGTGGTCGGTCCGCAGACCAACGCCCGTATTTTCGAGCTGCTTCTAAGACTTCGCGCCAACTATTATTGGCCCGCGATGCATGAATGCACGGAGCCGTTCTTCCTGACGCCCGGCAACCGCGAGATGGCCGACAAGTATGGCATATATATAGGAGGGTCGCATTGCGAACCTATGGCCTCAAGCACGGCCGTGGAGTGGGGCAGACGTGGCGTTGGCGATTATGACTACGTCAACAACAGCGACAATGTGCTGAAGTTCTGGGAAGACCGCGTCAAGGACGTGGCCGGACAGGAGATTGTCTATACGCTCGGAATGCGCGGAGTGCACGACGGGGCGATGAACGGCACGAAAACCGTGGAGGAGCAGAAAAACGTGCTTTCACGTGCCATAGCCGACCAGAGGGCTTTGCTTGCAAAGTATGTCAATAAGGATGTGGAGAAGGTGCCGCAGGTGTTCATCCCTTATAAGGAGGTGCTCGACGTATATAATGCCGGGCTGGAGGTGCCGGAAGATGTGACGCTGATGTGGTGTGACGACAATTATGGCAACATCCGCCATTTCCCAACCCCGGAGGAGGCTTCTCGCAAGGGTGGCAACGGGGTTTACTACCACGTCTCATATTGGGGCCGCCCGCACGACTATCTTTGGCTCGGCACGTTCAACCCCTATCTGATGTGGCAGCAGATGAAGCTCGCCTACGACAAGGGTATCCGAGAGATGTGGATCCTGAACGTCGGCGACATCAAGCCGGCCGAATATCAGATCGAGCTTTTCATGGACATGGCCTGGAATATCGATGCTGTCGGTCAAAAAGGCGTAAAACGCCATATGCAGGATTTCTTCGCTCGCGAATTCGGGGAGAAGAACGCTAAGGCCATCCTTCCGATGATGAACGAATACTATCATCTTGCCTCTATCCGCCGGCCTGAGTTCCTGGGCAACACCCGTTGCGAGGAGTATGGCACGGATTATTACAACCATGTGCGCGACCTTCCCTGGACCGACAGCTATATTCAGGAGCGTCTCAAGGATTATGCCTCTATTGAGGAAAACGCGGAGTCAATCTTGAAGAATATCCCTTCCGACAGGCTCGACACGTATTTCCAATTGGTTAAATATCCCGTGCAGGCTTCGGCAGAGATGAACAAGAAGATGCTCTACGGGCAGCTTGCGCGCCATGGCAAGGCCGACTGGGCAAAGAACACGGCTGCCTACGACAGCATCGTCTCTCTGACGAAAATCTACAATCAAGGAATTGCAAACGGCGGGAAATGGCGCGGCATAATGGATTTCCAGCCGCGCAAGCAGCCGGTGTTCGCTCCGCTCAAGGTGGGAGAGACCTGTGCCGAGCCCGACGTGAAAGAGGGTCGTAAGATCGAGGCCCGTTTCTCCAAAGGCTATTTAAGCAAACATGAGGGTCTGGGTCATACCGGCCATGCCATTGAGATAGGGAAAGGGAAGGCAGTCACGTATTCTTTGGGCAGCTTGCCGACGGACTCCGTGACAATAGCTTTGAATTTCCTTCCCAACCATCCTGTCGTTGCCGAAGAGGGATTGAAGGTAGAGGTGTCGCTCGACGGCGGCAAACCTGTAGTCTTCGATTATGCCACGTCAGGCCGCAGCGAGGAATGGAAGGAGAATATCCTGAATGGCCGGGCCGTGCGTCGCGTGACGCTTCCGGTAGCCCGCAATGGCAAGGGCCAGCTAAAGGTGAAGCCCCTCTCTGAAGGCGTCATCCTTGACTGGATCGAAGTCTTTTAGGCTTTCAGCCTTCTTATAATTCCTATAGGAATTGTAGGAGTTATAAGAGAGGCTTTTTTTGGATGGGGCAGAATGATGCGGAGTTAGCGGAGGATTTTGGAGATGGTGGTGGTGCCGTCGGAGTAGGTGGTCCTGACGAGCATCAGACCTTTGGCTTCCGGATTGTCGATGCGGATTCCTCCGAGTGTGAAGTATTCTTTTGAGATGATTTCTTTCTCCACGGCGATTCCGTCTAATCCGGCGGTCTCTCCCTGCAAGAGCTTGGTTATCTCGGAAGGAGAAAGGGAATGGTTGTAGACCTGAATGTCGCTGAGATAAAAGGTGGTGCGGCTGTTCAAGGTGTGCTGGGGTTTGCCGATATAAGTCAGCAGTCGGTTGGCAGGAATCATTTCCGCCATCTCTCTTGATGGACCTCCGCCAACCATTTTGCCGTCGATATAGAGCGAAACTTCATCCTCGTCGGAAGTGATTGCCACGTGTGTCCATTCATTTTCAAGCTTGGAATCGCAGGCAATTTCCGCCCTGTTGCCACGGGATGTCGCCACCAAACGGGCAACGCCCCCCTCATTTGGAGAGAAGTACAGGCAATCATCCTCTCCATGTCCCGTAGAGAAAAGCTGGGTGCCGTCGTTTGAGACATAGTTTCTCACCCACATGCCGATCGTAAAACCGTCGCTCCCAAGAATTGAATACGGGAGTTGCAGCCAGCGCGACTGCCGGAGGGTAAGCGCGCGGCTTCCTTCCGTGCGTCCATCCGCATAAGCCTCTTGTCCGTTTAATTTCAAGGAGAAAGCATCTTCGCTTTTGCAATCAAGACTGCCGTCGAGCATGCACCTTACCAGCAAGGTTTCCTTTCCTGTCGCAGCCACTTCAATAGGCTCGCAAGCCGATGAACGGTTGCCCGAAGCATCCTCAGCGAGGATTTTGTAGAGATACGTTTCTCCGGCTTCGATTGTATTATCGATAAAAGAGCCGTTGCCAAGTCCGCGGGCTATGGTGTTGAATTTTTCAGAGCCTTTCCCCGCTCTCAATACATTGTATTTCAATCCCTCGACTGCATCCCATGAAAGTGCCACCGATGCCGTGCCGGAAGAGGCTTTTAATCCGGTGGGCGTGTCGATGTCTCGAAATTCCACGCTTTCTCTTTTCGGGATGAAACGCCATTTCTGCGTCGGAGCGTCGCTGCGAGGATTCTGCACGAGCTGCGCTCCGTCGGTTCCCCCGGATGGTTCGAGATAAAGGGCGCTGTGCTTGTTGCGGATGTGGAAAAAGCCGTCGCCGTCATATTCGAGTGCCCATTGCTGCACGGCTGCGTCCGAGGCTCCATAGGCAATGACTTTACCTCCCGGCTCGAGATTCCAGTTGCAGTTGTCGAGAGCCTGTCCGTCGGATGAATTCTTAATGAAAAAATAGCTGAAATCGCCGCCCTGAGTCATCGGCACGGGCGTAACGTCCCATTGCTGAGATGGATGCGCCACATATGCGGATTGGACGATGTTTGTCATGTTGGCGGTCGTCCCATTCTCCCCGCCTACTGCGAGATGGCTGGCTGCATTGACGATTGTGTAC
This sequence comes from Muribaculaceae bacterium, assembly GCA_009775375.1. Classification (GTDB taxonomy): domain Bacteria; phylum Bacteroidota; class Bacteroidia; order Bacteroidales; family Muribaculaceae; genus Lepagella. The sequence goes on along the minus strand of VSPO01000073.1, from coordinate 3,772 downwards.
GTGCCGTCGATTTCCGGAGCTATGTCTTCACCTTGGCTAATCTCGAGCACGGTCTCGGCATTGCGTTGCAGTTCGGTCTGGTAGCCGCCCTGAGGGTCGCCGGGCAAAAATGCCGTGTATTCGCGAAGGGGGCCCTTGCCGTTGACGAATATGTCGCCCGAAAGCGATACGAAATGGAAAGAGGAGGGACGGGCCTGGCGTTCGGAGCATCCAAGGAATGCCTGCACGTTCCCGGAAGGGGCGCGATAGACTGAAGCCGCCGACCATGCATAGCGGTTCTCGGCATAACCGAGACGTTCCCCGAAACTTGCCTTGCAGAATTCTCCACGGGCATGTTCGGCCGTGCCCCACCATATTCCTGTCTGCATACCATATTCCACGCCCACCATAGCTTCCATTACGTTGTGGAGCTCGTCGGCGGTGGCATATTTTCCGTCAGCCCTGACCCGGGCGAAGAAATCGGCATAATGATCGAAGTCCCCCGCGAGCTGATGCGTGTTTCCCTCGTCGAGGTGTTCCTTCAGCTTGTCGTACCATGGAAGCGCCTCGTCGCAATTAAGGGTGTTGCCCCCGCTTATCCTGATGTCGCGAAAAAGGGGATACGTATCGAGATCTTTCAGCCGACGGTTGATCTTATCAAAGACTTCGATGGGAGTGCCGTTCCAGAAATAGTCGGGCTCATTGAATGGCGCGGCCGACACCACCTTATAGCCGGCCTTCGTCACGGCTTGGGCCGTGGCATCGATAAGCAGTGCATAATTGTCGGCAACTGACTCCGGATCGCCAATGTAATTGTTGTCGGCATCCAGTCCTCCATAAATCTCTTTGATCGTTGGCTCCCCGCCGTCAAGGTTGAGCGCGATGTCAACTTTCTTCCCAATCAGACCGACAGTCTCAAGCCTCTTGTCGAGGTTTTTCTGAAGGGATTCCGGCAAGACTCCCTTCTGCGTGATTTGCGCCCATGGCTGGAAAGAGACGCGAGCCACGCCGATGATGTCGCTACCGGTGTATCTGACTCCCCGGAGCATATTTGCGTAGTCGTTCCATGCGGTGTCGAATCCCCATAAGATAGGAAGTTTCTTTCCGATAGCGTCCGTGGCGAAGAAAAGTTGGCGGTCGGCGTTCGCCGGGATTTGATATAAATCCCAGGCTGAAGGCGCAGTCTCCGCTTTGGAGGAGAGGGCGAGGGGGAGGGTCAGCGACAGAAAGAGCAAAGCCCGTTTCGATAATTGGTTGATCATGGTCAGGTTGGATTGAGGGGATTATGAGTTTATTGGCGGTATGTTTGACGGTATTAGGAATGACGGATTCTAGGTCAGACGGCAGGAGAATATCCTTTTATGAGAGATTCGACATCTTCGGCTGAGGCGGAGAAAGGCCCTTTTGAGGCGAGTTTTATCGTGCACATTGCGGCAGCGAAAAGCCCGGCTTCATAATAGGAAGCTCCTCGGCTGCGCTGATAGAGATAGCCGGCCATGTATGTGTCGCCGCATCCCGTGGCGTCGACAAGGTCGGTCGGAGGCAGGGCCGGAATGTCGATGAAATTCCCCTCCGCGTATATCAGCGAACCCTTATCGCCCAGCGTCAGAAGTACCTCCCTGCATCCCCATTCTGCAAGAACGAGAGCGGCCTTGCGCGGGTCGGATTCTCCTGTCAGCACTTCCATCTCCTTTTCATTGGCCTTTAGAATGCCGATATAGGGCATTGCCTCGCGCTTCAGGTCGTAGTCCACCGCCACGACCTCCTCTCCGACTACCTTCCTGAGATAGCCCTGCACGTCGGCAGAGACCATCCCTTTGGCTGCCAACGCCTTGATGGCTTCGAGGCTGAAATCGTCGGCCAAAAGGGTGCCGAGATGGAAGATACGTGCGTTGATGCTGTCGAGCGAAGCGGGAGTAAACGGGTCGGCCTTGGCGAGGACGCGCTGAGTGCGGTCGTTCATATTCTCTCCGTATTTGTTTTCAAAGAACACGGAATACTTGCTGGGAAGCGCCACCACGTCGATGCCGTCGAGACGCAATTCATCCACAACCCCAAGTTCTGATTCTCCTACGGCCGTCACGAGCAGGAATCCATCGTGTTCAAGGTTCTTTAATGCCTTGGCGAAATAGAAGGCGGTCCCTCCGGGCATGTGTGCGGTAAACCTGGGGGTTATCACTCGGTCGAGGGTTATATGTCCGATGCAGCAGATGTCGGCGCATCGGTTGTCGGTGTTGGTCATATTCATTTTTTTGATTTCAAGATACTCGATGCAAAAATCAGGACAACGCCATAGGCTATTGCCGGAACGATAAATGCGAACGACATTGAGGTATGGTCGGCGGTCAGTCCCATCAGGAATGTGCCGACAGCCCCGCCAATCGGGGTCATCATGAGGAAAGAGGAGGCCATTTTCACTGATTTCCCTGCGTTGACAATCGTCAGGGCAAAAATCGTCGGGAACATGATTGCCTCAAAAGCATAGCAGGCGAAGAGCCCGGCCTTCGATACCCATCCGGCGTCCATCGTCACGGCCACGGCTCCGGCCACGGTCATGACGGCGCATACGAAAAGCACTTTTTCCGCCGCCACCTTGCTCATTATCCAGCTCCCGCCTACACGAGCAGCCATAAAGAGCCCGAGTGCCCCAAAAGAGAGCACTACCGAGGCTGCCGCCTTGTCCATCCATCCGTCGGACGTGGCATAGTTGATGAAAAGACTGTTGATGGAGATCTCCGCTATCTCGTAGCAGAAAAGGGCGAAAAGTCCGGCACGGAACCGGGGATTCTTCCAAAGCGAGGCTATGGATTTTGAGATTCCCTCATCATTCCGGCGATCGGAATCGGATATCGTGATTTCCGGAAGTTTCACTCTTGAAAATACGATGGCCATAATCAGCACGGCTGTCCCCATAATCGTGTAGGGGACGGCTATATTGCCGTTGCTCTCCTCGGAGAAGAGGAATCCCCCGACCAAGACCGGGGCAAGGATGCATCCAAGTCCGTTGAACGACTGGGCGAGATTCAATCGGCTTGCGGCAGTGGCCTTGTCGCCGAGTTCAGCGGCATAGGGGTTGGCGGCAGTTTCCAGAAAAACGAGTCCGCAACCAATGACGAAAAGAGCCACAAGGAAAATCGGGAAAGACATGTATCCCGCGCCGGGGATAAACAGCAGCGACCCGGCTGCAAAGAGCAAAAGACCCGTGACTACTCCGTTGCGGTAACCAAGACGGGTGATGAGTATGCCGGCCGGTAGGGCCATAAGGAAATATCCGAGGTAGGTGGTGGCTTGGATAAGCGTGGATTGGGTGATCGAGATAGAGAGCGATTCTTGGAAATGCTTGTTGAGCACATCAAGGATTGCCCTTGCGAAGCCCCAAGTGAAGAAGAGAGACGTGATGAGGATAAAGGGGATGATGTATTGACGTTTTACTAACCGGCTCATTCTGATCTGGAAAATGATTATGGATTTAACTGCTGACTGCTGATGGAAAAGCGACAAGGAATATATCCATGCCGCATAACTTGACTACAAAGTTAATTAAAAAATTAGTTAATATTGGTGAACGAGAATCATAATTTGACGTTTTGTGAGGATATTGTATAAAAATATGTTAATCATGTTAACGAAGCATGGTGTTTTCATAAAGTAATTTAACTTTGCATTGTCAAAAAGATTGACACCCATATTGGGCGTACCTCAAAAACATGGCAAAGAGGGCTCAAGCCGAAAACCCGGTGCATGAATTTTGAGAAAAGTGTTAAATTTGTGGCATGAAAACCGCAGATGCAAT
>VSPO01000072.1 GCA_009775375.1 Muribaculaceae bacterium | reverse complement strand
GGCGTGAACGACACTAAATTTTTCATTTTCAGACTATGTAATCTTTACGCCTAAACACAGGTTTATTACTATGCGCCGATTTATAACGCAGAACGAAAGCGGACATCGGCCAACTGACCAACGTCCGCAAAAATCATCATGCGCGTCCTAACTGCAGGGATGCCTCAGATGGAAAGACGGCGAAGAGTAGACATCAGTTCTTGATTGATCGGCTTGTCATTCTTGATAGCTTTCGTAAATGGGACGTAGACAATCTCGTCGTTCTTTATGCCTATCATGACGTTGCGCTGATCATCAAGAAGCGCGTCGACAGCAGCCGCGCCCATACGCGAAGCAAGAATACGATCGTAGGCCGTGGGGGAGCCGCCACGCTGCAAGTGTCCGAGTATCGTGACCCTCACGTCGTAGTCGGGATATTCCTTCTTCACCCTCTCAGCCAGACCCATTGCGCCGCCAGTGGCCGGAGATTCTGCGACAAGCACAATCGAAGAGTTCTTCGACTTGCGGAAACCGTTTGCAATCAGCTCGTCAAGCTGGTCGACCTGCGTGGAAATCTCAGGGATGATGGCGGCTTCCGCCCCGGATGCGATCGCACCGTTAAGAGCAAGGAACCCGGCATCACGTCCCATCACCTCAATAAAGAACAGGCGTTCATGGCTGGTAGCCGTGTCGCGGATCTTGTCGACACACTCCATAATCGTATTGAGGGCCGTGTCATACCCGATTGTGGAGTCTGTGCCATAAAGGTCGTTGTCAATCGTGCCGGGAAGGCCGACAATCTGGAATGAAAACTCATTGGCGAAAATCCTTGCGCCCGTCAGCGAGCCGTCGCCACCGATAACGACGAGAGCATCGATGCCATGACGCTGCAAGACATCATACGCACACTGGCGCCCCTCGGGAGTCTGAAACTCCTTGCAACGGGCAGTCTTAAGAATCGTGCCTCCGCGCTGGATAATGTTAGACACGTTTTGCGTGGAAAATTCCTCTATCTCGTCAGTAATCAATCCCTTATAGCCCCTCATGATGCCATACACCTTGAACCCGGCATAAATAGCGGCCCTCGTGACGGCACGAATCGCAGCATTCATTCCGGGGGCGTCGCCGCCGGAGGTCAGGATTCCAATAGCTCTTTGCTTCGTCATAACATATATGTTTTTACGTTAATATTCCTCTGACTATCAAAAACTCTACGTCAATCAATCCTATTCTTCTCGAGAATGACAACCGACGCCGCAATATCCCGGGAAGCAGGAAAAACTGAAATATATTTCCTACAAAGGTAATATTTTGTCGGCAGGTGACAAAAAAAATATTAATTTTGCGTCAGCATTCTATTTTTTTGTAAATGGACAACATCAAAAACATAATCTTCGACCTCGGCGGAGTCGTCATCGACCTTGAGCGCGGAAACGCCGTCAACGCCCTCCACAGCCTCGGCATCACCGATTCCGACCGTCTGCTCGGGCAATATGAGCAGAAAGGCCCGTTTCTTCTTTTGGAATCCGGCCTCATAACAGCCTCGCAATTCTACGACGGACTGCTTCCGCTTTGCCATCCGGGCACGACGTGTGTCGACATCCAGGACGCATTCGAGGGATTCCTCGTAGGCCTCCCTCTCCAAAGGCTGCGCACCATCTGCAACCTTCGCCGGAAGGGATTCAAACTATTCGTACTTTCCAACACCAACCCCGTCATGTACAACCATTGGATCGACCTCGCATTCCGACAGGAGGGGAAGTCGATCAATGACTATTTCGATGGTATTGTCGTCTCTTTTCAGGAAAGGACCTGCAAACCCGATCCGCAGATATTCAAAAACCTCCTCAACCGCTACCATCTGAACCCTCAGGAGACACTCCTACTCGACGACTCCGAAGCCAACTGCAACAGCGCACGCGGACTTGGGATCAATGCCATACAAATAAAAAAGACCGGGGATGATTCTTTCTCCGCCGTCTGCGACATCCTTGAGGAGGAGGGTCCGGCAAAGTGAACGGAAACGCCGCCGCAATAGGCACCTTCGACGGCGTGCACCTTGGCCATGCCGCCGTGATTTCATGCCTTAAGGAGATAGCCTCCGAGAAGGGACTTCAGCCGATAGCGATCACATTCGACCGCCACCCCCTCTCGCTTATAGCCCCGGAACGTGCGCCGCTTTCCATCACCACGATACATAAAAAAGAAGACCTCCTGTCGAAGGCCGGGGTCGTGCCGGTGGTGGTCCCCTTCGACGAAAGCCTGAGAAGCACGACGGCCTCCGACTGGATGAAGATGCTTCGCGACGATTATAATGTAGAAGCCATCGTCGTGGGCTACGACAATACTTTCGGCTGCGACGGCGTGGCATTGTCGGTGGCCGACTACAAGGAAATCGGCTCACGGCTCGGCATAGAGGTCACGGAGGCACCGTTCGTGGCCGGCATAAGCTCTTCGGCAATCAGGAAAGCCATCTCATCGGGACGAATCGAGGAAGCCAACGCCATGCTTGGAAGGAAATTCTCGCTCCCGGGCGTTGTCGTGGAAGGGAACAAGCTCGGGCGAACCATCGGTTTCCCCACAGCCAATATCCTTCCGCATGCCGGCATCGTCCTTCCAGGCAACGGAGTCTACGCCGCATTCGCCACTCTCCCCGACGGGTCGAGAAGGGGGGCGATGGTCAACGTCGGCACTCGCCCCACCGTGCGCCGGGGCAACAACATGACCATCGAAGCCCACATACTTGGCTGGAAAGGCGACATCTACGGGATGCCCATAAAGCTGACCTTCGTAGCCAGGATGCGCGACGAAGAGAAATTCAATTCCATCGAGGCTCTGAGGCGTCAACTTGAAAAAGACACTGCCAAGACACAAATTTTTCTTGACAAAGTTTCCCGGCAAGAGAAATAATGGCTATATTTGCAATGAAGTTGCAAAAGAGACCCCACAAGCGGCAACCGCAGGGACACGCCTTGAGAGCTTCAAAATAAATTCTTAACCTTCCGGCGACGACTCCTCATTCCGGAACGCCGCCAAAAGTTTGATATTATGAACAATATAGAGATAATCAATTTCGCCACGACTCCAAGCCTCGTCAGCAGATACATGAGGGAGCTTCGCGACGTCAAAATCCAGGGCGACCCCATGCGCTTCCGCACCAACCTTTTGAGGATAGGAGAAATAATGGCTTATGAAATCTCTAAAAGGCTAAACTATACGCAAGAGAGCGTGCAGACCCCCTTGGGGAAAGCGATGTGTCATGAAATTTCCGACAAGATAGTCCTGGCCACTATTCTCAGGGCAGGCCTTCCGTTCCACAACGGATTCCTGTCATATTTCGACAATGCCGAGAACGCTTTCGTCAGCGCCTATCGCCGATATAAGGAAAAGGGCGACCAGTTTGACGTGCTTGTGGAGTATATGGCCTCTCCCTCGATCGAGGGGAAAACCCTTATCCTTGTCGACCCAATGCTTGCCACCGGAAGCTCCATGGAACTCGGCTACCGCGCATTGTTGAAAAAAGGAACCCCGGCGCGACTTCATGTAGCCTCCGCCATAGCTTCCCGACAGGCCATCGAATATCTCTGCGACACTTTGCCTCAGGGAATGACGACGATATGGACCGGGGCCATCGATCCGGAAATCAATTCCCACAGTTACATCGTGCCCGGACTCGGCGATGCCGGCGACCTTGCATTCGGAGAAAAAGACGACGCATGATTCTGTCATCAATCGACATACTCAATTTCAAGAACATAGCCTCGGCGGAGCTGAAATTCTCCCCCGGGGTCAACTGCCTGCTCGGCATGAACGGGATGGGGAAAAGCAACCTTCTTGAAGCCATACATTTCCTCTGCATGGCCCGGCCAATGACTTCCCTTCCCGACAGCGCGCTGGTCACCCACGGGCAGGAGATGCTCCTCGTGAAAGGAGATTTCCTGACCGACACCGGAGCCACCGACACCATCGCTTGCGGCATGACCAAAGGGAAAGGGAAAAGCCTAAAGCGAAACGGCAAGGAATACCGGCGAATCTCCGAGCATATCGGTCGATATCCCGTGGTCTCCGTGACCCCGGGCGATTCCCAGCTCGTCAGCGGACCCGGTGAAGACCGCCGGAAACTGATGGACATGGTGATCTCCCAGGCCAATCCCGACTATCTCGCCCGCCTAATAAGATACTCCCGAGCTTTGGAAAGCCGCAACAGGATGCTCCGCGCCGGAGTCAGAGACTCGCTTCTCTTCGAGAGCGTAGAGTCGGGCATGGAAGATGCTGCAGCCGGCATCCATGAATGCCGCAGGGCGTGGGTGGAAAAAATCACCCCGAAAGTGGAGGAATGCTATGGCAGGCTTGCCGACAACCGCGAAACCGTGGCAATAGCCTACAAGAGCCAGATGAACGGCAAATCGCTCCGCGACCTGCTCGCCGAGCGCAGGCAAAAAGACACCATCCTTGGCTTCACCTCAGCAGGTCCCCACCGAGATGACATCGACGCCACCCTTGACGGATACTCCCTGCGACGCCTCGGCAGCCAGGGACAGGTGAAGACATTCACGGTGGCCCTCCGGCTCGCAATCTTCGATTTCCTGAAAGAGGCGAGCGGAATCACCCCCCTTCTCCTGCTTGACGATATTTTCGACAAACTCGACTCAAAACGAGTGGAGAGCATAATGAGGGAGGTCACCACATCCGACACTTTCGGACAGATATTCATCACCGACACCAACCGCAAGCATCTCGATGACATCCTCTCAGGCATGGAGGGCCCCCGGGCGTTGATGAACGTTGCCGACGGTCGGTTTGAGACAATCAGCACAGATTAATAAACACAGAAATGGAAAGAAAGGAATCCCAAAGCATCGGCGACATCCTTAGGCTCGCTTTTCAAGACAATTGCATGCAAGACCGTCTTGACGAATGCAAGGCATCCGATTGCTGGCACATCATCGTTGGGCCTCACATAGCAAGCCAATGCAGACGGCCTTTCGTGAAAGCCGGACTGATGACCGTGGGGGTTCCCAACGCCGCATTGCGCCATGAGCTCCTCATGTCGAGGTCGCGTCTTGCCAGGGCCATCAATTCCTACTTAGGGAAAGAGGTCGTGGCAGACATACGCTTCACGTCGTGACTCCACTCCGGCTATTCCCCAAAACCAAAATCCATCAAAACAGACAACACATATGGATCCGCACAACCTCCCCGACATATCCCTCTTCCACCATTCCACCCCGCTGCAGCTACGCTTCAACGACGTAGATGTGCTCGGCCACGTGAACAATAACGTATACCTGAGCTTTTATGATACAGGAAAGGCCCATTATCTTGAGACGGTAAAGGGATCGCCGGTGGATTGGCAAAACGTAGACACGGTCGTGGCCAACATAGATTGTGCCTTTATCGCCCCAATCTATTTCCAGGAGAGCATCGAGGTGCTGACGACGTGTATCGCCGTCCACGACAAGAGCTTCATACTCTTCCAGATAATCAGGGAAAAGAATTCAGGGCAGATCAAGTCGACCTGCAAAAGCGTGATGGTCTGCTTCGATGCCGCCTCCGCAAAATCATGCAGCGTCAGCCCGGAATGGCGCGACGCCCTGACGTCATTCGAAGGCAGGCAACTGTCTTGACAGAATAAGGCTTATGCCTCTGTTTTAAATTCTTTTTCTTCAATTAGAAATTATTAACAATGGAAATAAACGACAAAGACCTCCTTCTCGACCGATGCCGCCGGATTCTCGAATCAGAGGCAGCTGCCATAAAGTCGATTCCCCTGACCGACGGATATGCAAAGGCCGTGGAACTGATAGTCGAAAAAGTCAATAGGAAAGGGGGAAAGCTCGTCACGTCAGGTATGGGCAAGGCAGGACAAATCGCGATGAACATTGCGACGACGTTCTGCTCCACGGGCACTCCCGCCGTATTTCTCCATCCCTCCGAGGCCCAGCATGGCGACCTCGGCATCCTACAGCGAAACGACGTGCTGCTGCTGTTGAGCAATTCAGGGAAGACCCGCGAAATTCTTGAGCTCATCGACCTCACCAAGGCTCTTTATCCGGAAATCCCCTTTATCGTCATCACCGGAGGCCATGAAAGCCCTCTTGCCGCCGCCGCCGACATCTCCCTTTTCACAGGATCCGCCCCGGAGGTATGCCCACTCGGAATGACCCCCACCACGTCGACCACCATGATGACCGTCATGGGCGACCTTCTGGTCGTCGCCACAATGGAGGCCATCGGATTCACCGTCGAAGATTACGCACGCCGCCACCACGGAGGCTATCTCGGACACAAATCCAAAATCGCATCACGCAAACAAAATTAAACACCATACAAATTATGACACCGATCCAAATTCCCTTGATGCTCGAGAGATTCAGCCCGGAATCCAAGGAACTCGAAGTGCTCAAAGAGGCGCTTTCATACAGAAAAGCCACCGAACAACTTATTACAGAAGAAAGATACCTCGACGCCATGGAGCGCACCGTCGCCGCCCTGAAAGTCATGCGCGAATTTCCCGACTATGAGAACGTGGAGTTCAGATCGGTGCTCGTCGCGCTCCTTTTCGATCTCTCTGAGATACACTTCGCCCTGAAAAACTACAAGCAAAGTGAAAAGGAACTCGACACGCTGTTTAAGGTGCTCGACAATCTCGTCAAGCTCGACGAAGAGAGATTCGGAAAATTCCATATTCTCGCCATGGAGCTTTCAACGAGAATCTTGCGCTCGCGCAAGAAGGCTCTTGAGCTTCTCGTGAAGCAGCAGATCAACGCCGGCACACTTTATGAAAAGGTCAATGCAGGAGTCGTCGCCGCCACTGACAAGCTTGTCGATTCTCTCCGCAACGTTGGCCAATTGCTCGCCTCAACAGGCGACCTTAAAGCCGCCCTGAAATTCTATGCCGAGGCCATAAAATATTCAAAGAAGCGCACCGGCAGGGTCACCAGACGCGAAATCAAGATGACTATAGAGATGGCAGAGATAATGATGCGCATCCGCTCCATGCGCCCAAGGGCGGAAAGACTGCTCAACGCAATCCTTCCGCACGCCATAGCGCAGGAGACCATCGAGCTTGAGCGCGACATTCTAGCCCTGAAGGAAGTGATCGAAAAAGATGTGGAGCATGAATCCAACTGGAAGCTTTTCATCCATAAAATCACTACCGCCGCAAAGACAAAGCTGAAAAAAGTCTCTAAAAACGTGCAGACTCTTAAAGAGAAGGCCGCCGACAAGGCTGAAGATGCCATAGATGAGGCCTCCGACAAGATTGAAGACGCGCCAGACAAGATTGAAGACGTCTACGACGATGTGAAAGACAAAATAGAAGACGCCTACGACGATATGAAGGACAAGGCCGAGGATATCGCCGACGACATCGAAGACACCGTCAGGGACACTGTCAAAAAGGTTAAAAAGAAATTAGATTGATTTTCCAATGGCAACTATATTAAACACCAACGGGACAGCCCTGCATATTCCCGAAATCGACGACAAAGTTGCAGGGAAATTCTATGTCGTGACAGCTGAATGGAATCAGGACATCACCCACGCGCTTCGCGACGGGGCCCTGGGGACATTGAGGCGCGCCGGCATTAGGAAGGAACAGATAATCTCTGTGGGAGTCCCCGGAACGGTAGAACTCGTGAACGCCGCACGCTTCTTCGTCAATAATTCCAAAGGGCGCCCCGGCACGGGTTTCCGCGATGCCACGGAAGCCGTCATAATAATAGGATGCGTGATTCGTGGGGACACCCCCCATTTCGACTATGTATGCGACATAGTGGCCCAAGGCACGGCTTCAATCAACGCTCTTGGCGAAACTCCCGTCATCTTTGGAGTGCTGACCGTCAATGAGCTCAGCCAGGCCCAAGAAAGGGCTGGCGGCAAGCTTGGCAACAAAGGGGAGGAAGCAGCAGTGGCGGCCCTGGAAATGGCCAACATGCACGCCAGGTTTGAGATATGACTTTTGCCGCCCACCCAGACCCGGCCATAAGCCAAATTTTCCTCGGCACAATGCCGGGGAGGGCAGCCGATTAGACAATTATCACACAATCAGAAGGTTACAGGCAGAGATGCGCAAAATCGCACATCTCTGCCATTTTTATGCATGTTTTAACTTTTCTAAACTAATATTTACGCCCATATCGTCGTTTCTATACTGAAACAACAAACGACAATCCGTCAAAACAAAATCCGTAACTTAAAAAAATTCACATTCCCTCACGCCTAAAAAACGTGGAAAAACATTCAAATCCTGACACCGTTATGATTTACTTCTCCCCCTTCTCCGTGGCCGTCGCATGCGATGGCATTACATCGAAAACCCACCATCACCGTCCCTGCATGCAACACCATGACGTGGAAACCTCGTCACAGGGAATCACAGAAAACTTTTTTTCATGACTTAGATATGTTTTAGGACCTTTCAACTATGCCTAAACAAGAAAAACATAATTGTCTAAATTTTGGGTTATATACATTAGTAATTTCTATCATCTGCCCATGATACGGAAGCCGGCATGGCCGGCACAATCTCTCCTTTCTCTCCCACCAGGCCATGACGGAATCATCGGCAGGAGGGAAACCGCTCACCGTGAGGTGGGCGGTTTTTTGCATTTTTCCATTCTTTTGATTAATTTTGTAGCTTAATCCCTTAAATTACTCTTTACGTCATGACGCAACATCTCCCTCAGTCGCCGCAAGATGAAGACCGGATGGTGGAAGAAGCCTTTTCCGGTCTGCTAAACGCTTACCTTGCCAGCAACCATCGAAAGAAGGTTGAGATAATCCAACGTGCCTACCGATTTGCCAAGGCCGCCCACAGCGGGACCCGCCGCCGAAGCGGGGAGCCCTACATATTGCATCCCATCGCCGTGGCCAGAATCGTGGTCTCGGAGCTTGGTCTCGGCTCCACGTCGATATGTGCCGCGTTGCTCCACGACGTGATAGAGGACACGGAATTCACCCGCGAGGACATCGAGAATTCATTCGGGAAAAAAATCGCCGACATCGTCGAGGGTCTGACAAAGATTTCCGGCGGAATTTTCGGCGACAGGGCATCAATCCAGGCAGAAAATTTCCGTAAGCTTCTGCTATCCATGTCGTCGGACATCAGGGTGGTGCTTATCAAAATGGCCGACAGGCTCCACAACATGCGGACGCTCGGCTCCATGCGCCCCGAAAAGCAGTATAAGATAGCCGGAGAGACCCTTTACGTCTACGCTCCTCTCGCCCACAGGCTCGGCCTCTTCAAAATCAAGACAGAGCTTGAAGACCTTGCCTTCAAATACGAGCATCCACAAGCCTACGAATGGATCACGTCAAAGCTCGACCAAACGGCAAGTCACCGCGAAAAAATCGTGGAGGAATTTGTCAAGCCCGTTCGCGAAAAGCTCGACGAAGCGGGATTCAAATATGAAATCAAGGCAAGGGTGAAGAGCGCATACTCCATTTTCAACAAGATGGAGACAAAAAACGTGCCGTTTGAGGAAATCTACGACATTTATGCCGTCAGGGTCATTTTCGAGAACGACGACGATTCTCAGGAGAAAATCCGCTGCTGGCAAATCTATACGTTTTTCACCGACGGCCATCGCATCCATCCCGACCGACTGCGCGACTGGACCAGCATCCCCAAGGCCAATGGCTACAGGGCTCTCCACCTCACGGCAATGGGACCTGAAGGGAAATGGATAGAGGTGCAGATACGGTCGAGGAAAATGGACGAAATCGCTGAGCTTGGCTATGCAGCTCATTGGAAATACAAGATCGGAGTGCACGAAGACGAGACGGAACTCGACACATGGATGAACACAATCAAAGACATCCTGGCCAATCCAGAGCCAAATGCCATTGACTTCCTCGACACCATCAAACTAAATCTTTTCTCCTCTGAGATATACGTCTTTACCCCGAAGGGCGACTTAATCACGCTCCCGGCGGGCGCGACCGTGCTCGACATGGCCTTCGCCATCCATTCCCAGCTCGGAGTCACCTGTATGGCAGGGAAAATCAACCATAAGCTGGTCCCGCTGTCGCATGAACTCGGGAGCGGCGACCAAGTGGAGATTATCACGTCGGAGGCACAGAAACCCCAACCCGAATGGTTCCGCTTTTGCCACACGGCCAAAGCCCAGAACAGAATCCGCGCCATCCTCCGAAAAGACAGGAAGCTGCTTATCGCAATGGGCGAAAAGCTTTTCAATGAATTCATGGAGCGCCAGCAACTGACCCCCTCCAACGAGACCGTCACCAAAATCGTGGCCAACTATCATCTGAAATCGCGCGAGGAGCTCTTCATCATGCTCGCCAACGACGAAATCAACCTCTCGGCGAAAGAGATGAAGGAGATGAAGGAGATGAACAAAAGCCGCCGCTCCCTGATGAAAAAAATCCTGAGGAATCCTTTCTTTTCGAAGAAGAAAAACGAGGCGACGAAAAAGGAGCCAATCAACCGTAAGGAGGTCTACGTGCTTCATCCCGATGACGACGAGCCCAACTACCGACTCGACACGTGCTGCTCCCCTATTCCGGGCGACGACGTGCTTGGATTCGTGGATGACGATGAAAACGTGGTGCTCCACAAGGTCAGTTGCCCCAACGCCATGCGTCTGAAATCGGCATTCGGGTCGCGGCTCGTAGCCACAAGCTGGGGAGGGGCAGCCGATAAATTCATAGCGACAATCTCAATCGACGGAATCGACCGCCACGGAATCCTTGAGGAAATCACCTCCACCGTTTCCAACAAATTGGCCATCAATATCCGAGGGCTCAACATCGCGGCCAAGCAAGAAGTGTTTCATTGCGAACTGACCGTGCAGATCGACAATGTCGAGACAGTCGAGACCATTTGCGATTCGCTGAAAAAAATTAAAGGAGTCAAATTCGCAAGACGCACGTCATAAGCATGGCCGGGGCCATTCGGGCGACGCGACGCAAGCGCATATTTATAATGCATTATGTGGAATAAAATTTTCTCACAACTCAATCTCATCCGATTCGGACTCGCCATAATATCTGTGGCAGTCATTATCCTTATTCTCCCAAGAGCCGACCATCAAAGTTTCTCTTTTGAGGAAAACCAACCCTGGAAATATCCATTGCTTACGGCGGACTTCGACACCCCTATTCTGCGCGACTCCGCTTCGGCAAGGAAAATGCGCGACAGCATCAACCGGGTCTTCGTCCCGTTCGTCAAACGCGACTATAAGACAGAAAAGGAAAATATCGAGCGATTCTCCCATCTGGTGGAGCCGCATTCCTCATCCCAAGAGCGGACGCTTCTGAAGAAGCTGCTGAAAGAGACCTTCAACGACGGCGTGCTTGATTCCAAGCTCTTTGAAAACGTAGCGTCGAGAGGCGACCACGCTCTGCGGCTCGTGGACTCCGAACCCGGCAATTCCCCGGAGAAGTCGAGGACAGTGGTGTCGGTCAACGCAGCCGGAATGCTCTCGCCGGCAAGGGCATTCGCAAGGATTGATTCCGTCTACAATGCCACTTTCTCTCCCGACAGCCAGCGACTCTCTCCCGAAATCGGGAAAGCACTCAACATGTGTCTCGCCCCCAATATCGTCATCGACACGGCGACCGACTACAAATACCGGAGCCAGGAATACCTGAACGTGACCGGAGCGATGGGGGTCATCAAAAAAGGACAACGCATCGTAGACAGAGGAGAGATAATCACCCCTCAGATATTCACCAATCTCAACACCTACATCGAGATGATGAACAAGCGACAGGGGCATTCGGGCAATCACACGTATTTCATTCTTGGCCAGGCTCTCTATATCATCATTGTCTACATCCTGCTGTATAGCTTCATGAGCCTCTACCGCTCACGTTTCTTCTCCAACGTCAGGCAAATGATGTTCCTTATGTCGTTCATCACGCTTTTCGTCGTGTTCTCCATAGCGATGTTTGAGTATGTGGCTAACGGCATCTACCTTGTCCCGTTTGCAGCCGTCCCGGTCATCATTCTCGTCTTCTTCGATTCCCGGACTGCCATCTTCGCTTTGATCACCACGATACTGATCTCTTCCCTCGTGGCCATCTACCAGTTTCAGTTCATATTCATGGAGTTGTGTGTAGGCCTGACCGCTACGTTCAGCATACGCCAGCTTAGCAGGCGATCGCAGCTGTTGCGCACGGCCATAGTCTCATTCGCGGCCTACACGGTCAGCTATTTCGCCATGTGCCTGCTGACGGAGGGCAACCTCTCCAATTTCTCCCCAAAGATACTCGGGATGTTTGCTGTCAATTCCGTGATTCTCTCTTTCGCTTATATCCTTATCCTTGTGATTGAGAAGATATTCGGATTCACTTCCACCGTGACCCTCGTGGAGCTTAGCGACATCAACAGCCCGTTGCTCCGGCAGCTCGCCGAGGAAGCCCCCGGCACGTTTCAGCATTCCATGCAGGTCTCCACCCTTGCTGCCGAGGCGGCCCGAGCTATCGGGGCCAACACCACCCTGGTCAGGACTGGAGCCCTCTACCACGACATAGGAAAGATGAAGAGCCCGATTTTCTTCACCGAAAACCAGCACGGAGTCAATCCCCACGCCGGACTGGACCCGGAGACAAGCGCCCACAAGATTATCTCCCACGTGACCGACGGACTGGCCATAGCCGCCAAGGAGAAGCTTCCGATGGTGATCCGGTCGTTCATCTCCGAGCATCATGGCAAGGGAATCACCAAATATTTCTACAACACAGCCGTCAATGAGAATCCCGACAAAGTAATCGACAAAGCGAATTTCCAATATCCCGGCCCGAATCCACGCACTAAAGAGACCGCCATACTCATGATGGCAGACTCCGTGGAAGCAGCGTCAAGAAGCCTGAAGACATTCACGCCCGAAGCTATCGGTGCTCTCGTAGACAAGATTATCGACAGCCAGATAGCCGACGGCCTTTTAAAGGAGGCTCCCATTTCGCTTCGCGACATAGAGACCGTGAAGGACACCTTCAAAAAACGCCTGTCGACAATCTATCATTCAAGGGTGGTATACCCCGAGATGAACAAGTCGACCGCCACAGCCGAGGCTCAGTCTCATGAGGCGGAAGCGGAACCTGTCAATAAGGATGGGCATAAAACTGAGAATGCCGGTTGAGCGTTAAACTTATGACGGCATCAGGTTGTCATATAGTATGGCAAATGTCATTATCACTCCCTCCAACGATGTGCGTTAAATTTAAACACACTCTTTTGATTTTTTAATATGTCGGAATTCTTAATTGTCATATCAGTCATCCTCTTCATCGGGTCGCTTCTGTTTCTTTTCCGCAGGCAGCTTCTCGCCCCCGCATCGGCCTATCTGGGAATGCTCGCCATCAGCTTCGCCCGCACTGCCGACGGGCTTCCCATAGTGCCCGTCAACAACACTATCCTTATGGGATGGCTATGCATGACAATCTTGGTCATGACCGCCACTATTCTCCAGCCCCTGCCGCTCAGGCAATCATCACGGGGAGAGGGATATATGGCAATCGGTGCTTTGGCAGGAATGGCCGTCGGATTGCTGGGATACTCCTTTGCTTCCCTCCCTTCCATGCTCTACGGAATCATGATCGTGGCGACCGTCGCAGGCACTTTCCTCGGATTCCTCCTTTATTCCCGCACTCCTGAAGGCATCCCAACTGGAATCGGCTCCGGGCATTTCTTCAAGTATCTGCTCGCCAAAGGATTCCCGACGGCCATCACCGTAATGCAAATCGGAGTGGTGCTCGTCCTCATTATCGCCACGAGGCATTTCGCGACGAATTAAACCAAGGCACGCTGACATCAAATCTCTCCAACGACACAACTCTCTCCCAGACAACACACTCTAAGAGTTATGAACAAGATGTTTCGAAACGCAAAAAAATACATAGGGGCGGCGGCAGTGGCGATTCTGTCGCTGTCGGCAGTGCTGGCCGATGCCCAGACCTCAGCGCCATCAGCCGCAGCCGCAAGCAAACGTAAAATCACGGTGGAAAAACCCGACCTGGAAAAAATCCGCACGCAGACACTCGACCCTGCGAGTCCTTTCTATTTTCCCAAATTAATGGCCAAGTTCACCCGCAACGACACGACCATGACCAATGAGGAATACAGGAATTTCTATCTCGGATATATGTTTCAGGAGGATTATGACCCCTACCGCACATCGCCATACTCCGGCGTCACTGACGAACTCCGCATGAAAGCGACCCATACGAAGGAGGAGATCGACACTATCCGCAAATATGCCGAATTGTCGCTGCGCGACAATCCTTTCGACCTGCGTCAGATGTCGTTTCTCGTGCATGTTCTCAAGGAGAAGCGCAAGGATATGAGCGCGAAAATCTGGGAATACCGTCTGGAGCATCTGCTCGGCGCGATCAAGAGCACCGGCACGGGCGAGGATGTAGAGAATGCCTGGTATGTCATTTATCCTATGCATGAATACGATATGGTGCAGCTTCTCGGTTATGAAGCCACCGACGCTTCCTATATAGATCCGGGAATCGACTATCTGACCGTTTCCCCCGACCCGGAGACGAAGAAAAGGCTCAAAGACAAGGTAGCCTCGGGATTCTATTTCAACGTAGAGGTTCTCCAGAAGGAATATGAACGCAAGCATCCTGAGACTTCCGATGATATTCCGGCGGAATGACATTCAAAATGCCGCCACAAATCATCACAACACAATACAATTGAATCAAATAATCAAATACTAATATGTCTGAAAAAAAGAAAGAAACAGTAGGCCCCGGAAAATTCGTGGCCTATTCCTACAAGCTCTATAACGACGCCACGGGAGAGATGCTCTTCGAGGCTCCCGTCAAGAATCCCGACGTGATGGTCTATGGCGTGAGCCATGAGATAGTGCCCGGTCTTATCGAGGCCATGAAAGATCTTGGGAAAGGCGACAAATTTGAGGTCACCCTTCCTCCTGAGGCGGCATTCGGCCAGCGCAATGATGAATATCTCCTGACTCTCGACCGCGACATCTTCATGCGCGACGGAGAATTGGCTGATGAAGTGCAGGTCGGAGCCGTTCTTCCGATGATGACGGCCGAGGGCTATCGTGTGCAGGGTGTCGTGAAGGAAGTCGGCGACAGAATCAAGATGGATTTCAACCATCCTTTCGCTGGCATGACCGTGCGCTATGAGGGCACGGTGGAGGAGGTACGCGACGCCACTCCCGAAGAGCTTCAGCCGCAACACGGATGTGGCGGTTGCGGAGGTGGAGGATGCCACGGTGGAGACTGCGGCGACGGCTGCGGCGGATCGGAGGGCGACAGCAAAGACTGCTGTGGCTCATGCTCCTGCTCTTAACAACTATGCAAACCGCTCAACTATCTTTTGAGGCGCAATCCATACGCCATCAATGGAAAACAAGCAACAAGGGCCCACAAATTAAGAAATGCCAGTAACGGAATCGGTAATCCGCCGCAACCGTTGTTGGCATTTTATTTTTAGTACAGGAATCCCGACAATACTACGTGCCCCCCATATTTTATAGTCCCTTTGGAGCGTTTGTTCAGGCAGATTGCGGTCGCTGGCGGCGACGTTTGGCTATGTTGGTCAAGAGCATTCCGGCGATGATTATAAGCATCGCAACGACCTGCAGCCAATGAAGTTTGTCCAGACCCATCAATACACTCGCTATCGTCGCGAAGACAGGCAATAGATACTGATAAATGGAGACGAGTTCGGATCCGATTGATTTCAACGCAGGGCTTAGGAAGAAATATGCAAGAAAACTCGGGCATATCAGTATGAACAATGATTCTATCCATGGTGCAGTATTATGTGTCTGAAAGAGATGGAAGTCCTCAAACGACCCCAACAGTAACAACGACGGGATAGCTGCGAACAGGAACGTCCATCTAAGCATCGACACGGGTCGGTATTTCCGGCTTGGTTTCTCAGTCACTACAAGATAGACAGAATAGCAAAGCGTAGAGGCAAGGGCAATAAGTTCGCCGAGAAGATTGTCGCTCCCGCTCTTTCCGGTGCTTCCTCTCAATATGACAACCACCGCCCCGGCAAATGCCACTACAATACCGATATATTCCAACAACGAGGGTCTGTTTTTCTGAAATATCACCCCTATAAGAATGACAAAAACCGGAGGGAGCGTCATGATAATGGAGACATCAATAGGATTGGCATATTTCAGCGACAGATTGAGCAGGAAGATGAACAGGAATAGCCCCACGGCTCCGCCGGCTATCAGTTTCACCCAATCCCCCCGGTCGATTTTCTCGGTCTTCAGAAACAAAGACGTTATCCAGAAGAGGACGCATCCTCCTATAAGACGTATTGCCGTGACAGCATTCGAGTCCATATACTCCGGCACCAAGGCCTTAACCACAGGAATATTGACGGCCCAAAATATCGTAGCAATCAATATGCACGCGCTTCCCCAAAGGAAATTCCCCTTCGACGGCTTACCAACAGCCGCTGAAGCATTACCAAAGTCTTTACCTTTAGCCATTTTATACGAATTGGCATTCGGAGTAGGTGTTACAGTGGACGAGTATTTATTGGGAGTGCCTTCATTAATCATATCGGAATCAGTCTTCATAACAATACGTCATTATATTTCCATGTCTGCATTCTCATTTCCTTATACTTGGAAATCAAATGCCAGATACGCATTTAGTAATTACCTCTTCTAAAATAACCGAATACCGCCTCGGATAGTTTAAACCATCTGAATCATGGAGTGCTAATCTCCTAGCCTGCGCCTTCAAAGAACTCACCAAGCAGATAAATAAAGACATAAAATCAGAAGTAACAGAAACATTGGGGATTCTTTGACGACATATCCCTATGTATCCAACTCGGGCAATCATGTAAGAGCCTGCATCCAAGAATGGCTGCAATTTACGGCCAAACTTGGAAATGAAAACCGGCCATTCTTGGAAATGAAAATCAGCCATTCTTGGAAATAGAAATCAGCCATTCTTGGAAATAGAAATGTAGATTCCAAAACGAAGTGCAACGTTATGGAGCCTAAATGATGTAGATTCAAGGGAAAGTGTTAACTTTGCC
>VSPO01000071.1 GCA_009775375.1 Muribaculaceae bacterium | reverse complement strand
TCTCTTAAAATATACCTCGTCGTTTATCTTGCACTCGGCGCAGCATGGTACATTTTTATGTATCTCAAACTCAAAAAAATAAATATCGCAACACTTACGCCAAGCAAATTGTTCTCTAAAACAGCCAATATAAAAACAATGATGCTTTCCGGTGAAGTAGTATTCGGCATGGGTATAGTTGTCTTATTCACACTGCTTCTACCGAATGCATGGGAGTTCAACCGTATCGGCTTTTGGTGCGTCATCGCAACGTTGGTTGTCGCAATAATTTACGGCATCCTTCATATTTGGCCGCAATACATAAAACTATTCCGCGACCTCAATTCCATAAAGGAATAAATCAGCCAATCCCGACACTCCATATAAGCCGTTCCAATTCCGGGACGGCTTTTCGTATCATTAGCGTTCCTTAAATTCAAGTATTCAATTCTTCTTCGACCAATCTCACTCTTGCTTGCAGTTCTTCTGCTGATGGAAGCAGGTTTGACGGAGAAACAATCTGAACATTATCGTATGAAGCCACACCCATCGGTGTTTGTATACCTTTGAAAGCCCAACGCACATCGGTTTCATCTTTATCGCTGCAAATCAACAGACCTATAGTGGGATTATCATCAGCACCTTTAAGCAGTTCATCAACAGCATTGACATAATAGTTGAGTTTCCCGGCATAAGCAGGATCAAATGGCTTTACTTTCAATTCGACTACAACATAAGCCTTTAGACGGATATGGTAGAACAGCATATCAATCCTGCGGGTACGACCTCCGACAATCAGTTCTTTTTGTCTGCCAACGAAAGCGAATCCTGTTCCGAACTCAAGCAGGAAACGGGTGATATTCTGTTCCAACGCTGCTTCAAGCTGTTGCTCCTTATAGTCTGCAGGGACAGTTACAAAACCGAAATCATAGTTGTCCTTTGTGATTTCTTGTGTCATACGGCTTTGTGCCTCCGGCAGATATTGAGAGAAATTACTGATAGCGTTTCCGTGTGTCTTGTATAGATTAGCTTTCAGAGAATTGTCCAACGTCTGACGACTCCAACCTTTCAATACACACTCTTTCAAATAGAAAGCAGCTTCCTCTACCGACTTGCATTTGGTTATGATGTTCACCTGATGACGCCATGGCACCAGAGCGAGAACCAGCGGAAAGTCAGCACCCATTTCTTCACCAAGTTGGTGCAGTTTTATAAGTCTTTGAGAATTTGCATATTGTAATTCTCCACCAACTTGGTGGAGTTTTTTTGTTGCCTCTGATGAAGAAAAGAATAAATACCATTTCTTCATAGCCCAAAGATTTGTAGTGCCAAATCCTCGCTCAAGAGGGAAAGCGTCCTGCAGATCAAAGCTAAGCTACTCCACAACTCCACTGCCCCATGTTTCTTCCGCCTTACGCATCACAAGGTCGCGCCCCACACTCCAATTGAACGCCAGCTTCTCCACATTGACCTTGACCGCCGCTTTGATTTGGGCAGAATGATAGCGCCGCTTGATTTCAGAGAGCCAAGCGGCATAGTCAGCGTCAATCCTAAAATCCTTGACTCTGACAATATGGGGTTCGTTTTTCATTATATCAGCCATAGTAATGCAAAATTACTACAAAATGCAGACATCCACAAGAGCGCGTTCCTTAAAATTTCGGGGCCGTAGGGTTAAGTGTCAAACTTCCGGCGAGCCCCATAAAAATCAATTTTGCAGACTTAGAGCGAATTTTATTTTTTACGATTGCTTATTTTTCATCTTTTTTTTATCGCCCTTTCTTAGATTTTAGTTAATTTTGGGGAGATTTCTAATTTCTTGCATTTTTATGAAGACAGCCGAACTCGCTAACTCGGTGTTTGACGCCTCCGTGGCAGACTACCACCGCAACGACGACATTGATTTCCCTTGCCCGAATCCTTTCGAGAAGGGGTCGCTTCAACATATCCTTTATGAGAAAAACTGGGTCGATGCCGTGCAATGGCATCTCGAAGACATAATCCGCGACCCGGCCATAAATCCTGACGAAGCCCTGCTGCTGAAACGCAGAATCGACAACTCAAACCAGGTCCGCACAGATATGGTGGAGGAGATCGACTCATGGTTTCTCGATAAGTTTTCTTCCGTCGTTCCCGATCCCGACGCTACGTTCAACACAGAATCCCCTGCCTGGGCCCTCGACCGCCTCTCGATCCTTGCCCTCAAGATCTGGCACATGAGGGAACAGACGGAAAGAACCGACGCATCGAAAGAACATCTTGAAAAATGCGCCGCCAAACTCGCCGTGCTTCTCCAACAACGCGCCGACCTGACCATCGCCATCGACGCGCTTCTCGACGACATCGCCGCCGGAAGGAAATATATGAAAGTCTATCGGCAGATGAAGATGTATAACGATCCGGCCACAAATCCGGTGCTTTATGGCAAGAAAGACTGAGCCGAAAAACGTGCTTATCACGCGGTTTTCCGCCCTCGGCGACGTAGCCATGACCATTCCGGTGGTCTATGGCGCATGCGCAGAGAATCCGGCGGTCAGATTCGTCATGCTGACCCGCAAGCTCCCCGCAAGCCTTTTTCTCGATCCTCCCCCGAATCTGGAGGTCGTCGCCGTTGACTTTGCCGGTTATCCCGGGGCATTGGGAATGCGCAAGCTCCTCGACGAGATGATCGACGGCTACGGGATAGACACCGTCGTGGACCTCCACGACGTATTGCGCACGAAGCTTATCCGCTTTTGGGCGGCCCTGCGCGGACTGAATACGTCTCACGTGCGCAAGGGGAGAAAGGAGAGAAAAGCACTGACCCGACGGAAAGAGAAGTCGATGATTCCTCTTAGGCCGATGCCTGAAAAATACCGCGAGGCGTTCGACAGGCTGCATATCGACGTATCGGATTCATTCCGCCATCTTTTCCCATCCGGGAAAGGCAACCCTTCTCTTTTCTCAAAGGCTTCGGCTCCCAAAAATCCCGGGGAGAGATGGCTTGCCATCGCCCCCTTCGCCGCCCATGCCGGGAAAATATATCCCCTATCCCTGATGAAGGAGGTCGTGGACCATTATGCCTCGCTCCCCGACACCAAAATCTTCATCTTCGGAGCCGGAGAGAAAGAGAAAGCGGAGATCAGCCGTCTGGCGGAGGGGAGGAGCAACGTGGTCTCAATGGCTGAAAAAGCTATCGGCATGGCCGGAGAACTCAGCCTCATGAGCCACTGCGACACGATGCTCGCCATGGATTCCGCCAATATGCACCTTGCCTCCCTCGTCGGCCTGCGCACGGTCAGCATCTGGGGTGCGACCCATCCCTACACCGGGTTCTACGGCTTCCGCCAAAGGCCGGAAGACGCCGTGCAGCTCGACATGGTGTGCCGCCCGTGTTCAATCTACGGCAACAGGCCTTGCCACCGTGGGGACTATCATTGCCTCAACGGCATATCCCCACAACTCGTGATAGCGAAAATCGACTCCAAAACCACGAAATAAGGAAATCGGGGTATGGCTGCATTCCAACATGCCCACAACAAGACAGACAATTGAAAAATGAAACATATTAACCAACACTCGCGGATGTTGCGCCGACTTTATGCCCTGGCTCTATCGGCCGGTGTGTTGTGTGCCTCCGCCTCCACCCTCTCCCGCCAGGACAGGCTCAGCCCGCTTGCGGCAGGCTACCTTGAGAGGGCGAAAATAATGCTGACCGGCGGCAACTATGCCGGAGTCATCGACCAGCTCAAGCATCTCGACACTCAGAACATCGCCCTCCAGCCCTCGGAGCGCGAGGATTGCGCCTACCTGCTGGCCCTGGCGATGTACCAAAGAGGGGATTCCGACTGCGTAGACCTGCTCAGGGAATTCGCGGAGGCATATCCCGCCTCCCCCCAGGCTCTTCCCGCACGCCTCGCGGCCGCCGACTATTTCTTCTTTTCCCATCATTTCGACAATGCACTCGCTGCATACAACGACATCGACTACGCCCGCATAAACCCCGCCGACCGTCCGCTCTACGACTATCGCAAGGCCCTTTCGATGGTGAAGACCGGCCTTTACGACGAGGCTGAACCAATATTCCGGGAATTGCGCGACACACGGGGATTCAGCACTCCGGCAGATTATTATCTGGCCTACATCGACTACGCCAACGGCAACTATGAGGAGGCCTATCGCGGTTTCAGCTCCGTGGCCGACGAAATCAACGGCCGCGACGGCCAGGGGATGGAGCCTCTCTACTACATGGCCCAGATCGACTATGCCTTCGGAGAATATGAGAAAGTCATCAAATCCGGAAAGTCACTGCTGAAAGAGGAGCGTCACGGCGACCTTCTCCCTGAGACGGAGAGAATCGTCGGAATGAGCTATTTCAAGCTCGACGATTATCAGGAGGCAAAACGCTTTCTGGATTCCTACGTGGCCCACAAGGAGACGAGCCCCTCTTCCGACGCTGTCTATGCTCTCGGCGTCATCGACTACAGCGAAGGGGAATACGACAAGGCCCAGAGAAAGTTCTCATCTCTGATCGACCTCAACAACGACCTCTCACAAAGCGCCTACCTCTATCTCGGCCAAATCGCCGTAGAGCAGGGCGACAACAATGCAGCCGCCATCTCCTTTGAGAAGGCCTCGAAAATGAATTTCGACCCCAAGGTGACGGAGGCCGCGCTCTTCAATTATATCGCCGCACGCACCCACGGAGGAAATATCCCGTTCAGTTCCTCCATACCGGTGCTCAACGGTTTTCTCCGTCAGTTTCCCGGGTCTAAGTATGCACCGGGGGTGAGGGAATATCTTGCCACTGCGTATTTCAACGAAAAGAACTACGCCGGGGCATTGGAGAGCGTCAACAAAATACCCAATCCCTCAAAAGCGGTCTTGACCGCCAAACAGAAAATCCTCTACGAACTCGGCATGGAGGCGATGGCCAACAACCGTCCGGCCGATGCACGCGACTATCTTTCAGAGGCCGTCTCGCTCCGCTGCGAGCCAAGCCTCACGGCCCAGGCCAACCTATGGCTTGGCGACGCCGATTACGCCCTCGGGAAATATGCCGGTGCTGAAAAGGCCTACCAGGCGTATCTTCGTGCCGACCGCCGTGGAGAAAACAGCACCCTGGCAAAATATAATCTTGCCTACGCCCAATTGATGCAGGACAAGTATTCGGCTGCGGCCGCGAGTTTCGCCAACGCACTGAAATCTGACCCGCTGTTGCCGCGCCGGCAATATGACGACGCGTTGATAAGGATGGCCGACGCGCAATATTATGCCGGCGACTATCGTCTGGCCCTGAAAAACTATACTACGGCCATCGAAAACGGTGCGGCAGACTCAGACTATGCCATGTTCCGCAGGGCCGTCATGTATGGCCTCGGAGGAGACATAAAGACAAAAATAGCGGAGCTAAATTCTCTCCCCTCTCTGTTCCCCGGCTCAAAGTGGCTCCCCAACGCCCTTCTGGAGAAGGGGCAGACCTATGCCGGACTCGGCCAGACCGAAGAAGCCGTGAAATCGTTTGAGCAGCTTCGCTCCTCTCATAAACAGACGGCGCAGGCCCGGAAAGGGATGCTGAATCTCGCCATTGCCTACATGCAGACAAAAGACTACGACAACGCGCTCGGAGCCTACCGCGAGGTAATCTCGAAATGGCCCACAAGCGAGGAGGCATCGCTTGCCAACGACGACCTCCGCCGATATTATTCTTCCCATGGCGGCCTGCAGGAGTATGCGGAGTTTTTGAGGACCGTCCCCGAGGCTCCCCAGATAGACGCCTCCGAAATCGAGAAGCTTGCCTTCGAGGGGGCAGAGACCGTATTCGCCGACGACGTGACCGACACGGCCCTGCTTGAGAAATACGTGGAGGATTATCCCAACGGAAGGTATCTTGCCCAGGCTTTGCTCGACATCGCCACGGGCAAGATGGAGAATGGCAACCATGAGGAAGCGCTCACTATGCTGGATGCATTGCTTGAGAGGAGGGGCGACGCTCCGCAGGTGCCGGAGGCTCTGCTGATGAAGGCACAGATGCTTGAGGAGGCCGGAGCCCCCTCAAGGAAAGAGGCGGCGCTGACGTATCGTTTGCTTGAAGAGAAAGGGGGAGCCGACTATGCGGCAGACGCATACGCCGGGATAATGCGCAACACTGACGACGACAACGAACGCATGAGATATGCCGCCCTCGTGAAGGAGAGCGGAGGCCTTTCCGCCGACCAGGTGGAGGAGGCGGAATACTATGAGGCTTATTCCCGCCTTAACAATGGAGATGCAAAAGAGGCCGTGGAGACCTTGCGCAGGCTCGCGTCGAATCCCAAAAGCCTGAGCGGGGCCAAAGCCGCCGTAGTGCTCGGCCAGCATCTTCTCAACAACGGAGACGTCAACGGAGCCGACAAGGTGCTGACGGCCTTCACCGACGAGGGCAGCCCCCACGAATATTGGCTCGCCCGCGGGTTCATCGCTCTTGCCGACGTGTGCCACAAACGGGGGAAGGACTATCTCGCCGTGGAATACCTGAAGAGCCTCCGCGACAATTATCCCGGAAAGGAGCTCGACATCCACGACATGATCTCTTCCCGTCTTGAGAAATGGAAATAAATCCGTGGGGACGCAACGGAATCACGCCCTTAATCCTTCATCCACAGACACGCAATGACTAAATCATCATCTAAAATATTGCCAAGCGCGGCGGCGTTGCTTCTGGCCGCTTCGGTCTCAGCCCCCGCAGCCGCGCAGCTCCACGAATCCATCAACGTGGAGGGAAAATACGTCCCGGAGATTATCCGGATAGACCGGGTAAACACCTTTCCGAAAGCCTTCAGGCAGTCGCTCCAGTCGAGGCCGATCGGCTATGAACAAGGAGGGGTGGCAACCTCTTTCAGACCATCGCTGCTGACCATGCCCGCCACGGGATGGCGCTCCACCCGCGAAATCAGCCTGAATCCGGGTTATCTCGAACTCGGCGCAGGCTCCTGGCTGAACACCGACCTCAGCGCGGGCTACCGATTCGTGGATAATTCCACGACCCTCATAGGCGCACGCCTGCAGTTTAATTCCACTTCGCTTTGGAAGCCGGAAGTCTCCGAGCCCACCGAAGACGTGAAGCAGGAGCGATATGACGGGGCATTCGGCCTCTACGCCTCCCACGTGGTCAAAGGCTACGGCCGCCTTGACGCCTCTCTGGATTATCATGCCGGCTATTTCAACTACTACGGGTATATGGGCACCAACCGTCTGTCGCTTACAGACCAATACCTTGAGCCCGGAAGTGTAGACGCTCCGACCCAGACCATCAACGACCTGGCCATACGTCTCGACTGGAGGTCGCTCCTAAAGCCGACCCCGTCGCTGTCGTATCATGCCACGGCCCGCGTCCGCCATTTCGGCTATCGCTCGCTCCCGATCCCCTCTTATGCGGATGCCGCCACCCTCAAAGGACAGCGGGAGACTAATATCGGCCTTGCCGGAGGCTTGCGCATGCCCTGGGACGGGGGAAGTTCCATAGGAATCGACGCAGACCTCGACATGGTGTTTCTTTCGGGCGAAAAGGAGGTGGAGTCGGGCAATCCCCAGGCCTCTCCCGACGCGGGGTTCAATCCCGCCACCGGCAACTATGCCTTGCTCTCTCTGACGCCTTACTATCGCTTCACACGCGGCCTGCTCGACGTGCGTCTCGGAGCCGACCTCGACCTGGCCTTCAATGCCGGGCCGGAAGGCAACCGGTATTCCTTCCTGCATGTGGCCCCCGACGTGAAGTTTGCCATCCAGACGGGGCAGGTGGGGCTTTATCTGAACGTGCTCGGAGGCACAACCCTCAATACGCTTGCTCATCTCCACGAGCTCGATTACTATTCTATGCCGGCGACCGTCAGCACACGCCCGACTTATACTCCCATAGACGCTGCTTTCGGGGTAAACCTCGGTCCGTTCTCCGGATTCTCGATGGGATTGGAGGCGAGGTTCCGCTCTTCGAAAAACGTTCCGCTCGGCGGATGGTACCAGACATGGCTTAACTGCGGCGGCGCTGCCTTGGAAGGCATCACGCCTGAAATGCCGGCCAATTCCGACATGCTTTATTCCCTTGATTCAGAAGGACTCGACATCCACGGCCTCTCTTTCGGAGCTCGCCTGAAATATGAGCACGGGGAGACCTTCTCCATATCGGGAGAGGCGACGTATCAGCCGCAGGACGGGAAGAAGGGCTATTTCAACGGCTACGACCGTGCCAAGGTCACGGCGGCCATAAAGACCTCCTTCAAGCCGATAGACCCTCTGCGCGTAAACATCGGATTCGACTTCAGGGGGGGCAGGAACATCTACACGCGTTCGCTTGCTCCCTTGGGTTCGGACGGAGTCATAATCGACGGAAAGGGCAACACCTCCCTTCATTCGCTCTCCCTACCCGACCTGTCGATGCTCTCCCTCTCCGCATCCTGGAGCTTCACCCCCTCGTTCTCCGTATGGCTGCAGGCCGACAATATCCTCAACCGCCATCAGGAGGCACTTCCGATGATGCCTACGCAGGGCATTGTGGCACTCGCGGGTCTTAAATGGCTTTTCTGACAACTAAAGCCGCCGTTTCTTCGTTGATATTATAATAAGGACAGTCGGGCGAGACGAGCCCGGCTGTCGCAACCTGTAAACATAACGAAATCCGAATATCAGATTATGAGCCAACAGACACTCACATTGAAATATCTAAACGAGGATGACAGAGCCTACGGACTGGCGGGCATGGTCATCTCCCTGGCCAGCCTTAGGGCAATCGACCGCGTGGCAGAGGTCAGCCTTGATTCGGAGGGTCCTATGGTGGAATTCTCCCATGAGTATTATTTCCCGGGTTCGCCGACGATATCTCCCAAGGCCGTTTGGGACAATCTCGTGCAGAATTTTCATATCACGACCTCGATGGTGGTCTCCAACGTGCTTGCCCGTTCGATCGTGCGCATGAAGGAGGAGGCTCCGGAGTCGCTGCTGAAGGAGATTTATTCGGAGGTGGAGCGCGAGGGACGCGACACGTGCGCCCTTGAGGATGATGAGATAGAAAACCTCTACAACAACGCCCTGACACGTTCGAGGCGGCTATTCCGCAACCCCATGCTTCATCCGGCCATCGACGAGTTTGCCAGGATAATATCGCGCCGCCGCACGCTTTCCGGTATGGAGATCCGCGACGAGCTCCATCTGCTCCAGCTAATCTGAGAGAGCCATAAAAGCTATAAGAGGCTGCCGAATTTTCGGCAGCCTCTCTTTCATATGCTATGTCGCGGAGATGGCAAACTATCACCAGCCTGCCCGCGTGGCCTTCACGACCAGGTCGGCCACATTTCGTGCATTGAGTTTGCTGAGCAGGTGCCGGCGATGGATCTCGATCGTGTTCTCACTGACGTTAAGCCTTGAGGCCATCTCGCATGAGCTGAGTCCGCTCCGGATCAGATTGAGCACGTTGCGTTCGGTGGCGGTCAGATGAGGCAGTTTCAGCGACTTCTTGACAAGGTCTTTCACCTTGTCGTTCATTTCCGGCTCCTCGCCCGAGGCTATCGCCTGAAGGGTCTTAAGGAATATATCCATGCTTGAGGATTTGAGGACGATGGCGTCGACCGACGCCTCCACCAACCGGCGCAATATCCCGGCCTCTTCATGCATCGTGTAGATCAGAATCTTGGTGTCGGGCCAGAGATTATGGATCGACTCTATGGTCTCAAACACGTCGATGTCTTCATACCCTACGTCGAGAATCACCAAATCGTGTTCTTCCCGAAGTTCTGATTTCATTTCGGTTAGGTTCTTGGCAGTGTGGACGACATAATCCGGATACGACTCCTGGATATATCTTTTCACACCAAAAATCACGATTTCGTGGTCGTCAACGATGAGTATTTTCATATAATAATGTCAATTTGAGTGTGATAGCCTTCGGCATCACTTGTGTTAATAACTGTGCCTCCCAAAGCCGCAACGCGGTTGCGGATCGACACCATTCCAAGCCCGTGGGTGCGGGATTTCATTTCGGGCATCCCGTCGGAGTCGATTCTTATGCCGACTCCTTTTGAAGAGGAGCTGATTGAGATTTTAATTTTCTTTCCGGAGGAATGCTTCACGGCATTTGCCGTCAGCTCCTGTATGATCCTATACCGCTGTGTCGACATTTCCGGATCGATTTCCTTCTCGATCTCGATATTGAGGTTGATTTCCTTGTCCGTTCCCTTCCGGAAGCGATCTACATACCTCTCCACCATGTCGGCAAACGGCGTCTGGTCCATGACGGGAGAAGCGAGGTCATGACTGATACGCCTGACGTCTTCCCGCGTGCGCTGCAATTGCTCGATCATCTCCTGCTGCTCCTCCGGTTTCTTGGCAAGCTGGGCGAGCATCTGAACTCCGAGGAGGTCATTGCATACCCCGTCATGAAGCTCTTTCGAAAGCCTGCTGCGTTCGTTTTCAAGCCCCTCCACATATTTGTTGGCGGCCTGGGTCTCGGCCTTTCTTTTAAGCCTGCGCCTCTGGGCCACGATTGCAATCACAAGAAGAACCACGGCGGCGGCCACTATGAGCAGCCAGACGGTCAGCTGCAGGCGGTCGGCCTTGATGGTCTCGATCTCGAGAAGGTGCTCCCGGTTTTCGAATTCAGCGTTCCAGTGGGCTATGGCGTCGGCCATGTTTTTGTTGAAGAGCGAGTCGGAAGCGACATAAGCGCTGTCTTGATAGAGATAGGCTTTGTCATAGTCGCAGCAGGCGGCATAGGCTCTTGCTATTTTGTGGAGCTGCTCCTTTTCGGGCATTGTCTTTGTCCCCTGGCGCCTCACCCATAACAGGGCTTCGAGCGCATCCTTGTGGAGACCCATGCGGCGTTGACTTCCGCATGCACCTCCATGAAATTCGCCACTTCCAAGGTAGACTTGCCTATCGCCTCGGCCGCTTTCGTGCCGAGTTGCGTGTAATAACCGACGGAATCCCTATGTGTCACTGAAGTTATGCAATTTGGCTATCAGCGGCGGCGGACGAGGCGGGAGAGGACGGGTATGCGCTCGAAACGGGCCACGGTCATGACGTAGATGGCCAGAAGGATGAGCCGCATGGCGTAGGTGGCCCACATCGGGACGAAGAGTCGGGTGGTGTCGCCGACGAAGTAGAGCAGGAGCGCGAGAAGCGTATACAGGCCCATGCGCCTTATCTCATAGGGCAGGGGATAGTAGTGGCGGCCCACGAAATAGCTGACCACCATTACCGTGAAATAACTGATCAGCGCAGCCCATGCCGACCCCATATATCCGTCGGGGATGCCTATCAGCGGCACGAGCCAGAGGTTGAGGCCAAGCATCAGAGCGAAGCAAAGCAGCGAGAAGTACATCCCCCACTGTGTGCGGTCGGTCAGCTTATACCATAGCGAGAGGTTGAAGAAGACCCCGAAACAGAGCTCGGCTATCATCATGACCGGCACTACGCGCAGGCCCGACCAATAGGCCGGGGCAATGAAATGCTTCAGCACAGGAAGGAAAAACATCACTCCCAGGAATATGATAAGCCCGAAAATGACGAAATATTTCATGGCGTCGCAATAGGCTCGGCCTTTGTCTTCACCTGCCTCGCGGGCCTGGGAGAAGATGAAGGGCTCGTAGGCGTAGCGGAATGCCTGGGTGAACATCACCATCACGATGGCTATCTTCATGTTGGCCCCATAGATGCCCACCATCGAACGTGCCTCCGCCTCGTGGCCCGTAAAGAGATAGGGGATAAGGAGCTGCCCCATGTTCTGGCTCAGAATGCCGGCGACTCCGAGGATCAGCAGTGGCCAGCTATAGCCGAGCATCCTGCGCAGCAGCGGCGCGGAGAAGGCGTAGCGTCTTCCGGTCAGTTGGGGGAGGAGGCAAAGGAGCACGATGGCGGAGGATATGAT
Organism: Muribaculaceae bacterium; assembly: GCA_009775375.1. Taxonomy (GTDB): domain Bacteria; phylum Bacteroidota; class Bacteroidia; order Bacteroidales; family Muribaculaceae; genus Lepagella. The sequence continues at coordinate 5,230 of VSPO01000071.1, read as the reverse complement.
GTTGGCAAGGAAGATCCATCCGATGCCGAATCCCGCCCCGCCAAGCAGGGCGTAAAACCAGCTGACCGCAGCCGGACAATGCCTCTCCAAGACGGGGCAGAGAAGGAGGAAGAAGAGGTTGAGGCCTATGTTGAGCCCGACGTTGAGGAGTTTGATTCCGGCGAAGGTCCAGGCTTTTTTCTTGTAGCGGAGATAGGCGAAGGGGAGGTTGGAGAAGGCGTCGATCGCCACAGTGACTCCGAGGAGCCAAATGAAAAGGTCGTCGCCGGGAAGGAGCATGGCTTTTGCCACGGGATTGAGGAATATGGAAATCAGCAGGATGAAGAGCGTGGAGGTGAAGCCGACGGATATGAGTGAAGTGGTGTAGACTTTCTCGGGATCTTTCTCCTTGTTGGCAAAGCGGAAGAAGCCGGTCTCCATTCCATAGTTTAGAATCACGAGAGACACGGCCGTGAAGCCATAGAGATAGCTGACCACTCCATATTCCTCGGAAGGGAAAAGATAGACATAAAGAGGGACGAGACACCAGTTTAGGAATCGTCCGACGATACTGCTCAGTCCGTAGACGGCCGTATCCTTCACCAAAGATTTTATTCCTGCCATATTCAAACATTCTTACGAAGCTGCAAAAATAACACAATCCCCCCTCAAATGCAAATAAAAAAGCAGCGTCCCCATCGCGTCCTCGCTCAGCGCGGTATGGAGTGCAGGCCGTAGGCACTGCGCTCCCGAGTCCTTTTGTCGTTATGTATATCGATCTGTCAATGAGCGTCCGGCATATGGTTTTACTGATTTGAAAAAATTTTGTTTTGTTTTGTTTTGTTTTGTTTTTTAAAATAAAAGTGTTTTGTTTTGAATTTATAATGTTCGGATTTTGATTTATAATGTTCGGATTTGAAAAAATTTGTTTTGTTTTGGAAATTTTTGTTTTGATTTGAAGAATTTTGTTTTGTTTTGGCTTTATGGGCGGGCTGTGCGCGGACTCGACGCGGCAATAAATTGCCGCGCACAGAACTGCCCTCCGGCGCGAATGGACGGTAGTCGCAGGCCGGGGACGTCCTGATCTCCATGCTGGACGGGGTGCGCTTTGCGCAGGGTATTAAGGACGGTGTTAGAATGAATATTTGAGGGAGAGGAGAAGCTCCAGGGGACGCAGACGGAAGGCGTAACGATAGATGTCGGAGTCTTTGACGTATGAATAGCTGTAGGTTTTTGTGTTCGTAAGGTTGCGGGCAGACAATTGCAAGTCGAAGGAGCGGATGCTATAGCTTACATGGGCATCGAGAAACAGACTGCTTTTTGACGTTGCGTTTCCCACATCATTCATGCTGAAATATCCTTGTGTGGCAATCTCAAGATTTTTCATCGGATGCGTGTAGAGCGTATATGAAACGATGGTCTGGTTCGAATTGTCGTCTAAGCCAAACTTACTCACCTTTTGAGAGACGTGCGAGTACTTCACGTCGAGCACCATTATCAGATAATCCCCGACAGGATTGCTGTTGATTTTGAAATGACCTGTCCAGCTGTTCATGACCATTCCTATGACGTCGCCCTGACGCATCATATCCTTGCTGAATCTCTCATAACTTCCATCGAGAGCAAAGGTCGTGTCCCAGCTGTAGATTTTCTTCGATACGGAAAGATTTGCATTGAGGTTGTCGCTACGGTTGTCGACGCTCTTATACGACGTTGTGACGTCGTCATTGTCGGCTATGACAGTTCCCCCCAATCGATTGGAAGTGGCCTGCATATACATGATCGAGGCCGACGAAAACAGGCCTTCTATTGAATTGCGATAGGATAGGTTGCAGTTCGCATACCAATTGCTGCGTTCATTCAGCCTTCCCGAACCTAATACGTTGCGTTGTCGGTACGTCACGTATATGGGATTCATGACATAATCCGATATGCCTCCAAGGCGGCTTCGTCTTCCTGCCGTCAGTATGGTTTTAAGATTAAACTGCGTGGTGTAGCTGAGGCTCGTTTTGAAATCGATGTCGGCCCTGTCGGTCGGGTATTTTTTCCCGGAAGCAACGTCACGGTATCTGAGATTGCTCAGCCGCATGGGAATTGATACGTTCAGGAGCATCCCGTTGTGGAATTTATACTGGTAGAGCGGTTCGATTGCCGTGGCTATCTTATATCCTTTGATGTCGTTGCGGCCAGTCGCGCCAATAATATTGTCAGAGGATTCCAACTTATCGTACTCCAGGCTGAAAGAGGATTTAAATCCGATGTGCGACCGGGAGTTTATCATCCAGGAATAGCCGAAATCCTCCCTGTTTCTTACGTTATGGCCTTTGACATTCTGGCAAACAATCCCTATCCCGTCGGCAATGGCCGTCAGCCTGCTGACGGGAGTTGCCGACATCTGCAGGTCAGATTTGAATTGAAGCAAATGGTTGGCAATCCTGAACGTTCCGTCGAACAGATTCCGCAGGCTGTAGTCGCGGATGTTTATGCCTTGGTCGATGTTGCGGTCGTTTTCGATATGAAAGTCATTGTCGCTGAAATGGCTTGCAAACGACAGCTTGTCTGACACGTATTTATTGTCTGAATTGTTTTCGAGGTTGATCTTTAGCTTCGCTTCCTTTAAATGCGGTTCGGAGTCAACGGATTCGTTGACGCTCACGCTCTCATTGTTTCCGGTGGCATATATGATTGATTGGCTGTTGCCGTATTCATAATAATCATCGGCATAATCGGCGGTGACATTTAATGTGGAATACTTTCCAGTCCTGTATATCGCATTTGCCGATGTGGATAAGGATCGATTGTCATAGTATCTCGACGTTGATATCCTGGCATTGCCAAAGGGGCTGTCGGGATATATTTCTCCGGCTGTTGTGCGTTCCGTCATCTCGCTTTCCGTCAGCGTCCCGGTTTCGTTTTGATAGGAAACTCCCGAATTGTTGCCTTTGGCGGATAGCAGCACCTGCATTTTCGGGGAGACGGTAAGCCCGAACAATTCCCCCGTCCATAGCGCTTCCTTATCGGAGCTGATTCCGGCTCCTCCCTTAAGGTAGCCTATCGGGCGCAGCATGCTTTTGTTTTTGAGTTTCAGGTTAAGGGCCGCCTTGTCGCTGTATTCCACGTCTTTCAGCACCCTTTTTGCCTGATGGTTTTCATAGACATTGACCGAAACCACGTCGTCGGGAGAAATGTTGCGGCTTGCAAGGGCATATCTGCCTGAAAACAGGTCGAGCCCTTCGATATAGAATTTATTAATGGATTCGCCGTTGTAGTATATTCGCCCGTCGTCGGCCACTTTGATTCCCGGCAGCTTTCGGATTACGTCTTCTATCGAGCGGTCGGACGCATCGCGGAAGGTTGCCACATTATACGTCAGCGTGTCGCCGTGAGAGCTGATCGGCGCGACCTTAACGGTCACCTCCTTAAGCTCAAAGGCTTCCTCTTCAAGGATGTATTCGGAGCTGTTTTTGACGCTGGCTAATGGCAGAATGAGTTTCTTGAAACCCATGCAGGAGAAATGTATGGAGCCGGAGACCAATGATTTTGGATACGATATGGAGAATGATCCTTCGGAGTTGCTGATACAATAGGCCACGTTTTTGTTTTCTGCATTCTTGACCGTGACCATGACTCCGGGCAAGGCATCACCGTCCCTCTCTTTGATGGCCCCTTTGAGGTTGACTTCGTCGGCGGTAGCAGCCAGACTGTCGGCTACGAGAAAAGGAATCACGAAAAGGAGAGCCAGGATCAGGCTACTCTTTTTCGATTGGATTGTAGAACATCCTGTTGTTTGGAACGGTGGATTTCCCATTCTTATCAGTTGGCGCCAAGGGGGATCCCGACATGAATTTTCCGGGTTTGAGCTTATAGTAATTAAGGGTTTTATTGAATTTTTCCCTCGTAGTCTTTTGGAAATTGAATTTCTTCATGCCAAACTCGTTGTCGCTCCTTCTGATGCCTATCGCCTCAAAGATATGCTCGTGGTCGTTGTCTTCCAATTTTAGTATCAGTCCAGGGAGGTTGCCGAATTTCCATGGCCCATTGTTGACCGGCAATTGGTCGGAGTACCAGGCTGTCCAATTCCGTCCTCTGAAGGAGGCCGACGCCTGATTGCAATTATATCCACAAATTTCTTTGGTGTCAGAGCCAAGCTCCCATTTTATGTCGGGTATCGGTTCTTCATATACATAGCGGTCCATAAAGACTCGGTCGTAAAACTTAAGTGAACCTGATTTCAGATCCTTTATCAAGAACTCGGTGGATGGTTTGTAGATTTTGTCGAGGTTGAAGTATTCCTTGACGGTCACGCCATTAGGGTACTTATGCTTCACGATTGAGTCAACTCGATACATTCCATAGCTTGAGAATTTACTGAAGTCGTTGCCTATTTCAAGGATTTTGAAAGATTCCCTGTCCTCATCGCGCTCCGGGTCATGGATTTTGTATGAGTAAATGCACTCGATCAAGCTTTTGTCGAGAGGCAACGTCTCAGTGAGCCTGGCGTTATTGTTTCCGCCGGCTCCGTTGTAGGTCTGGGCCTGCAAGCAAAGGCCCATCAAAGAAAGAAATATAATACAGATAGTTCTCATAGCTAAAGAATTTTGTATTTGAAGATTGCTAACATGATTGTCATCGGATTGATCCGCTGTAAAATTACAATAAATCTCTCAAAAATGCAAGGAAATAATATCAAAAAGTACGTATTTTATTACAAGCTTCAAAAAAAACAATCTGGCAAAGTCTTGAAATAGCTCTTTACCAGATTATTTTTTATCTGTCCTAAATCCTACTTAAACGACCCCTATGATTTACTCATTGAGATGCTTTTGGGTTATGTAGTATTCAAATCAATTAGTCATCAGACATTCTATGACATTCTTATTTCTGAGATGATGTTCAATATAAGTTGGTGATGGGCATAGATATTGATACATGCATTTACGGCATTTGGGGAAGTTTCTTGTATATGTCCACTCATAAGACCCATTAAAAAAATCTGTCTTGTAGCTTTCATATAATTTAGATAATTCAATTGTTTTATGGCATAACAACGAATATAATACTTTCCCTTGAGGCAATATGTATATGTTGCCCCATAAATTGCTATTTATTAAATTGTTGATTTTAATTGTTTGATATTTATTTTTTATACTCAGAATCTCATCAACATCCAATGAAAATAAGTAATTCAGAAAAATAAATGAACATATCAGGCTCTTTTGGAGAAGTTGATAAAGTGGGATTTACCCAGCCC
>VSPO01000070.1 GCA_009775375.1 Muribaculaceae bacterium | reverse complement strand
CTGTATTCGATATTGAAAATATCGGTGAAATTTATGGTTCGCGGGTTGCTTCTATCATACGTGAGAGCTATTATGTGATGGAATTAACAACCGATTTCCGCAGTGAAATAATCAAATCCCGAAAGGGAACGAGTTCTCAGAATTATGAAACCTAAGAATGATCCGCAGACTATCAGTGATATCTTACTGAAAGATATCGGTCTTAACATAGACGAACTGACATCAGCTGTTGATGCTGGTCGGAAACTTCGCAAAGTGTCGCCAAGTTTCCGTTTTAACATGACGAAAAAGGAGGCATTCATGAGACTTCTACGAAGTTATCAGTTTGAAGTCCAGTCCCGGAACTGTGAGTTCAATCTTGATCAATACATGGTTGATGTGCTAATGAATGTTGCCGGACACATGGTGCAGGAAACGCCTAAACCCGGGTTGTTGCTATGTGGACTGCATGGTAATGGCAAGACTACAATGGCTAAAGCAATACTTGGGATGATTCGTGATTTGAACTATTCAGGACATTTCACGTTTATGGGTGAATATTTTACTATTGATACTCGCACCATCAAGGCAACGGATATATGTACTTTGCACAAGGCAGAGGATTATCAGTCGATTCGGAATCTAAAGCAGACATCAATACTTGTGGTAGATGATTTAGGAGAGGAGCCGAAAGAAGTTTTGGTTTATGGAACACCCATATATCCAGTTCGAGAGGTTCTTGAGGCAAGATATGACTCTTTGAGATTCACTATCCTCACATCAAACCTCTCTCCGAAAGACCTTCCGGAACATTACGGTTGGCGTGTAGTTGACCGATTCAGAGAAATGTTCCACCAAATCCCGTTCAAGAGAACATCCTACAGGTGAATTATCCTGCGATAGATAAGACATCCTGTTAGCAGCATATAAAAAAACAATAAGTTATACAAATGAAATTTATAAATCTAAAACGGTTCCGACAGGACAGGTGTCTTAGTCAGAAAGAGCTGGTGGCTATCACCGGCTTACCACAGAGTACGGTATCTTATATTGAAAATGGATATCAGGAAGTTCGTGAGAACCAATTAGCGGTATTAAAGCAGGCATTTCCTGATACTGATTTCGCGCAGTATATCTATGAGAGTACTTCATATCCTTATCTGTCGAATGGCAGACTGCACGAAATAGAAACAGACAGAAAATTTGCCGGGGACTGGTCAAGACCCAATCCATTAGAGAGAATAGAAGGGATGGACATACTGATGACCATGGGTCGAGCCTCAGTATCGTTTGATGGCAATATCGTCCTTGACCGTAATGACGGCACATTCTTGAATCTTGGTTATTATGTAATCGAGACTGATTTATTCAGCGACTCAGACCTGATATACCATCTGACAGAAAAAGCATGGTTCAATGATGAACTCTATGAGGATTTCAAGAGATGCTATCTCATCGCTTGCCATCTTGCGGGCAAACGCCCTGTAAAGCAAATAAAGATGGACTATTAAAAGCTATAATGATTTGCTTCAGAAACGAGGGACAGCGGGAGGTCGTGAGATTTCTCGCTGTCAACTTTATAAAAATGGCATGGAATTACGATTGATATTGCGGATATGTGAAATAAATAATGTAACTTTGTGAAATAGAAACCGTGGTTGCGGAAACGGCGGTTGTTATTTTAGACAAGCATATGAAATTCTTTGACCGAAAAGAGGAAATAGCCACTCTGCGTAAGATTAGGAATAATGCAGAGAATAATGCCCAGTTCACCGTTCTTACAGGACGCCGTAGGATTGGCAAGACATCACTTGTCCTGAAAGCATACGAGGACAAGCCATTTCTCTATTTTTTTGTCGGCAGAAAAGCTGAAAGCCTGTTATGCGAGGAATTCCGAAATGAAGTCGAAGAGAAGTTAGGAGTGAAATTAGGTGGTACGCCGTCAGGATTCTCCGAGTTGTTTGATTATCTGATGCAGTTGTCAAAGCAACAGAGTTTCACACTGTTTATCGACGAATTTCAGAATTTTGTGCGCGTAAATCCGGCAGTTTTCAGCGATATACAGAAAATTTGGGATCTCAATCATTCAGAATCACGAATCAACCTTATTGTATGCGGCTCTGTCTATTCAATGATGACAAAGATATTCCGTGACAAGAAGGAGCCACTGTATAACCGGCAGAACCGCTTCATGACCATCCATGCGTTCAAGCCGTCGGTGCTGAAAGAAATACTCGATGTTTACCATCCAGATTATACAAAAGAGGATCTTCTCGCTTTATATACTTTTACCGGTGGTGTCGCAAAGTATGTGGAGCTGCTGATTGATGACAATGCCATGACACTTGACGCAATGGTTGAGAGCATGATAAGTTCGGATTCGATATTCATTAACGAGGGGCGCTCTATACTTATTGAGGAATTTGGGAAGGATTATGATATATACTTTTCAATATTGTCAGCAATAGCGTCAGGCAAGACGCGCCGCAGTGAAATAGAATCAATTATCGGAAAGCCCATCGGCGGATATCTGACCCGGCTTGAGGATGATTACGGAATCATAGTAAAACAGATTCCTGTAGGAGCAAAAGCCTTGAGCAAGAACGCGGTGTATATCATCAACGATAATTTCTTTACTATTTGGTTCCGGTTTATTTTCAAATATACGCATATTCTCGAAATCGGAGGATACAAACAGTTGCGTGCATTGATAAAAAGGGATTACCCGACATTTTCGGGGCTTATTCTTGAAAGATATTTCAGAGAAAAGGCGATCGAGAGCGAAAAATACACGCTAATCGGAAGATGGTGGGACCGAAAAGGAGAAAACGAGATAGATATGGTCGCCGCCAATGAGTTTGACAAGACAGTGGAAATCTATGAGATAAAGCGAAACCGAAAAAATATAGATTTTACGGATTTGGAAGAAAAAGTGAAAACTATGCTCACGGTCGTTCATCTTTTCAATGGCTACGATATTGAGACCAAAGGACTTGATATGCAAGATATGTAGGTAGAAAAGATACTCTTGTCATTATGATACAATAGGGAATAAGTCTTTTCTTAAACAGCAACCACGGTTTTCGCAACCGTGGTTGTTGTTTGTCGAAGGAGGGTTATACCTCTTGAAACTCATGCAGGTAGATGTATGCGTCGGGATGTTCTTCCGACCAAGCGGAGTTCAGCCCCTCGATGTCATCGCATGTTATGATGTTGGTATCCGCGATTTTCTCGATGTAGCGGAAGGCATCATCAAGGGTCTTGAAATACTCGTGAAAGTATTCCTCTTTGGGAGTGCAGATGTCAACGTAATAGTTATCCGAGAACCACCCTTTATCGGGATGGTCTCTCTTAAGATAGACTTCACATCCCGGCTCTTCGCCGATGAAGTACGCGGAAAGAGAGTCATACTTGGAGCAGATGAAATCCCATGCCTCGTATATCGGGTCCCATGCGCTTTCAAGACTGAAACTGATACAGTCTTCCTCTCTTTCCAATTCATCCCACCATCCCCTTACATATAGATGTTCGGGGATTTTCTTGTTGAGGGCTTCGACGATATGTCCTACCCAGTTACCGTTCTTTTTCTCCTTTTCAAGCCGTGTCATAAGTTCATAGAGAGCATCAAGTTCCGATGCTTCGCCTGTGATGCGGTAAGTGCTGTAACAATAGTTTGCCATATTATTTGCAGTTTAAGTTGTTTTTTATCCCTCCCCTTGTCACCCTTTCGGTTCATCGGGAGGTCGGTCTTTCCGATTTTCAGGCATTACAAGGGAGGCGAAAGCGGACAATAAGACAAATTCACGGCGCAGCAGTGACCAACGGGTCTCGATTTGGCATTTGTTCCGGCCTCCAACTTTGCCGCAGAAAACGGATGTCCGGCATCACAGTGAAAGATGAAAGACATAATTGAATCCATTGTCATTCCGGTGACGGTGGATTTTGCATTATAAAGGGGCCGAAAACACTGCACGAGTGCCGAAAATCGGTGCCGATTTTGTGATTTTCAAAAAGAGAATTAAATAAAAGGCTGTGAATCAGAGAATAATTCCAATTCAGCAAAAGAAGCATTTACTTTGCTGCACAATTTGAAAAACGAACTTATAAAACCGATCACATGAGCGCATTTGGAATATTCGCACTGATTCTGACGACCGCCTATATAATCTACTTCTCAGTAGTGATAATACGCGATGTCACATCGAGCCGGAAGTCGGCGGAGGAAAACTCCGGGGCAGAGACTTTCGACACAACCTTTGCCGGGGAGCAATCCGTGGAAGTCATCGAGACGGAAACAGGTTTTGCTGTCGGCGACAATAATGTCAACGCCGAACCGGTAGCGGCAGTAGAGACAATTATACCGGAAACGCAAGCTTCGGAGGCAGACAAAGAGGCTCTGGCTCTGGCTATACAGGAGAAACTTGATGCTGACGCCCAGGATATCGAGGATAGCAGAGTCTATGAAAAAGCCTTCACCGATGAAGATTTTGATGAGCTGCTACAGGGAAACAGCGGACAGATTGACAATGAAGGATGTCTGATCACGCGAATCCCGGCCGAGGAATCTGCAAAGACCCAAGCCAAGGATGCGCCTGCAGTTGACGAGTATTAAGCGGTGGATTCCGCAAAGCCTTGTCGCACTCGCCCTGTTATGTGCAGAGACTGCTGCTGCCAAATGCGGGGGTGTCGATTACAGCTGGGGAGCCGATGCGCTTGCAAGACAGCATGACTTCGTGGTGACGATGATGCTGTATGTCCTATACCTTATCTATGCGATAGCCTCTATTGTAGTCATATATTCAGCTCTCCAAATCTACATAAAGATGAACTCCGGCGAGGACGGAGTAAAGAAAGAAATCATGATGGTCGTCGGGGCGTGTCTGTTCCTGATAGGCGCGTCAACGGTCTTCCCGGCTTTCTTCGGATACAGGATATAGTTTCCATAATCAATAATATACACAAAACCAATCATTTAATTTCAAAACCAAACAAACCAAAATTCACCAGATTTTATGATTAAGAAAATCGCAAACAAAATCAAGGGCTTCTTCGGAAGCGAGCGCGTGCAGATGTTCTGCATGATGATGATTGTCGGCTCCGTGGCCGTGTTCGCCCAGAACGCCGCCGGCAACTACGAGGCGGGTACCACCGCGCTTACCACCGTCACGGAGGAAATCGCCAAGTATGTCCCCATCGTCGTCAAGCTCTGCTACGCCATCGCCGGCGTTGTCGCCATCGTGGGTGCTATCAGCGTCTATATCAAGATGAACAACGAGGAGCAGGATGTCAAGAAGTCGATCATGATGATTGTCGGCGCCTGCATCTTCCTCGTGGCCGCAGCCCAGGCTCTGCCTCTTTTCTTCGGTGTGTGACCCGTGGCGAATACCGGCGAAGAAAACTATCCGTCCTATCCCATGTTCAAGGGGCTTCAACGGCCTCTTGAACTGATGGGACTGCAGGGCCGCTACATCTACTGGGCGGCAGCCGCAGCCGGTGGCGCGATTGTAGGATTCATCGTCATGTATATCGTCATCGGTTTCGTGGCGGGTCTGATAACCCTCGTAGCCGCAATCGCGGTAGGAGCCGCCCTTATAATGCTCAAGCAGCGCAAGGGTCTCCATTCCAAAAACAACGACAAGGGAGTGTTCGTCTATTGCCGTTCCAGAGGTCTATAAACCAATCATTAAAGCAACTCTTAACCAAAATTCAAACCAACTCATTCCGAAAGATGTCAATCCGATATTCATATATGATAGGTGTCGTCCTGATATGCGCTTCTTGCGGCGGATCAGATGAAAAGCGTCCCTCGCTGGAACAGACCAGAGCTGCCATTGAGGTACGGGATGCCTGGCGTGATGAACTGAAGCCGGTGGAAATCACTGCTTCGGGAGCAATCACGGGAGCTGACAGAATCGGGGTGAGACTGACTTCTGACGGCAAAACGGACTTCCTTTCGTTTGTAGGAACCCCCGATTGTTTCAAATCGGAACAACCCTCGCTGATGGCCGACACCGCCTCGGTTGTCAGTGCCTGCTGGCCGCAGTCTTCCTCCGACACCCTGTCGCTGACCGCACCCTTCTCGGACAGAATCTTCGGATACGAGTCCGGAAGGACGGTCGGTGCCAGGCTGTCTTTACAAATGAAATTCCAGAGTTCGATGGCCCTGCTGCGGTTCTGTTTTGAGAGCGACAATCTTTCCGATGTCCTCGAATCGCTGACACTCAAAGGAGAATACGTTGCAACTCGCGGAAAATATATCCCTTACAATGGAAAATGGATTGAAAAGTCAGGCGAAGGAATGCCTGTGGGGATTGATGCTGACTGTCTGGCTAACAGCGGTCGCAGTCATGATTTTTACCTTATCCCATGCGACGCTGCTTCGGACATTGTTCTGTCGGCTATGGTCAACGGCAAGGAATATCTTCTCAAGACTAAAATTCCGCCACTGTCCGCAGGGAGCATGACCCAGATAAATCTCAAGACGGACAAAACCGGACAGCTTATGCCAAAATCCTCGTGGGTTGACAATCAGTATAAAAGAGATCTTCGCAAACTCGAAGTTGTCGATACAGTCAAAACCGGTCATTATCTCCGGAAAGACGGACTTGTGGTGGCGAAGCGTGACACAATGACTGTCGCCGTGGTATTTCAGACTGACGGCAGACACGGCAAAGCCGTTGCCATAGAGGACGTTTCCGGCATATTCTGTTTCGGTGACAAGGACCTGACAAGCGGCATTATCTTCGGGACCATTGACGGACAACGTAACGAAGGCATCATCAATGATTCGTCTTCATCTAAAGAAGAACGGCTTATTTATAAGCCTGAAATCCCATACTCCGAAAACACGGCTTTCGGGCATAAGGATGGTGCGGAGCTGACATCACGACTTCTCAATAAAAAGAGAGGGAAAGAAGGCGGAACCATGCTGACCGAAATCGAGAAGTATCATTGCAGCTACATCCCGACTGTGGCAGAGATGGCTCAGATGTTCTTTCTGTTCCAGCCATACGCCCATTCGCAGATTCCGGAACTGATTGTGCCTTTCAACGGCGAGTATCTGACCTGTTCCGAATCCTCCGACCATAACTATTACGGCATCGAAATGAGTAAGGACATTGTAATGTCCAACTACTCAAAACAATATGCCAAACTCAAACTAAGACTTTTCTATTTATTCTGACTATGACCCTATACGTCATCATAATCTGTCTGGCGATATGCCTCGGTATGGCTGTTTCCGTATGGGCCTTCGGCACCGGCGGGAAGCGCAGCCGTATCTTCCATGACATCTATTTCACTATCGAGGAAACGGATGGCATAGGAGTGGTATATACCAAAACCGGCGAAGTCTCTGCAATACTGAAAATGGAGAACCCCGTGGCGAAATTCGGCGGCAACATCGATGCCTATTATGAATATACCAAACTGTTCGCAGCCATATGTGCTACACTCGGCGAAGACTATGCCATTCACAAACAGGATATCTTTACCCGTAAGATTTTTGCCGACGAGGACGGTGAGAACCGCGAGTTCCTTTCAAGCTCCTACTTCGAGTATTTCAAAGGACGCCGATACACCGACTCTTTCACTTACCTGACTATCACGCAGGAGTGCAAGAAGAGCCACCTGTTCAGCTACGACAGCAAGAAATGGCGCGACTTCCTTGTGAAAATCCGCAAGGTCGCTGACCAGTTGCGTGATGCCGGTATCAAGGCGCAGTTCCTCAATAAGACAGAGGCTTCCGATGTCGTTGACCGCTTTTTCGCTATGGATTTCGCCAACAAACGTATCTCCTTCAGCACATTCAGAGCTGACGAGGAAAGCGTCGGTATGGGCGACAGGAACTGCAAGATTTACTCGCTTGTGGATGTTGACTGCATCAACCTTCCGACGCAGATCCGTCCCTTTACAAAGATTGAGGTCAACAACACATCTCTGCCAGTTGACCTGATGTCGGTGCTTGACTCCATCCCGGAAATCGAATCGGTGGTATATAACCAGATGATATTCATGCCTGGACAGAAGCGAGAGCTATCCATTCTCGACAAGAAACGTAACCGTCATGCCTCCGTTCCCAATCCGGGTAACCTGATTGCGGTTGAAGATATTGAAAAGGTGCAGGAAGTCATTGCCCGCGAGAACAAGCAACTTGTCTATGCCCATTTCAATATTATGGTGACCTGCAGGAAAGGAGTTGACCTCCAGAAGCCGACCAACCATCTTGAAAACGTGTTCGGGCGTCTCGGCATCCATATATCCCGGAAGAGCTACAATCAGTTGGAACTGTTTGTAAACTCCTTCCCCGGCAACTGTTTCAAGATGAATCCGGAGTATGACCGCTTCCTCACCATATCGGACGCCGCCATGTGTCTGATGTATAAGGAGCACGCCCAGCACTCCGAGGACACGCCTCTGAAAATATACTACACCGATCGTCAGGGCGTTCCCGTCGCCATCGACATATCCGGCAAGGAAGGAGCTAACAAGTTGACTGACAACTCAAACTTCTTCTGCCTAGGGCCTTCGGGCAGCGGTAAGTCGTTCCACATGAACTCTGTTGTGCGCCAGCTCCACGAGCAGAACACCGATGTCGTGATGGTGGATACGGGTAACTCATACGAGGGTCTGTGCGAGTATCTCGGCGGCAAGTATATTTCATATACGGAGGAAAAGCCAATCACCATGAACCCGTTCAAAATCAACCGTAACGAGTACAACATTGAGAAGATAGACTTCCTCAAGAACCTTGTCCTCCTGATATGGAAAGGGTCTGACGCAAAAATTCCTGAAATCGAGTTCCGTATCGTGGAACAGATCATCATCGACTATTACGATGCCTACTTCAACGGGTTTACAAAGTACACCGATGAACAGCGCGAAGTCTTGTTGAAGAATCTCTTTGCCTCCGCCAGCCGCAAGAACACTAATATGCCTCCGAAAGATGTAGACGAGATGGTGCGCAAGCAGATAGAGGTACTGGAGAAACGCCGTGCGGCTCTCAAAGTAACGGAACTGAGCTTCAACTCGTTCTTCGACTATTCCTTTGACCGTCTTGAGCAGATATGTACCGAAAACGACATCACCACAATCAGTTACTCCACCTATTCCACGATGCTTCAGCCATTCTACAAGGGCGGCGCATACGAGAAAATTCTCAACGAGAATGTGGATTCCACTCTCTTCGACGAGACATTCATTGTCTTCGAGGTGGACGCCATCAAGGAGAACAAGAAGCTGTTCCCCATCGTGACCCTGATTATCATGGATGTGTTCCTACAGAAGATGCGCCTTAAAAAGAACCGCAAGGTCCTCGTGATTGAGGAGGCGTGGAAGGCCATTGCTTCGCCACTTATGGTAGAGTATATCAGGTATTTATACAAGACAGCCCGCAAGTTCTGGGCATCGGTCGGAGTGGTGACGCAGGAGATTCAGGACATCATCGGCTCTGAAATTGTCAAGGAGGCAATCATCAACAACTCCGATGTCGTGATGCTGCTTGACCAGTCAAAGTTTAAGGAACGCTTTGACGAGATTAAGAAGATTCTGGGTCTTACCGATGTTGACTGCAAGAAAATTTTCACCATCAACCGCCTTGAGAACAAGGATGGCAGGTCATTCTTCCGGGAGGTATTCATCCGCCGTGGCGCAGTCGGAAATGTTTTCGGAGTGGAGGAACCACGCGAGTGCTACATGACCTATACCACTGAACGTGCCGAAAAGGAGGCACTCAAACTCTACAAACGGGACCTCAGATGTTCGCATCAGGAAGCCATAGAAGCCTATTGCCAAGATTGGGCTAAATCCGGCATCTCAAAATCCCTCGCCTTTGCCCAACGTGTGAACCACGAAGGCAAGATGCTTAACCTCTGATATTTCAAAATTACTTAAACAAACCAATACATCATTTATGATTTCTCTCGTTTCAATCGAAGAATTTGTAGATAAGATCTATCCGCCCGTTCATGGCCGACGCACAGCGTATGCCTGCAAACTTATTAAAACTCTACGAAATGCTGGCATTACCGACCTGAAGACCCTCGTGCGTCATCAGCCAGAATCGTTGACGGCAATCCGCAATATCGGTCCGGTGTTTGTCGCCCAGACCGAACATCATCTTGAAAAGGCCGGCATTTCTTTGGGCATGACCGATACAGACCTCAAAAACGTGATTCTTTCCAGCCTTTAAGACCGATCTAAGATGAACCGTATCCTGTTTATATTAATAATGTGTCTTGCCGGAGTGTCAGCTTCGGCCCAGTACGCAAATCTCAATATCGACGCCAAGACCGTGGCGGCGATGGCTTCGGCATACGGTGTTGAGACCGGCACCGAGGCTTATTATAATGAGCAGGTGAAGAAAATTCTTGAGAAATATACATCTGCAGAAGTGGCGGCCGCCGCCATATTCTCATCTAAATTTCTCGATCGCAAGGCCCTTACCGACCTTGGTATTTGGAGCAGTTCGACAGAGAACTACTATTACAAGCGCATCTACCGAATGGTGGCCACCAAAATAATTCCCAAGATTGTGGTGGTTGCCCGGCTGATGCTGGAGCAGCCGCATAACGCACTCTATTGGGGAAGCTATCTGATGAAGATTTGTGACGAGACGAAGGCATTGTGTATGCAGTTCGAATCGGTTGTGACCAACAGCAGACTCGGATTCGGTGACATCAACTTTCTTGAGCTCAATCCGCAAATCAGAGAACTTTTTGAGTTTGCACAATACAACATTATCAACTGGGACAATATGCAGAAGATGCTTGCCGAAGCTCCGGACCATTTCACCAAGGAGAATCTGAAAGCGGATGCCGAAAACCTCTATAACATAGCAGTCGGTATAGCTTCAAACACAGCCGAGAACATCATGGAACAGATATTGTCCGGCTCGGATTTCAATGGTCTTATGCAGGGCAAGATTACCGGCATCTACGATGCGGTGGTGAGCTGTGAACGCATCTACGGCAACATCAACAACCTTCTTGCCAGTCAGTTGATGGATATTGTCGGCTCCCCGGAGAACGTAAACAGACTGTTCAATATCGCCAATTACAATATTACCGGCTGGGTGACGGACTATGTTGACCGTGCCGACGGCCAGTATTACACCCAGCGGTGGTACATATACAGGAAGGAGTCCGGATCGGAGACTGTCTGCAATTATAACCCTCCGACTGACAACAATTCCATTCTCTACGGCTCGCCGTGGTACAGGGTAAACACTACAGATTCCAACTATTATCCATCGGCGGCAGTTGTCGAGGCCGCATTGAGCAATTCGGAGGCTCATGCCGGATGGTCGCGGAGCAAGGTCGCCCAACTCAACCAACAGGATGACCGGTACCGCTATAACATGAACTATTACCGCAGCGGTTATATTCTCAACCGTGGCGGCAAACAATATGGCAAGGCATACGCCTATTCGATAACCGTGACAAAATCATGGAACTGGACGGAGGAAGTCTATGAGGCTGTCTTTGACAGTTATAACATGGACCTGGCTACATTCCATAAGCAGATGCAGGTCAAGCTCAAGGAGTTCAATGACAATGAGGAAGGACTTGTGTATCAGATAGGATATGGAAGCCGGAACTATTATTCGGCATCGAGCGCCGACAAACTGAAAGGGACCGAGAGCGTGATTGTATCAGTCACCTGCCATGACGGTGCAAAACTTATGAGTGGCACCACGACATACAAATGTAAGAGCTGCGGAGGCTCACTGAATAGTCACACTAAAGAATGTTCGATGGCTACAACCCTTTCCGGCAATCAGGATGTAGATACATCGGAACTGGACGCATTGGAAATGGAATACCGTAATAAAATCGCTCTCACGCAAGCACAGATAGACCAGTTGGAAAGACAGAATGCTGACCTTATCAAGCAGATAGCCACGGCGACAGTCGAGGAAGCTGCTCGTCTGCGCCAACAGTATAATGCAAACCAGAATCAGATCAGTCAGTTGAAGAGACAGTTGACCGATTATAAGATGAAGTTGCAGGATGTTCTTCAGGCAAAGGATGACGCTTCGCAGGACAATGACATTCAGACGGATGATTATTACCGTATTCCCGCAATCATGCAGGACTGCAAGACCGCATACAACCTGACATGGGACGGTGACGGTTATTGGTCAGGCTACACTTATGTCCGCAAGGCGCACGCTCCGAACATCAACGGGATTCTGACCTTCAAGGCTACAATCTCTATTGCCAGAAAGCCTGAATACTTTCTCGGCATAAAGATACATCGCGCCATTGTGCAGATTGACTATGAGCTGTATGCCGAGTATTCCGACACCCAGGTTGTCGAGATAATTAACCTTGACCCCAATGCTTCGGATGCTGACAAAGAAAAACAGATCAACGAAAGGCTGTCGGCAATAGCCCGTGAGTATCCGGACTGTCAGCTTGATACCCGGTATTGCAAGACGGAACCTTCAGAAACAGACGATACAGATGATACATATCATCTTCTCTGGTCGTCCGACCGCCTTGAGATTGCAAGAGGCGTTGACATGAGGCTCCATAAGATTTATGTCAACCTTGTGTCGATTGAGAAGATGATGAACTACAAACGCTCAATCATCGACGTGTTGCTGACCATAGCACCGCCCGTCAACGATGATCAGGGTCGCAGACAGACCCTCATTCAGCAGGCCCGTCGCCGCTGGTTCCGCAATGCAGCTGACACACATCACTCAGACAGCTATAATGGTAAGTACGATGAAACTGAATAAATCAAAAAACCATTTTAAGAAAGTTCCGGAGACTGATATGCTCAATGCCGGGATATTCACTGAATCCCCCGCTTACAGGATCCAGCGATACAACGTACTTAGGATAATTGTCTTTTATTGCGGCAAGATTTCCGAACTCCCTCTTGACAGTCTCGTCGGAAGCGAGGAGATATGTCACCTGAATGTACATACGCTTATCGGCTTTTGTCGCTACAAAGTCTATCTCACCGGCGCGGAGAATACCGACTGTGACATCAAGACCCTGGCGGCGGAGATGGTTCCATACCACATTCTCCATTATTTTTTCAATGCTGCCCCGTATATCGGAACCGCAAAGGTAATTGCGTATGCCATGGTCGGAGAAATAGTGTTTGTTATTCGATTCAAGGAGCAGTTTGCCATGTATGTCGAACCGTCCGATTGGAACCGCAAGAAAAGCGTCACGGAGATATTTGAGATAATTCGATACGGTCTCATCGCTGATCTTTTCACCTTTGGATGTCATGTATCGAACAATTTTTGTAACCGATATCGGTTTCCCAATGTTATCGGCAACAAAGCGTATGATATTTTCAAGTTGTGTGACATTGCGAACCTTCTCTCTCCGAACGATATCCTTTACAAGAATGGTATTGTAAACACCCTCAAGGTAGTCCGTTATCTGGGATTGCTCATCAGGTCTGAAAGCAAGCAGCCCTGGCAGACCGCCCAGTCTGAGATAAATCATGACCGCATCGTCGCTGTCTTCCATGCTGTGGAATCTCAGAAACTCGGTGTACGAAAGATTATAGATCTTTATCTCGATATACCGACCGGAGAGGTGTGTGCCAAGTTCACTGGAAAAGATGTAGGCATTGCTCCCGGTGGCGATTACCTGACAGCGGTCTTCCGCATGAAAGCTGCGGAGTGCGTTCTCATAGTTCTCAATATCCTGGACTTCATCGATAAGGAGATAGTTTTCGGCTCCTTCGGGCATTTGCGCGGCAGCATAGTCATACAGCTGTTCCGCCGTTACAATGTCACGGAATGCCTGGTACTCCTTATTTATATATACGATGTTTGCACCGGGACGGTTCCGGTTGAGCCATTCACGAAACAGTTCAAGCACCTTGCTCTTTCCGACACGGCGTTGACCGACAAGGATAAGCATCATGCCACGGTTGATAAGACCGGCGATCTTTTCGATATATTGTGGACGGGGAATGAGTTCCATAGTTGTAATTTTTTTGCAAAGATAGCAAACTATACTTGGAAAAACAAACAAAGTGTGAGAATGTTTCGTGTTATAACCGGGGATTATTGCAACGGATGTGGGTTTTTCGGGTTATACTCGGTAGGTGATGCGCAAAAAAAGGAATGCTGTTCAGCCATATCTTTTATTACAAAATGAAAAAGTACCTTATCATATTCATAATTATGTTTCCCTTGACCGTCAATGCCCAATGGAGCTTCGATGTATTCTCGGTGGAGGCTTATATCTCGGATCATAAGCATCAGAAAAGTCTGCTGCTTGCCCGTTCCACTTTGGAAATGAGCAACCAGCTTCTTCATGAGTATTCGGCCGACGCCTCAAATGATTATAAGGAGCTGAACTTTGATCTTGACAAATATACAAGGGCTTTCGACATCATAGATATTATATACCAGTCAACAAGGACAGCCCTGAATGTACGCGACACCTATACCAATGTAAGGGACAACGTGACAAAATACAAGAAGATGCTGACAGATTTCCATGAGAAATGTCTTAGACGTGGCAACATTGAGATGTCGGATACGCTGATAATCACAGTAAATTACCACTGTATTCAGAAGATAGGCAGTGAGGCCGATAATCTTTACCGCTCAATGACCGACCTTGTGCTGTATGCCACCGGCGCGGCAGCCTGTTCGACCTCCGACCTTATGATGGTAATCAATTCCATAAACCAGTCGCTCGACAACATAAGGCTTCATCTCAACAAGGCGTACTTCGACACATGGAGATACATACAGGTCAGGATCGGTTACTGGAAATCATCTGTTTACCGCAATAAACCGCTACGAGAGATTATTGATGACGCCTTCGGAAGATGGCGTGATGCAGGATACCTTAATAAACCGAGTCAATGAAACGAATTTACATCCCCGTGCTGCTGGTGGCTTTCGCATTGTCGGCCAAAGCACAAAAGATCACCTACAATCACGATGATGCGAAGATGAATCAGATAACAGTGCAGGAGACCGGTGCCGGCTCCCTGACTCCGAGCCTCTACTATCAGGTTCTCCATAACCGATACCGCAAGACTGCCAATGCTGAAAACAAGATGTCGTTCCGCACGACTGCCGGCATATCCGCATATCAGCAGATTGACGATGCCGAGAAACTTGATTCCTCATTTGTCAAGCGGGCCGAAATAGAGGCCCTGAATATGGCTGACCGTCAGGTTGATCTCGCATGGATGGCGGAAGGCCGCAAGATTGAGGCCGGTCTGGAAAATTTTCAGCGCAATATCAACAGGCTCGCTACTGCAGGAGGTAAGAACGTCCATGTCTCGCTTTGGCGTGAGTATTACAACAAGTTCACGACAGCTGTCACTGCAATCAAGCAGTCCTATATGCCGAACTCCCAGCGGAAGAAGGAGTATCTGAGGATATACAAGGATATAACCGAAGCCAACGAGAACCTGCTGCGCTTCCTTGTGCAACTGCACGGACGGGGTGAGACTTCAAGACTGCTCGCCGCCACTTACAACAAACCGGACCGTCGTGGCGCGATAGCCCAGGCTGCCATGAACCGGTGGCGTGGTGCCGGATTGTCAACCAAAACAATAGCTGATAAATAACCAATCATAACCAAAACATCAATGGATAAAGCAATCAAAACAACCAAGCTCAAGTGTAAACTGGGACATACGACCCTCGTGCTGACTGAAAAAGGAGAATTCCTTTTCAGAGCATACGAAACCGCCCGTCTTTTCGGCTTCCGCGATGATAAGGAATGTATCCGCAGTTACTCCGAGGAAGCCCGGCTCATAGTCATGGAGACAGACGGAGGTCGTCAGCCGGTGAAATGTATCTCGATGGAGGATGTAATCCGCATCGCCGGCAAATCCCGTATCCCCCAGGCAAAGGACATGGCTAACAGCCTTCGTCTTATTCAGAAAGACCAGGAGATAGAGTCTCTGAAAATTCAGAATCTTCTTTTGACTGACGACCTTGAGTGTGCTATTGACGGCTTGATAGGAATCCGGGAGCAGCTGGACTTACTTTTCTGTGACCTCGGCGTGAATGGGTGACAATATTCTCTCGGATTTCGGCATAAATCTCCTTGAGGAAGAGATAGATGACGTAATCTTTCAGACCAACGAGTTCCTCTGTGACGCCACGTTCACAGGTTCTCAAGGGCCGTTCTGGTGGATTCTCCAGATGTGCATGGCGTTGGCCGCGCTGTTCTCGCTCATCGTGGCGGGACAGATGGCCTTCAAGATGATGTATAAGAACGAGCCTCTTGATGTGATGAAGCTCCTTCGTCCTCTCGGAATCAGCCTTATCATGTGCTGGTGGTATCCGCCGGCCGACAGCGGGACAAACTCAAGCGGCTCGTCATGGTGCGTGCTCGACTTTCTCTCATATATACCGAACTCGATAGGCTCATATACGCATGACCTGTATTCGGCAGAAGCGGCGCAAATCGAGGACAAATTCAGGGAGGTTCAGGAACTGGTATTCGTAAGGGACAGCCTCTACACAGACCTGCAGGCGCAGGCCGATGTCGCCCGGACAGGTACTTCCGACCCCAACCTCATAGAATCCACAATGGAGACAACGGGGGTCGAGGAAGTCACCCAGATGGAGAAAGATGCCTCTAAGCTGTGGTTTACTTCTCTGACCTCCGGTGCGGTAGTCTGCATAGACAAGATAGTGATGGTAATCGCCCTGATAGTCTTCAGAATAGGATGGTGGGCTACCATATACTGCCAGCAGATTCTCTTGGGTATGCTCACGATTTTCGGACCGATCCAGTGGGCTTTTTCGCTGTTGCCGAAATGGGAAGGGGCATGGGCCAAGTGGCTCACCCGCTATCTTACAGTGCATTTCTATGGAGCGATGCTCTACTTCGTAGGCTTCTATGTGCTTCTTCTGTTTGACATAGTTCTATGCATACAGGTCGAGAACCTTTCGGCGATAACGGAAAGCACTCAGACAATGGCTGCATACCTCCAGAACTCCTTCTTCTCTGCCGGATACCTGATGGCGGCTTCGATAGTCGCTCTCAAATGCCTGAACCTCGTACCCGACCTTGCGGCATGGATGATACCTGAAGGCGACACCGCTTTCTCAACCCGAAACTTCGGTGAGGGCGTGGCTTCACAGACCAAAATGTCGGCGCAGGGAGCTATGAGTAAGATAT
>VSPO01000007.1 GCA_009775375.1 Muribaculaceae bacterium | reverse complement strand
TAGGTTTTTCAACACCGAAAATTGAGTTCTTCCGAATGATTTGCTAATTTTGCACTTGCCACTTGACTCTACATTTGATTATTAAGGGGAAAATAGTTGGCGGATTCAAAAAAAAGTATTAATTTTGCAGCGGTTTTCGCGGAGACATCTTGCCAAATCAATTTGAAGAGGTGCTAAATTGCTGAAAATCATAAATATAAATCACAAAAACAAACGAACAACGTATGAATTGCTACGAAACCGTTTTCATTTTAACTCCCGTTTTGTCTGACGAACAGATGAAGGAAGCGGTAGAAAAATTCAAAGACGTTCTTCAGCAGAACGGAGCTGAAGTGGTCAATGAAGAGGCATGGGGTCTGCGCAAGCTTGCATATCCTATCCAGAAGAAATCAACAGGCTTCTATTGCTTGCTTGAATTCAAAGGCGAGCCCACCATCGTAAAGAAACTCGACGTGGCTTTCCGTCGCGACGAGAGAGTGATTCGCTATCTGACATTCCGTCTTGACAAATATGCACAGGAATATGCAGTGAAGCGTCGCAACCTGAGAGCAAAGAAAGCAAGTGAAACACCAGCCGAGGCCGTAGTGGCCGAAGCAGAAAACAAGGAGGCTTAATTATGGCAGCAAATAGCGAAATCCGTTATCTCACTCCCCTTTCGGTCGACACCAAGAAGAAAAAATACTGCCGTTTCAAACGCAGCGGTATCAAATATATCGACTACAAAGATCCTGAGTTCCTCAAGAAATTCCTCAACGAACAGGGCAAGATTCTTCCCCGCCGCATCACGGGCACCTCTCTGAAATTCCAGCGCAGAGTGGCACAGGCTGTTAAGCGTGCTCGCCATCTGGCACTTCTTCCCTACGTGACCGACTTGATGAAATAATCATTTTTTAACCACGACAAAAAGACTAAAAGATGAAAGTAATACTCAAAGAGAACGTGACCGATCTCGGTTACAAGGATGATGTTGTCGAAGTGAAAGATGGTTATGGCCGCAACTATCTTATCCCGCAAGGGAAAGCCGTGATTGCTTCGGCATCTGCGCTCAAGCAGCTCGCAGAAGACCAGAAACAGCGTGCCCATAAGATTGCCAAGATCAAGGCTGATGCAGAGGCTGCGGCAGCTGCTCTTGAGGGTGTTAAGCTGACTATCGGCGCCAAGACAAGCTCTACAGGCACCGTATTCGGCTCTGTAAATGCTCTCCAGATTGCTGAGGCTCTTGAGAAGCTTGGCCACAATGTTGACCGCAAGATCATCTATCTCAAAGAACCTGTAAAAGAGGTTGGCGTCTACACAGCAACAATCAAATTCCACAAAGAGGTGGCAAAAGAGATTGAATTCGAAGTTATTTCAGAATAAAATCAGAATAAGTAAATCTCAAAGCGGGGCATTTCCTAACAAGAATTGCCCCGCTTTTTCATTCCGACGTATAGTTGTGTGGCGTTTTGCCTGTAGATTCATTTGCAGAATATCGCATAATTCGGAAATTATTATTAAATTTGCACGATAAGCATTCCCGGAAGGTTTGCAGACATGCATTTCTGTGCATATCTTTGCTTTTCAAAATAGGTATGCGTCAATCCTTCAGGGTTGACAATAGCCGGGAGTCGGAAAATATCTTAAGAAATTAATATCATATAATATGAGATTCAACATCGACGGCAGACTCTTTCAGCAGCAACTGCAGGCCGTGAATAAGGTCATCAATTCAAAGAACGCTCTCTCCATTCTCGACAATTTCCTGTTTGAACTCGACAACGGGATATTGACCATAACAGGCAGCGACCAGGAGAACATCGTTTGTGTGAGAGTGGAGGTGCTCGATTCTGAAGGGACCGGAGCGGTGGCCGTCCCTGCAAAGACAATAATAGAAATCACCAAGGAGGTCAGCAATCAGCCGTTGACGTTCAACCTCAATGAATCGACGGGAGAGATCGATATCGTATTCCTGACAGGAAATTTCAAATTCATGGGAGTCAATGCCGACGAATATCCGCGCGGTGAGAAAATCGACGAAGACGCCACAACATTGATTATCCCGTCGAGCGTCGTAAAAAAAGGGATTGAAAACACGATATATGCCGTCAGCCTTGAGACGATAAGGCCAATGATGACCGGTATTTTCTGGGATATCCACGAAGGAGACATCACGTTCGTGGCCAGCGACACCCATAAACTCGTGAGATATATAAACTCCGAGGTAAATCCGGAGGTCAAGACATCGTTTATCATGCCCGCTAAGCCGGCATCGATAATAAAGGGTATCCTCGATAAGGAGGAGTCAGATGTCAAGATGGTGCTTGGAGCCAAGGGCGCTCAATTCGAGTTTGGCAACTACACTATCACATGCCGCTTCATAAAGGGCAACTATCCCAACTACAATCGCGTTATCCCCGAGTCTAACCCATTCCTTGTTAAAGTAAACAGGGAGTCGTTTCTCAACGCAATGCGCAGGGTGGCGATTTTCGCGAGCAAGGCATCAAGCCTCGTGAAATTTGAGATTGCTGACAATCAAATGAAGCTGAGTGCTCAGGATTTGGACTACGGCACATCAGCGAAGGAGACGGTATTGTGTGAATATGAGGGTAACGATATCACGATTGGTTTCAACTCTCAGTTTACACTCGAGATTCTCAACAATATTAAGGGAAGCGACGTGGTCATAAGATTGTCTGATCCCGCCCGTCCCGGCATTTTCGAGCCGCTTGAACAGGAGCCTAACCAAAACCTGGTGACGATACAGATGCCGTTGCAAGTAATTGAGTGAAAAATATCAGGACAAGGGAATGAAACCAAAGACCAAGCTCAATTTAGAGCGACCAATCATATTTTTCGATCTTGAGACTACCGGCACCAACACTACCCACGACAGGATAGTGGAGGTGTCGTACATAAAAGTATACCCCGACGGGCGCGAAGAGAGGAAGTGTCGTAGGCTTAATCCGGAGATGCACATTCCGGAGGAAAGCACCGCCATACATCATATTTCGGATGAGGACGTGGCCGGCGAGCCTACCTTCAGGCAGGTGGCAAAGTCTTTGCTTGAGATTTTCGACGGATGCGATATAGCAGGCTACAACAGCAATAAATTTGATGTGCCAGTCCTTATGGAGGAATTCGCAAGATGCGGCATCAACTTTGATATAACAGGACGCAGATTCATCGACGTGCAGAATATTTTCCACAAGATGGAGCAACGAACGCTTGTAGCGGCATATAAGTTTTATTGCGGCGAGAACCTTGAGGACGCCCATAGCGCAATGGCCGATACGCAGGCTACGTATGAGGTGTTGCTTGGTCAGCTTGACAGATATTCTGAATTGGAGAACGACGTGGATTTTCTTGCAAAATTCTCCAATATCGGTCGTGCGGTGGATTTGGCTGCCAGAATAATTCTTAACGATAAAGACGAGCCAATCTTCAATTTTGGCAAACATAAGGGAAAGACTGTAAAGGAAGTGTTGCGCCGGGAACCATCGTTCTACGACTGGATCATGCAGGGCGATTTTCCTAAGAATACTAAGGATGTCTTGTTTCAATTGAAGTTTAAATACGAAAATGAGCGAAGGAAGCAGAAGACGGAATCAAAATGAAGACATTGCAGGGGAAACATATAGTGCTTGGGATTTCCGGTGGCATAGCCGCCTATAAATCGGCTTATCTGCTTCGGGCTCTGATAAAGAGGGGAGCGGAAGTACAGGTGGTCATGACTCCCAGTGGCAAGGAATTCATAACTCCGGCCACTCTTTCTGCTCTTAGCGGGAAACCTGTGGTCAGCGAGTTTTTCTCCGCCAACACAGGCGAATGGCATAGCCACGTGGACCTTGGTCTATGGGCCGACCTTATGGTGATTGCCCCGGCAACAGCCAACACGATAGGCAAGATGGCCAACGGAATAGCCGACAATATGCTTGTGACTACTTATCTGTCGGCCAAAGAGCAGGTGATGGTGGCTCCGGCTATGGATCTTGATATGTGGAAGCATCCATCGACCCAACGCAACGTGGAGACGCTACGTAAAGACGGAGTGATAATAATAGAACCGGAGGCCGGGGAATTGGCAAGCGGACTGACCGGAAAAGGCAGAATGGAAGAACCCGAGGCCATTGCCCGGAGGATAGAGCTGTTCTTTGAAAAATCTCAGTCATTAAGAGGAAAAAGAGTGGTGGTCACGGCCGGTCCTACTTATGAGAATATCGATCCCGTCAGGTTTATAGGAAATTACTCAAGCGGAAAAATGGGGTTTGCCATAGCGGAAGAATTTTCCGCCCGAGGAGCGGAAGTGACAGTGGTGGCCGGTCCGGTAAGCATAAAACTTCAAAACCCTGCGATTCGAAGAATCGATGTCGTTTCCGCCAAAGAGATGTATGGAGCCTGTATGTCGTTAGCGGGAGATTCGGATTGCATGGTTCTTGCAGCAGCAGTTGCAGACTATGCTCCGGCTGTCGTCTCCGACAAGAAAATAAAGAGAGAATTAGCTGAGGATATGTGTATCCGGCTCGTCAGAAACCCCGACATAGCGGCATCCTTGGGCAAGGAAAAGAACGGCACGTTGTTGGTGGGGTTTGCCCTTGAGACCGACAAGGAGGAGGAGAATGCTATCGCGAAGCTTAAGCGCAAGAACCTCGATTGGATTGTGCTTAATTCTATGCGGGATCCTGAGGCCGGTTTTATGAAAGACACCAACAAAGTGACTGTCATAAGCGCGGCCGGCGACAAGAAGGCATTTCCTGCCAAGTCGAAGCGCGATGTGGCACGCGATATTGTAGATATCGTATCTGTGGATTTGACGAAATAGCAAGCAACGATATCTCCTAACGCCTTATAATCCGTATATGAAGAGAGAGCTTTTATCATCACGATTGATTTCTTTTCTTGCAGCTATTGCTATGGCTGCGGTCACGCCTGCGTTTTCTCAGGAATTGAATTGCACGGTCGAAGTCAATTCGAGTTCCGTGGAGGGAACTTACAAAAATGTTTTTGATGAGCTCCAGCGTGAGATTACGGAATATTTTAACGACAATAAATGGACAGATGCTCAATTCTCGCAAACGGAAAGGATTGAGTGCCGTTTTTTCCTTACAATAAAGGAATATGCCGACGAAAAGGTAAAAGGGGATATACAGGTGCAGTTGTCGCGCCCTGTCTATAACAGCAGCTATACCACCACACTTCTTAATTCTAAGGACACGAAAGTGGAATTTGATTTTAAAGAGGGCGACATGCTTATCCGCAACGACAATAATTGGGACAGCAACCTGACCGGACTTCTCGATTTTTACGCATATCTGTTCCTCGCCCTTGATTTCGACAGCTTCTCCCCACGTGGCGGCCAACCCTATCTCGATAAGGCTGCAGCCGTGGTGCAGATGGCTCAGTCAAGCGGAGAAGTGGGTTGGCAGGCATTTGAGGATACAAAAAACCGCAGCGCTGTGCTGAGTTCGTTGACCGACAACAACACCGGCATGATACGTGATATGTCGTATGCCTACCATCGCAAAGGGCTCGACGAGATGGCAACAAGCCCCGACAAGGGGAGGGAGACGATAACAGAGTCTTTGAAAGCGATAGGGAAGGTGTATCAAAACTCACCGATGTCGGTCGCCTTGTCGATGTTTCGCGATGCGAAGATGGATGAGCTTGTCAATATCTACTCCAAAGCTCCTCAAAGTGAGAGGGAAGAGGTGTTTGAATTACTCAGCCCGATATTCCCAACCGACACCCGTCGTCTTGAGAAGATCAGGAAGCCCGAGGAGCAGGAATAGCAAATTAAAGAATCCGGAGTAAAAAATTAAATTATGCTTGAGACACTGTTGATAAAGAACTATGCGCTGATTGAAAACGTCAGCCTCAGGTTTAAGCCTGGATTCACTATAATCACAGGAGAAACCGGCGCGGGCAAGTCTATAATGCTCGGCGCATTGTCGCTGCTGCTTGGGGAACGCGCAGAGAGCAAGGCTATTGCCGACAAGACAAAAAAATCTGTTATTGAGGCAAGCTTTTCAAATCCGGATCCTGATCTTGAGCTCGTATTTGCGGAGCAAGGTCTTGATTGGAATCCTGCAGAGATACTCGTCAGAAGAGAAATCTCGGCAAGCGGACGGTCGCGGGCTTTTGTCAATGACTCTCCGGTCACATTGCCTGTGCTCACGGCTGTCACCGGCAATCTTGTCGATATCCATTCCCAGAACAGCAATATCCAGTTGTCGCAAAGTTCAAGCCATCTCTCCATCATAGATGCATATGCCGGCAACGCAGCGATGCTTTCTGAATATAAGGCTGATTTCGGGAGATATGTCACTCTTAGGGCAAAAATCAGGAAAATCAAAGAAAAAATTGAGAAGAACCGGGATAATAGAGACTTCATCGCTTTTCAGATTGAGCAGCTCGACAAAATAAATCCCAAAGAGGGGGAGTTGAGGCAAATCGAGCAGGAATTCGATATGCTGACAGATGCCGACCAGATTAGGGAGGATCTTGGGGCTGCCTACAACCTGCTCGACGGCAACGATAATGCCATATTGTCTTCCCTTTCCGAGACGAGCGATTACCTTTCGAGGGTAAATCTCGCTCTTTTCGAAGAGCGAGATGAAGGAGAGCTTCTGAAACGTCTTGAAAATATCAGGGTAGAGGTGAAGGATATATCCGAGACCGTCAGGGATTATCTTGACCGGGTGGAGACTAATCCGCTGCGCCTGGCGAAGGTGACGGAAAGGATGAACATGCTTTATGATGCCATCAAGCACTTCAAAGTAAAAGACGAGGAGGGGTTGGTGGCTCTTCATAAAGACTTGCATCAGAAGCTTACGGCCATTGATTTCGGAGATGAAGACGTGGCTCGGCTCGAACAAGAGGCTAAGGCTCTCGCGAGGAGCCTAAAGAAGAAAGCGGATATCCTGACTGAAAAACGGGAGAAAGCCGCACAGGATTTCTCTCAGATACTGATGGCCACAGCCGCTCCGTTGGGGTTGCCCAACCTTAGGTTTGAGACAGAGATTACTCCGGGAAAACTGACAGCCGACGGACAGGATGTGGTGGAATTTATATGCAGTTTCAATAAAAACCATCCACTACAGCCAATGGCAAAAGTTGCCTCAGGAGGCGAGACGGCGAGACTCATGCTCAGCATCAAGTCGATTATGGCGAGGTGTATGCACCTGCCGACGGTCATATTCGATGAGGTCGATACAGGAGTTTCGGGCGACATAGCTGACCGTATGGGCAACATGATGAAATCGATGGGCGGAGATATGCAGGTGCTCGCCATCACCCATCTTCCGCAAGTGGCGGCAAAGGGAGATTCGCATCTAAAGGTGTATAAGACGGATGAAGCCGATCGGACAGTGTCTCATGTTGCCATGCTTGACGATCAGGCACGCATAAATGAACTTGCGGCAATGCTGTCGGGATCGGAGATAAATGAAGCTGCACGCGAAAACGCCAAGGCTCTTCTTGGCATCAACGATTGAAACATATCATCTATGGATAGAAACGACTATATATTCGGCCTTAGGGCTATAATCGAGGCCATCGAGGCCGGGAAAAGCATCGACAAGGTGCTCATGCGACGCGAATTGGGAGGAGAGCTTGCAAAAGAGCTTTCCGACAAAATCATGGAATACGGGATTGTGTGCCAGAAAGTTCCTGTAGAGAAACTCAACAGAATAACAATGAAAAACCATCAGGGGGCGATAGCGATATTGTCGCCTGTAGGCTATCATAAGCTCGACAACCTCATCCCGCAACTTTATGAAGAGGGGAAGACCCCTGTGGTAGTGGTGCTCGACGGCATAACGGATGCCCGTAATTTTGGAGCTATAACGCGCACGGCCGACTGCTCGGCCGTTGATGCCATTGTCATTCCTGAGCGCGGTAGCGCTTCTGCCACAAGCGATGCGGTCAAGGCCTCCGCAGGAGCTCTGTTCTATGTCCCTGTATGCCGCGAGCGCGATGTCCAGACTGCCGTAAAAAAATTAAAGGAAAGCGGATATAAAATTGTGGGGGCATCTGAAAAAGGCGCCGTCAGCTATACTAAAGTTGATTTTACGGTGCCGGTCGCTATCGTCATGGGAGCGGAGGATACTGGGATATCTTCGGATATCATTCGCCAATGCGACGAACTTGCCTCAATCCCAATATTGGGGAACATAGGGTCGCTTAATGTCTCCGTGGCAGCCGGGGTAATGCTGTATGAGGTGGTTAGGCAGCGGTTGGAGGCAGGATTTTCAAGAGAATAATTCCATTAATAGGGCGATTATTTGTATTATCGCCCGATTTGACGTAAATTTGCAGACTGAAAAGCGGAGATGGCGATAAAGCCTGTCCGCTAAGATATAACAGAACGACCATATAGATTTATGATTAACCGTGTGCTGATAAGGATAAAGGTGGTACAGCTTCTTTATTCCTACCTATTGATTGAGAATCATTTCATGCTGGAGTCGCAGCCATCGGCTCCCACCAAAGAGAAAAGATTCGCATATAGCCTGTATCTCGACATGCTTATGCTTATCGTGAGAATTTCAGATCGGGTTGAGAAAAGAGGGGGCTATCACCCGCTTGGAGACACGCGCTTCATTAAGAAGATTCTCGCTGACGACAAAATGAAATCGCTTGAGATGAAATATCGTCATGAGGATTTTCCGTTTCAGCATCTGGTGGCAAGTCTCGCCGAGACAATAAAGGAGAGTGGTCTCTATAAGAATTACATTAAGGACAGCGGGACGGATAAGGGAGACGACGACCAGATATGGGAAAAGATCGTGAATCTTATTATCCTTCCAAATCCTGCTCTTAACTCCGCGATGTCGACAAGGGATAACTTCACTCTTCGTGGCGTGGAGCGTATGAAAGGGATGCTTTCAGACACCTTCAAAAATTTCTATGCTTCGAGAGATAATATCGACGATGCGCTGAAGACCTTGTCATTAAGCATGATGAAGGCAAGGGAGCTCTATTTCAGGCTTCTCCTTCTTCCCGTAGAGCTTTGCCGGCTCAGGGAGGATCAACTGGAGGAGAACCGCCACAAATACATCCCCACCGATGAGGACCTTAACCCCAACATGCGCTTTGTGGAGAACGGGTTGGCTGCCGTCATAGCTTCGAATCCTACCTTTCAAGAGTTTTGTGAAAAAAATAAGACTTCATGGATTGCTGATGACCGGATCATGCTTGAGGCATTGCTTAAACAGATAATGGAATCCGAAATATATGCCGATTACATGGATTTCCCGGCCACTGATTTTTCCACTGACTGCGAGTTCTGGAAAAATGTCTACAAGCACATCATATTCCATAATTCGGATTTTCTTGAGACAATGGAGACACAATCCGTATTCTGGAATGACGATCTCGAGATCATAGGCACATTTGTGATAAAGACTATCAAGAGATTTGAGGAAGGAAGCGACGTGGAAGACCCCATTCTCCCAATGTACAAGGATGCGGAGGACTCATCGTTTGGCAGAATCCTGTTTTCCGACGTGGTCAGGGAGAAAGACCTCTACAGAAGATATATCGACGACAGTATCGACCTCAATCATTGGGATACGGAGCGTCTTGCCTTTATGGACGTGATTGTCACAATGACGGCATTGTCGGAGATTCTGAATTTCCCGAAGATTCCATTGGCTGTAAGCATCAATGAGTATATCGAAATTGCGAAAAGCTATAGCACTTCAAAAAGCGGTGCGTTCGTCAACGGCCTTCTATACACCATCACGGAAAGATTGCGTGAAGAAGGAAAAATAATGAAGAACTGACAAATATTTTTGGCAGTCTGCATTAAAGTGACTAATTTTGTAGAGTTATATAATCAACAAGAAAATATCAATATCAAATAATGGACATACTCAATTCAATACTTCTTCAGGAGCAGACCGGGGGAGGGCTCAGCGGAATGCTGATGATTGTGGCAATGATCGTGATTTTCTATTTCTTCATGATTCGCCCGCAAAACAAGAAGCAGAAAGAAATCAAGAAAGCCCGTGAGGCGATGCAGACAGGCGACAAAGTCGTGACAGCCGGAGGAATCCACGGAAAAATCAAAGACGTGAATGATTTGACCCTCATCATCGAAATCGCTCCCGGCGTGACAATCAAGGTAGACAAGAGTTCGGTCTATCCTTATGTTGAGCCTGAAAAGAGCGCAAAAAAATAATCGCCTGCTGAAGCAGCAAGCCGGCTGTCGCTGAGGCGCCGGCATTTTTTTATTCCTGATGCTTCAGCCGGAAGACTCAAATAAAAGCAACCATTGTTAAGACAACATTGCCGCAAATGGGAAACAAGATAGAAATCACAAGAGAGAAATGGCGAAGACTACGCAAGACCTCGACATTCCACGACATTGTGCTCTTTTTTGTTTTCGTGGCTGTCGCAACTTTGTTTTGGGTGATTCTGGCTCTTAACGATAATGCGCAAGACAGCATCAATGTCAAGGTGGCGATCAACAATTGCCCTGACTCCGTGACATTCATATCCGACATCCCGGAGAAACTCCACGTGACGGTGAGAGACAAGGGAACGAATTTATGGCGAAACCATTATCGGCATCCGACTATGGGGATAAATTTTAAGGAGTTTGCTTCAAAGGGAATCCTTCATTATTCGAAAAATGACATTGTTGCATCTTTAAAGACAATTTTCGGATCCGGGGCACAGATTGTATCAATCTCGCAAGATTCGATTCACCTTGCCTATACCACCAATAAGGGTAGAAGGGTTCCTGTAGTGGTCAACGGAGATGCAACTGCCGCCTCCGGAAGTGTCATAGAAGGGCGCATGAGACCCCGTCCAAGCAATGTGCTCGTATACGGGGATGTCGAACTGACTGATACAATCCATAAGGTTTATACCGAGCCGCTGATGCTTGCAGAATTGTCTGAGACCACAACGGTAGAGGTCAAGATCCGTAAAATTCCGGGCGTGAGAATTATGCCTTCGGTAGTCAGCGTGACGGTTCCTGTAGAGCCATTGGTGAAGAAAGAGGCATTGATAACGATCACTCCCGTCAATGTGCCACGAGGGAAAAGTCTTTTGCTATTCCCTTCCAAGGTGCCCGTTGAATATTATGTCGCCATGAGCCGACTTGACGACGACGACGATCCCTCCATAGAGGTTTATGCCGATTATAATAGCATCAATGACGCGAGCGACGGGAAAATCAACGTGAGGGTTGTCAGATACCCTGAAAGACTTAAAAATCTTTCATTGAAAAGCGACAGTGTGGAATTCACGGTTGTCAGGAATTGAAAAGGATGTCGTGTGCCATGTTGAAAGAAAAAGTCATCATCGGAATAACCGGGGGAATCGGGTCGGGTAAAAGCGTCGTCTCCAGAATACTTCGTCTCAAGGGTTTTCCTGTCTATGACTGCGACTATGAATCGAAAGTCCTGATGAGGCGAGACAAGTGTCTCCTCCGTCAAATCCGCTGCCTACTTGGAGAGGAATCCATACTTGAAAATGGAGAACTCAACAGAAAGTATGTGGCAGAACGTATCTTCAAAGATGAATCTTTACGCGTTGGGATGAATGCGATTGTTCATGGCGTGGTCAAAGAGGATTTTTTACTTTGGGCGGCAGCCGAAATGTCGCAAACCGTCTTTTGCGAATCAGCGATTCTTGCATCAAGCGGTTTCGCGGACTTTTGTGATTCCGTTTGGATCGTGGACGCACCAAAGGATGTCAGGATTGCAAGAGTGATGAAGCGAAATGCAATGACAGAGGAGCAAGTGACGGCCCGCATGATGAGTCAGGAATCGGAGACAGAGCTGCTTGCCGACAGGAATCCTGAAGTCATAACCAACGCCGGCATTACTTCTCTTCTAACAAAAATTGAAAATTTATTAAACCTTGATATAAAAAAGATAGAGATATGCTTAGAGAAATTTTAGCAATCACGGGCAAACCAGGTTTGTTCAGAATCGTATCGCAGGGCAACAGGATGATAGTTGTGGAGGATCTTGCATCTAAAAAGCGTTTTCCGACACACTCACGCGACAAAGTGGTGTCGCTTGGCGACATCTCCATGTACACTGAGGCCGACGACAAACCTCTCGGAGAGATTCTTGACCTTGTTTATGCTCATAATGAGGGAAAGAAGGTAGACGTCAAGCATCTTATTGCGGATGGTAAGCTTCGTCAGGAATTTGAGGCGATATTGCCTGATTTCGACAAAGAAAGAGTCTACGACAGCGACATAAAGAAACTCTTCACGTGGTATAATATCCTGACAGAGGCAGGGTTCACCAAGTTCACTGAAGAGGAGCTTGAGAAAGAGGAATCGCCTGTGGAAGAAAAAGCGGAGTGATCCGTGGAGAGATAAATTTTTCTCCTCCAAACATCGTCACCCGACGACGTATGGAGGAGATTCTGTTTTTAATTGAATAGTCCTGTTATAATCACTATAACCCCACCAAGCAACATAAGAATCCTGGAGTCAATCCAGCCGTTGCTTTTCCTTTGCTTCAGAAGAAACAACTCAATGTTTCTGACTCTGACGTTCATCGGGCCCAGAGTTTTGGTCTCATGTCGAGTGCTTAATTTGACCCACATCCAAAGCACACACCCCGTAATCAATAAAATAATACCAAATGTAAACATAATCCTCAAACTTTTAATAATCGGCCATCTTCCGGGGCAGAAAGCCTTTGCGTGAATGTTTTATTTGAAAACCACGCAAATAGACAAAAGGTTTGAGGCAGAATGTAAAAAATTATTAAGGGAGAGATTCATACGGCTCTATTCCGGCAGGCTTATGGCACAATTTTTTTTGATGCTTTCTGCTACGTTTATGAGTCGCTGATTGGAGGATCCACGGAATATCAGGTCAGGGTCTTTCAATTCTTGTGAGAATCGCCCGTCGACTACTACATCGGCTGATCCGACAGCCGACAGAAGTCGGCTGTCGGATGCAATCTCCTCCCATGTGTATCCCGTGAAAATCCAGACGTTTCTTCCTTCTTCCTTTAGTGCTGCTACAAGAAGTTGTGTTGACTCAGGATTGTAGAGAGGATCTCCTCCGGAGAGGGTCACGTCGAAATCCTCTTCCCTGACGATGTCCATTATTTCTTGAAGCGACATGATGGTGCCCCCACTGCTGTCCCATGACTGGGGATTCTGGCATCCTGCGCAATGATGACTGCAACCGGCAAGGTATATTGAAGTGCGGAACCCCGGTCCGTCGACCGTGGTTCCGCGTATGATTGAAAGTACGTGATATTGCATCTCGATGTTTCTGTCAGTGGAAAAATCCGTTTATTCGTGCACGACTCTATCGTGCAATTCGGCAAGTTTCCCGGAATTCCAGCGGTCGGTGGTTCCTACAAGATAGCCGGTAATGCGTTGAATCGTTTCAAACTTTTCTCCGCATTTAGGGCACGCCGACTGGTTCTTCTCTGCATTCTCATATCCACAGCGGGGGCAGTGGTTGCGATTATGATTGACCGAACCGTATCCGAGATCATACTTGTCCATCATGTCTACGATTTGCATTATCGCCTCCTCATTATGGGTGGCGTCGCCATCGATTTCCACATAGAAGATATGACCTCCACGGGTAAGCTCGTGGTAAGGGGCTTCTATCTTTGCTTTGTGTCGTGGAGAGCAATGATAGTAGACGGGGACATGGTTGGAGTTGGTATAATAATCCTTGTCGGTCACTCCTTCGATGCATCCGAAAGCTTTGCGGTCTACCTTGGTGAATTTTCCGGAAAGCCCTTCGGCAGGCGTGGCCAGAACAGAATAGTTGTGGCGATACTTCTCATTGTATTCCTGTACGCGATCCTTCATATGACCAACAATGCGCAGTCCAAGTTCCTGTGCCTCTTCAGATTCACCGTGGTGTTTGCCTACGAGGGCGATCAGAGTTTCTGCAAGACCGATGAACCCAATTCCAAGAGTGCCTTGGTTTATGACCTTTTCGATAGTCTCGTTGGGGTCAAGGCTGTCTGCCCCGTTCCAAAGTACGCTCATGACGAGTGGGAATTGCTTGGCAAGAGCCGTCTTTTGGAACTGGAAACGTTCATCAAGCTGGCGAGCCGTTGTGTCAAGCACATTGTCAAGCTTTTTGAAGAATTCACCAATCCGCTCCTCTTTGTCTTCGATTTTCATGACCTCAAGGGCTATTCTGACGATATTGACGGTAGTGAAAGAAATGTTGCCTCTGCCGACAGACGTCTTGTCTCCGTATCTGTTTTCATAGACCCTCGTGCGGCATCCCATCGTGGCTGCTTCATGAAGATATCTTTGTGGGTCTTCCGCGTCCCAGGCGTCATCCTGATTAAACGATGCGTCGAGATTGAGGAAATTGGGGAAAAACCTTCTTGCTGTCACCTTGCACGCAAGTTTGTAGAGGTCGTAGTTGGGATCTTCCGGCAGATAGCTGACTCCACGTTTCTTTTTCCAGATTTGTATGGGAAATATGGCGGTAGCGCCATTCCCTACGCCCTCATATGTGGAATTAAGCAATTCGCGTATGACGCAACGACCCTCTGCAGATGTGTCTGTGCCATAGTTGACGGATGAGAATACGACCTGATTACCTCCTCTTGAATGAATCGTGTTCATATTGTGAATGAAAGCCTCCATCGACTGATGGACTCTTTCTACAGTCTTGTTCATGGCATGCTGAAGATACCTTTCATCGCCTTCCAGCCCGTCGAGCGGATGCTTTAAGTAATCTTTCAAGGCTTTATGGTAAAGATGCGACAGATCTGTCCCGGATAGTTGCTCAAGATTTTTCACCTCCTCAATGAAGCTTGCCCTGACGAACGGCGCAAGATAAAAATCGAGCGCGGGAATAGCCTGCCCGCCGTGCATCTCATTCTGGGCGGTCTCAAGGGATATGCAGGCTATGACGCTGGCGGTCTCGATTCTCTTTGCCGGGCGTGATTCTCCATGGCCGGCGACAAATCCGTTTTTCAGGATCTTGTCGAGAGGATGCTGCACGCAAGTCAAGCTCTTTGTAGGGTAGTAGTCCTTGTCGTGAATGTGAATATAGTTGTTTCTGACTGCGGCTTTTACTTCGGCCGACAGCAGATAGTCGTCCACAAAAGGCTTTGTCGTCTCGGAAGCGAATTTCATCATCATGCCGGCAGGAGAATCCGTGTTCATATTGGCATTCTCTCGCGTGATGTCGTTGTTTTTGGCCTCGATGATTTCAAGAAACATATCGCGTGTCTTTGCCTGACGGGCAATCGACCTTTGGTCGCGATAAGCTATGTATCGTTTGGCCACATCCTTGCGGGATGATTTCATGAGCTCGATTTCCACACAGTCCTGGATTTGCTCCACGGTCATTTTCTCCGCGCCGTTCATGCCGATACGGTCGGAGATGCGCTGGATCAGGGCTTCATCCTCGCCGCGTTCCGTTGCGAGCATGGCTTTTCTGATGGCTGCCTTTATTTTTTCTTCATTGTAGCCGACAATACGGCCATCGCGTTTTTCAACTATCTGAATCATTTTTGAGGGATTATTAGAGGGGGATTCTGGATAATTTTTTATGATCGGGGGGAGACTCTTGTCGTTCCTTTCTTAAATCAGATGCAAAGGTAGGTCAAAAACTTAACATCGACAAATTTTTTTACACTTTAAATGTGTGTCTGGTCTTCATTTTGGGAAACTTTTTAATATCATAAAATATTTAAGATGCTATAAATTAAGGCTATTAATCTTAGAAGTGGGAAACTTTAGTATCGCGCAAATAAAACGCTATGTCTTGTTTTGCCAATTTTTTAGTGCTGAAGCATTTCTGCGTGTTATTCAGAAAGTAAGAAAAACAAGGTGTCTATTAGCTGTCCGATGAATTATTTTTTTTATTGAAAGGAAGAGGGCCAGGAGAAAGAAAAATTCTGTGAATACTTATGTTTTTTAAATTTTTATTAAAAAGAAAGTAATTTTTGAAAAAATCTGCGTTTATGATATATACAGGTAAAGAAAAACAACATTATTGCAATAAACAATCTAAAAAGAAATGACAAAAGTCACAAAAGAGATGGCCCTCGATTATCATGAAGAGGGAAAGCCGGGAAAGATAGAGATCGTCCCCACCAAACCATACGCCTCTCAGCATGACCTCGCGCTCGCATATTCGCCGGGCGTTGCATACCCATGCCTTGAGATTGAGAAAGACCCTTCCACGGCATGTCGATATACCAACAAAGGCAATCTTGTTGGCGTTATCAGCAACGGCACGGCCGTGCTTGGTCTTGGCAACATAGGGGCTCTTGCCGGAAAACCCGTGATGGAGGGAAAGGCCCTTCTTTTTAAGATATTCGCCGGACTTGATGCCTTCGACATTGAGATAAACGAGACCGACCCTGATAAAATAGTAGAGATTGTGAAGGCTCTTGAGCCTACCTTCGGAGGAATCAATCTTGAAGACATCAAGGCTCCCGAATGCTTTAAGATTGAGACAAGGCTTAAAGAGGAGTGCGATATCCCGGTGATGCACGACGACCAACATGGCACGGCCATTATTTCTGGCGCGGGATTGCTCAACGCTCTCCAGATTCAGGGAAAGGAGATTGGGGAGGTCAAGCTTGTTGTCAATGGTGCCGGAGCGGCAGCTATAAGTTGCACGCGTCTTTATGTGGCTTTGGGAGTGAATCCCAAGAACGTAGTGATGTGTGATTCCCGCGGAGTGATACGTGCCGACCGCGAGGGATTGAATTCTCAGAAAAAAGAGTTCGCCACCGATCGCGACCTGCACACCCTTGAGGAAGCCTTGATAGGGGCCGACGTATTTTTGGGCCTTAGCGTTGCTGACGTAGTGACTCCGGAAATGGTGATGTCGATGGCTCCCAATCCGATCGTTTTTGCGCTTGCCAATCCCAACCCTGAGATTGCTTACGACCTTGCAGTAGATTCGCGTCCCGACGTGATTGTGGCTACGGGAAGGAGCGATTATCCCAATCAGATCAACAACGTCATAGGATTCCCTTATATATTCCGTGGCGCTCTCGATTGCGGCGCAACGAGCATAAATGAAACTATGAAGATTGCTGCGGTCCACGCCATCGCCGATCTTGCAAAAGAGCCGGTGCCGGCGGTAGTCGACGAAGCCTATGGAATGAACAATATCAAGTTTGGCAGGGAATATATCCTGCCCAAGGCTCTTGATCCGCGTCTTCTTCTTTGTGTGGCTCCGGCTGTGGCTCGTGCGGCAGCCGAATCCGGCATTGCTCAACGTCCGATCTACGACTGGAACGCCTATCGTTCAAGACTTCGCAATCTTATGGGCGACGATGGAAAGATGATGCGGCGTCTTGCAGAGCTGGCCAAGGCTACGCCCAAGCGCGTTGTCATTTGCGAAGGAAACATGGACAATATGCTTCGTGCTGCGGTCCGCGTTGCTCATGAGCATATTTGCAGGCCTGTTGTGCTCGGCAACGAGGAGATGATCGAGAA
Source organism: Muribaculaceae bacterium (assembly GCA_009775375.1). GTDB lineage: Bacteria > Bacteroidota > Bacteroidia > Bacteroidales > Muribaculaceae > Lepagella. The sequence continues at coordinate 39,894 of VSPO01000007.1, read as the reverse complement.
GAGAGCCCACAGGCTCGGTCTGTCGCTTGATGGTATTGAGATTGTTAATCCCCGTCATGACCGCGAACAACTGACGAGGGAAAGATATGCCACTATCCTTGCAAGAAAGAAGGCAAGGGAGGGTTTCTCCTACGATTATGCCCTGGAGAAAATGTTTAATCGCACGTATTTCGGCATGATGATGGTGGAGACTGGAGATGCCGACGCATGTCTTGTTTCCACTTATTCAGCCGGAGAGGCAATGGCAAGCAATGTCGTTTCCATAATCGGATTGCAGGACGGCTTCGACCATTTTGCCACTATGCATATCCTCAACACTCGTCAGGGCACGTATTTCATCGCCGACACGGCTGTGAATCCCGATGCTGATAAATCTGCGCTTGTCGACATTGCCCGTCTTGCCGACAAGACAGTGAGGTTCTTCGCTATGGAGCCTGTCTGCGCCATGCTTTCTTACAGCAATTTCGGTTCGTCCGACCATGAGGAGGCTCGTCTCGTGGCTGAAGCTGTCGAGGAGTTGCATGAAAAATACCCCAGGATACAAGTAGACGGTGAGATGCAGCTTGACTATGCTCTCGACACCAATCTGCGCGACCGCACATTCCCATTCAATACGATAAAGGGACAACAGGTCAACACCTTGATTTTCCCCAACCTGACAGCCGCCAACACGACAAGCAAGATGTTGCTGTCGATGGGGGTAGGCAGCATTATCGGCCCCATCCAGATGGGATTGAAGAAGCCTGTCTATTTCACCAACAGCAATTCCGTTAAGTAAGTGATCAGATAGTTCCTATGCATGGATTGCCAATATGAGGGTCGGGATTTCGACTTGGAATGATGGCGTGATGGGGTCCCATCATAACTGAATCACGGGTTGAAATCCAGCGCTCAGATTGGATAAGACAAGTATAGGAATAATCTGAACACTTGCTTATTGGAAACGAATATAGTTTATTTTCTCCAGAAGGAGGGGGTGAAGAGTAGGAGAATGGTGTAAAGTTCAAGACGGCCTACAAGCATGATGAAGGAGAGCACCCATTTGGCCAGGGCGGGAACATGGGCATAGTTGCCTTCCACTCCCGTTATCTCAGTGCCCAAGCCGGTATTGGAGATGGCGGAAAGACAGACGAAGAAGCTGTCTTTGAGAGGGATTCCATCTATCACGAGTATTGCTCCTCCGATCATGATCACTATGATGTAAAGAAACAAAAAAGCAAGAGTCTTCATGACGATGGCATTGGGTGTCCCTTTGCCGTTGATGCAGACGGTAGTGACCGCACTGGGATGCATCATCTTATAGAATTCGTTTTTAAGAAACTTGAAAAGGATGATGAAGCGGTCTATTTTGGCTCCGCCTGACGTGCTCCCGGCACAAGCTCCCATGACCATCATTACTATAAGCACGATTACAGCCAATGGTCCCCAATCCGCAAAGTCAGGTTCCGTAAGGCCTGTCGACGATAGGATGGAAATTGTCTGAAACAGAGGGTCGATTGTAAAATCGTCTATCGTCTTGCCAATACCTCGGGCCCAAATATTAAGACAAAGCGATGCGTAGCATATAAGTATGATCCAGAGATACCATTTAAGGGCATCATTGCGTAAAGCTGATTTGATGTCCCCTCGCGCTGCTTTGTATAGCAATGCAAAATTGACGCCTCCAAGAAACATGAAGACCATCAGCGTGACCTTGATGTATAAGTCGTCCATCTCTGTGACCGACATATCGCTATTGGAGAAGCCTCCAGTCGACATTGTCGACAATCCATAGCAGACGGCATCGAAGAAAGACATTTGCGAAAAGGAGAGAAGTATTATCAATAGGGTGGTCAGGCAGATATAGACTATCCATAGCCCTTGCGCGGTATAACTTATTCGTGGGCGAAGCTTGTCGTGGGTAATGCCTGTGACCTCTGCATTAAATAGCTGCATCCCTCCCTGATAATTTAGCATCGGCACCACTGCCAGCGTAAAAAGGATGATTCCTAAACCTCCGACCCATTGCACGATACATCTCCATAGCAGGATGGAATGGGGCACGCCTTCCAGACTGTTGAGTACGGATGCTCCCGTTGTCGTGAAGCCGCTCATCGTCTCAAAAAAAGCATCCGATATGCTAAGGTGGCTCCCACAGAACAGGAATGGCAACATTCCGAACATTGAAAGAATAATCCACGTCAGGCCTGTCAGCAAAATCGCTTCCCTTTTGCCCATCTCCCTGCTTTTAGGCTTCAATCCTACCATCGCCGATCCGCAGCCTGCCGTAATTCCCATGCATATCAGGAATCCGGTGGCGCTCCCCTCTTCGTAAAGAAGACCCACCACACAGGGGATTATCATGAAGATGGCCTCAATGAGAAGCAGCCATCCTATGACCCTGAGCAGCATACGCACGTTTATATAGCTTTTATGTTGGAAGAACGCCATTCTCAATGCGATTTAATTAAACCATTTCTCAATTTTATTTATGGTTCCCGTGAGACAAACTACTACTACAAAGTCACCTCCCTGTATATGGGTGTTACCCCCGACAAGGCTGCATTGCTCATCCCTGACAATTGCGGCAAGTGTCATTCCGAATGGCAGATGAAGGTCTTTCACAGGAGCCTTAGTGATTTTCGCCCCGGGCTTCACCACAAGTTCTGCCACCTCCGCATCTGCCAAGGTGAGGCACTTTGCGTTCTCCTCGTCTGCGTCAAGAAGAATTTTGAAGATATGGCTCGATGCAAGGAGTTTCTTGTTTATGATGGTCCCGATATTAAGATTCTCTGCCTGACTGACGAATTGAAGATTCTCCACGTCGGCCACAGTCTTGGGCACGCCGAATTCCTTTGCCGTCAGACATGACAATATATTGGTCTCCGAATAATCAGTTAGTGAAAGGAATGCATCATATTGATAGATATTGTTTTCGCGGAGCACCTCAATGTCGCGTCCGTCACCATGCACTATTTCGCAATCCGGCAATGCCGTGGCCATCATCTCGCAGTTTTCGCGATCGTTGTCAATGATTTTTATATGGTATTTGTCATGATAGCGCGACGCAAACCTAAAAGCTATGCGGCTTCCCCCCATGATCAATGCCTTTTTGATCACGCGCTTTCTTTTCCCGCAAAGATCCCTCACCTCTTGAATGAACGGAGGGGTCGTGATGAAATAGACGATGTCATCTCGCAGGATCTCATCATTGCCGCCCGGAATGATAGTCTCGTTGTTGCGCTTTATGGCAAGTACGTGAAAATCGTGTCCCGTGACGGGGAGATCCTTAAGTTTTCGGTCGAGTAGGGTAGAGTCGCTGTGAAGTTTCACTCCTATAAGGAGAAGATTCCCGTTGTGCAGCTCCCCCCAGAATCTTGCCCAGTTATGGGCAAGGGCGAGGGCGATCTCATCGGCTGCAAGGTCTTCTGGATAGATAAGGAAGTCTACGCCGATCTGCTTAAGTATCGACCCGTTTTCCGGGTCAAGAAACTCATTGTTGTCGATTCTTGCTACAGTCTTCTTTGCCCCAAGCTTTTTGGCTATGGCGCATGATGTGATGTTTCTTGTCTCGTAAGGAGTGACGGCTATATATAAGTCGGTGTTGTATATCCCGACGTCTCGCAGACTTTCAAATGACGAAGTCGAGCCATTCCATGTCATTAGATTATAGTTGGAGTCTATGACGTCGAGTCTCGACTGGTCGTTGTCTATCAGGATTATGTCCTGGTCTTCATTTGAGAGCATTTTGGCAAGATGTGTTCCGACCTCTCCGGCTCCGGCAATGACAATCTTCATGACTTGGCAGCGTTAAGGCCAATCACGCAATCCATGATTGCGTCAGCATCAATCCTACAAATGCTTTTAAGTTGCTCCACGCTGCCGTGGCCTATCCATTTGTCGCTGACTCCGAGGCTGATATGACGGGTTTTAACGTCGTTGGCCGACATCCATTCATCTATGGCTGAACCCAATCCCCCTACGACGGCTCCATCCTCTATCGTGATGATGCTTTCGTATAATTCTGCGGCAAAGCGTAAGATTTCCTCGTCGAGTGGCTTTAGCCAGACCATGTCGAATACGTCGACGCGAATATCTTTTTCCTCCAAACGTGACGCTGCCGTAAGCGCTTCCTGCAGAGAGGGTCCTAATGATAGAATTGCAATCTTCGCGCCGTCCCTTGTTCTTACCCGTTTTCCCTTGCCAATTTTGATTTCCGCGAATGGTGATTTCCAATCCGGTTTGGTGGCTCTTCCTCTTGGGTAGCGGATGGCGAGGGGAGCATTGACATTAAGGGAGGAGAACATGACATTGCGCAAGGTCTCTTCGTCTGCAGGAGCTGCGATTATCATCCCCGGTATGCAGCGAAGATAGGACATGTCGAATAGTCCGTGGTGTGTGACGCCATCCTCGCCTACAAGACCGGCACGGTCTATGCAGAATGTGACGGGGAGACCTTGGATCGCCACATCATGGATTATATTGTCGTAAGCCCTCTGAAGAAATGATGAGTAGATGGCCACGAAAGGCTTCTTGCCTGCCGAGGCGAGTCCTCCGGCAAACGTGACGGCATGTCCTTCCGAAATGCCGACATCAAAAGTGCGTTCTGGCATTTCGTTGAGCATCTGAATCATCGAGGTGCCGGTTGGCATGGCCGCTGTTATGCCCATCACCCTGTCGTCAGTCTTTGCGAGTTCCACTAATGTCTCTCCAAACACCTCTTGCCACAACGGTGGCTTTCCATCAGAACCGCTGTAAAGACGTTCTCCGGTGTCGGGATTGAATTTGCCGGGGGCGTGCCATATGGTCGGACTCTCTTCCGCAGGCTGATACCCTTTCCCTTTGACGGTGCACAAATGGAGCAGTCTTGGCCCTTCCATCTCTTTTATGTCCCTCAGAATCTTCACTATCTTTATTACATCGTGGCCGTCGAATGGACCGAAATAACGTATATTGAGACCCTCGAAAATATTTTGCTTCTTGGAGATGAGGGACTTCAGCGAGTTGCTGAATCGTATTATCGCCCGCTTCCTGTTTTCTGTCAGAAACCCCTTTTTTCGAAAATATCCGGCCATGCGGTTGCGCCAGCGGTTATATCCGGCCGAGGTTGTCAGGTCGGATAGATAACTATGAAGAGCTCCGACATTATTGTCGATGCTCATATCGTTGTCGTTGAGGATGATGAGGAGATTATTGGGATGATTGGAGGCATTGTTGAGCCCCTCGAATGCAAGTCCGCCGCTTATTGACGCATCTCCGACGATGGCCACTGTCTTTCTTTTCTCACGCCCGGGAGTGGCCATATCCGCTACGGCCATCCCCAAAGCTGCCGAAATTGAGTTGCCGGCATGACCTGCGATAAAAGTATCGTAGGGGCTTTCCAATGGAGATGGAAAGCCGCTTATTCCCCCGAGTGTGCGTTGTTTGGGGAATAGCTCGCGTCTGCCGGTCAGTATCTTATGTGCATATGCCTGATGGCCGACATCCCAGACAAGGCGGTCGGAGGGAGTGTCGAATACGTAGTGCAAGGCCACGATTATGTCGACCGCACCCATGCTCGATGCGAAATGACCCGGATTGATCGAAAGGTTGGATATGAGGAAATGCCTGATTTCCTCGCAGAGCCGGGGCAATTGCTCCAATTCGAGCTTCCTGAGATCAGAAGGGGAGTTCACTTTATCCAGGAGAGATGTAGGTGCGTGGTAGTCAGATGAGTTCATTTCATTTAACGATTGTTGTCGCGCCGGATATATTTTTTCCATAGCGGCACGAAAATAATGATTCCGGATGCTACAATCAAGAAGATGTTCTTCATGTTGAAGCCTCCGCCATATGCAATCAGCGTTCGGCAAAGCCATAGCCACACCAACGCAAGCACTGAAAATCCTATAATTTTTACAGCATTCATGATTTACGCGAAATTAATGCTTTTTTCTCATTCCGCCAACCAAAACCCTCTTTTTTTTGTCTTGGGTATTTATGCCGAAAGCCACTTTTCCCTCCAATCCGGTGACTGTCAAGCGACATGCAAGTCGTCATGATGCTTCTTCAATAATTGCGCCATCAAAGATAAGCTATTATACCTCTTTTTGCGTTATAAGAGAAATCGGACACCGGTCTATCCCAGTGAAAGTATACCCTCCCCGGGAGCTCTTAAAAAATGAATATAAGCTATGAAAATTTCATACAGACATATATATCCGTTTTCAGCGATACTGATTATGAGCTTGCTGCCTCTATCATGTGTAGGCATTGACGAATCAGTAGCGCAGGATTCATTATCATCAGACGAACCGGGAAGCAATCTTCCGGATATTTTGCTTTCGTGTCCGTCAGACGGCACATATATGCTGTTTCGCACGGCTGATGATGCCATCGATTATATGCATCGATCAGATTCCGAAGAATTGTTTTCAAGAGGAATCCTTCCTCAAATGACGAAGGATGAGTTCGATTATGCCGTCAGGCTGCTCAATAGCCACCATAGAGGTTTTATTATTGTTGACAAGGATAGGATGAAGGTGGTCTATTTTAATAAGTATGGAGTGGAGGAGAGGTCGTATGGCATGGCATGTGGCAAGAATTATGGCACTAAGCATAAGAAAAGCGATTCGCGAACTCCGGAGGGTTTCTTTTCGGTAAAGAAGGTGCATAATAGCACGGACTGGCGATACGTGGATGATAATGGAGTAGTAAGCACGAAAAAAGGGGAGTTCGGACCACGATTTATCCGACTTAATATTCCCGGCACTACTCAGATAGGCATCCATGGGACATGCGCTCCGTGGAGCATAGGAGGGCGGAGAAGCCATGGATGTATCAGGATACTCAATGATAATGTGATGGAGCTTGTGACGCTTGTGGATTCGGGGATGCCTGTGATAATTACGCCAGGGCGACGCGACATGGCCGTCAATTTGGAAGAGGGCTATGATATTCCGTCGATAAGTTCATTGCCCGGTCGGCCTAAATTGTCACCTCAATCAAAAGATTTGAGCAATGGCAGGATGATTTCTTCCGACACAACGACAATAAGACCGATAGCTCCGGGAATGCCCAATGACTCCACAACCGTAGAAGCGATTAAGCCATCGATAGATGAGTGTCCGGATTCTCTTATTGGAAAACTCTGAGTGTTCATAAGGAAGCGCTCTAAATATAAAAAATCGAAAAGTAAACATTAAATTAAGAGAAAAGGATAGGAAAAAAGTCAATAAATAGTTACCTTTGCATTCCTAAAAACGCATTGATGAATAATTACGATACTTTTAATCCGACTATACCGGAGACAGAGGAAACAATCCAGACATTGACATTGCCTCCGATTCCAGAAGAACCTGCGCCTGAACCGAAGAGAAAAGCCCAACGTCAGGCAAGGCAAAAAAAGGCTAAGACCGTGGCCAAACCGACTGAGAAAAAGGTTCCCGCAATCCCTTTTAAGGAGAGAGTGAAAGCTTGGGCCGGAAGTCAGACCGTAAGATGGATCTCCGGATTGTTCTTAGGTTTTTTCGGTGTATACCTACTCATTTCTTTCCTCTCATATTTTGTCACGTGTGCCTCCGACCAGGCAGAGATTCTCAATTCCGGGATTGGATCTTCAGGAGAAATCGCCAACAAAGGGGGAGAGGGGGGAGCCCGATTGGCAGAGTTCCTCATAAACGAGTGCTTCGGGCTTGGCTCCTTTGTCATCGTGTTCTGGCTGATTGCCATGTCGATGAAGCTCCTTTTGACGCGACCGAAATTTAAGTCGGTGGATTTCACAATCAAATCCCTTGTGGCTCTTATAACGGTGTCGCTTATCATAGGATTGCTCACGATAGGACTGTCATCCCCCGTGAACTGGGGCGGCTATCATGGCAGATACGTCAATGAATTTATTATCCATTTCCTTGGATGGACAGGGGCAGTGATTCTGTGTCTGTTCATGATTTCCCTTTTTGTAGTGATTTGTCTGCGAGATTTCATCAACTGGATAATCAGAATCCGAAGAAAAAGGGCGGAAATACGAAGGATTGCAGCTGAGAAGGAAGCTGAACGACTTGCCAAGGAGCGCGAAATTGAAGAGATGAGAAGATATGAGGAGGCCGACGCCTCGGAGACTCCTATATCCGACAGCCTTCCAAAGGATGATGCCGATCAGGCTCACGTGTCGTTTGCGGATGACAACACCGGTCTATACACCTCCTTGCCTGACTTTGACGAAGCTGAGGAGCAGGATATCATAAATAGGGAACGTAATCCGTTGAATCAACCACAAAGCCGGATTGAGGAGCCTACGGAATATGTGCTCTCTTCTGATGATAGCAATGAAAACCCGTTGGAAGATAGTTCAGCCATTGTTGGCAATCAAGGAAATAATCCTGATGAGACCGGCAATCTGAATCCTGTAAACGATAATTCAGAAGACCAAGAGGATCTTGACGACGATATGGTGGTCAATGTCAACACTATCGGGCAGGCTGAAAAAATCAACGGAAATAGCGACGGCGTTATGCCGGGAATGCATCCATACAAATTCCCTCCTGCTGAATTACTCCGGGAGGGTGTTGAGCGCATAGCCGTGGATGCTGCAGAGCAACTTGAAAACAAGGAGAGGATAAAGAAAACATTGCTCGATTTTGGTATTCCAATCCTGAGCATCGAGGCAACGGTGGGTCCTACCGTCACACTATATGAGATTGTCCCTGACAGGGGGGTGAAGATCAATCGAATAAGGAATCTCGGCGATGACATAGCCCTAAGCCTTAAAGCCGAGGGAGTCAGGATTATCGCTCCCATACCCGGAAAAGGAACAGTCGGAATTGAGGTTGCCAATAATGACCCGCAGACTGTTTCGATGCGCACAATCATTAAATCCAACAAATACCAGGAATCCAAGTATAAGCTTCCGATTGCATTGGGATCGACAATCTCCAACGATGTCTACATCGCCGATCTGGCGAAGATGCCCCACTTGCTTGTGGCCGGCGCAACTGGCCAGGGTAAGTCTGTCGGTCTGAATGCGATTATCGCATCTTTGCTATATCGCAAATCCCCCGACGAGCTGAAGTTTGTCATGATCGACCCGAAGATGGTGGAGTTCAGTCTTTATGCTAAAATTGAGGCACACTATCTTGCCAAGATTCCTGATGCCGAAGATGCAATCATAACCGATATGGAAAAGGTAGTGGCTACGTTGAGTTCGCTTTGCGTCGAGATGGACGATCGCTATCAATTGTTGAAAGGCGCCCACACAAGGAACATAGAGGAATATAATGAGAAAATAAGGCAGCGTCTTCTCAATCCTGCCGAGGGGCATCGTTTCTTGCCTTATATAGTGGTTGTGGTCGACGAATTCAGTGATTTGATTATGACGGCTGGGAAAGAAGTGGAGATCCCTATTGCCCGTCTGGCTCAGAAGGCAAGGGCTGTGGGAATGCACGTGATTATAGCGACACAAAGACCGTCCACAAACGTGATTACAGGTATCATCAAGGCAAATTTCCCTGCCCGTATTGCCTTCAAGGTAAGTTCGGGAATCGACAGCAAAACTATTCTCGACACGACCGGAGCGCAACAGCTCATCGGACGTGGAGACATGCTTATCAGCAACAATGCCCCGATGGTCAGGGTGCAGTGTGCTTTTATCGACACTCCGGAAGTGGAGGCGATATGTGATTATATTGAAAGGCAACCTTATGGACAGGGTGCCTATCGTCTGCCTGATCCAATCGTGACTGGAAATGATTCGGAAGGGGAGCTTGGCAACAACTTTGGAGACAAGGATCCACTTTTCGATGAAGTTGCGCGTCTTATCGTCAGCAGCAACACGGCTTCGACATCTTCACTGCAGAGAAGATATTCCATAGGCTACAACCGTGCCGGTAAAATCATGGATCAGCTTGAGGCTGCCGGAATAGTCGGACCTGCACATGGCGGCAAACCCCGTTCCGTGCTTGTAGACGCTATGACCCTTGAATCGATACTAAAACCCTAAAACCTTCTATGCCTTTTGGTTTATCAGAAAATGAAGGCAAGGATTAAGGATAGTACAGAAAATGAAAATCAAATTAAAGATAGATACAAGATGATGGTTTCCCGATTTTTGCAAAACATATCGAAGAGATCAATTATTTTAGGTCTGCTGTTCGCGATATTCGCAATAGCCGGTCAGGAAGCTTTCGCCCAGTTGACGGCAAGGCAAGTCGCGCAGAAAGCCGCCTCTGTCATTTCTTCCTCAAAAGGCTTGGCCGCCGGGTTCACTTTGACAGCCAACGGACAGACCTCTAAAGGCACGATTAAAAGCAGCGGCTCCAAATTCTCGGTACTTCTTCCGCAGGTCAGCTCCTGGTATGACGGCAAAGCATTATACACATATAATCCGCGCACCTCGGAAACTACCATAATAGAGCCAACGGCTCAGGAGATGCTTGAATCCAATCCCCTGCTTTATGTCAAAGGCGGTGGCAACGGTTTCAACTATTCCTTTTCCAAAATTCAGAAGAATGGCAAGTATGTTGTTGAATTGTTGCCGAGAAATAAGCGCTCCGGTTTGAAGAAACTGATTTTCACCATCAATAAGTCGACGTTCCATCCTGAAAAGATTGAGATTGACGGAGGTGGAATGACGAGTGTTGTCAACGTGACATCTTTCAAGACGGGTGTGTCTCTGCCGGCAGGTGCGTTTGCATATCCACGCTCGAAATATCCGAATGTGGAGATTGTTGACCTAAGATGATGAATAAAAAATATAATGTCTTCTCAATAATCAACTGCTTTTTATTGTTAATACAATATATGTCGGACTTGTCCGGAATGAACGTCAAAACATGCAGGCACATGCAAATGTGTCTCCGTAATCAAATATAAAACCCTAAAAATTTAATAAAATATGGCAGAAATCAAGACCCGTTTGCTGATAATCGGCTCCGGACCTGCAGGATATACAGCGGCTATCTACGCCTCAAGAGCAAATCTTCATCCCCTTCTTTATGAGGGAGACCAACCTGGAGGACAGTTGACAATAACGACTGAAGTTGAGAATTTCCCGGGTTATCCCAACGGGGTGCAGGGGACGGAAATGATGGAGGAATTCCGCCAGCAGGCAATCCATTTCGGCACGGAAATAAAGACCGGTAATATTGAAAAGGTTGATTTCTCTAAGCGTCCTTTCAAATGTGAGGATGAAAAAGGCAACGTAATATCGGCTGAGACAGTCGTCATCTCCACCGGAGCATCCGCAAAATATCTTGGACTGCCTGATGAGGAGAAATATAGAGGACTTGGTGTCAGCGCTTGTGCCACATGCGATGGTTTCTTCTATCGTAAGAAAGTAGTGGCCGTAGTAGGTGGAGGGGATACTGCTTGCGAGGAAGCTCTATATCTTTCCACACTTGCCAAGAAAGTGTATCTGATCGTCAGAAGAGGGGTGCTTCGTGCCTCCGACGTGATGCAGCAGCGTGTCAAGGATAAAGAAAACATTGAGATATTGTTCCATTGCAACACTCTTGGTCTTTTCGGCGAGGATGGCGTGGAGGGTGCCCATATTGTAAAAAACGTCGGCACTCCCGAGGAGGAGAAGTTTGATATCGCTATCGACGGTTTCTTCCTTGCGATAGGCCACAAACCCAACACGGATGTCTTCAAGGGGCAGATAGAGCTCGACAATGAAGGCTATATTAAAGTCGACGGTGCCACCACCCACACCAATGTTGCCGGCGTATTCGCCGCCGGTGATTGTGCCGACCCTCGCTATCGTCAAGCTGTTGTGGCAGCCGGAAGCGGTTGCCGTGCTGCACTCGATGCAGAGAAATTCCTTATGGAGCATTCCGAGGTCTGATTTCCCTTATCAAAATTCAAATTCCGGCCAAACCAAAATAAAATGGATAAAAAAGAGAAAAGCAGAGTGCTCGACGAGCGTTATCTCAGGATGGCGCGGATATGGAGCGAGAACTCATATTGCGTAAGACGAAAAGTGGGAGCGTTGATTGTGAAGGGAAATATGGTCATCTCAGATGGCTTCAATGGCACTCCGTCAGGATTCCCTAATATATGTGAGGATGACAACGACACGACGTTGCCATACGTGCTCCATGCTGAGGCCAATGCAATAACCAAAGTGGCGCGAAGCAACAACTCCAGCGACGGAAGCACTCTCTATGTGACTGCAAGTCCCTGTCTCGAATGCTCCAAACTTATAATCCAGGCCGGAATCAAGAGGGTGGTTTTCTCGGAATTGTATAGAATCACCGACGGGATTGAGCTTCTCAACCGTGCCGGCGTGGAAACCGTCCATATCCCTTTGACAAATGAAGAATAAGATAAATCTGGGGCTTGTGGCTCTCCCTTCGTTGCTTGCGCTTGGCATAGTGGCTGGGATATTCATTGGCAAATACATCACGAGGCGCACTCTCTCTAATGAAGAAGAGAAACTGCGCACCGTGCTTCGTCTCATAGAGCATGAATATGTCGATAAAATAGATGTCGACTCTTTGATTGAAAGTTCGCTACCGGATCTTCTCACTTCCCTCGATCCACATTCCGCCTATATCCCGTCGACCGAACTTCAGGCGGTCAACGATGATCTTGAAGGTTCGTTCAGTGGCGTTGGCATTTCGTTCCAGATTGTCAACGACACGGTCAGAGTCGTGGAAGTGATTGCAGGAGGTCCGGCTGAAAAGGTCGGGATTCTGACCGGCGACAGAATAATTAAGGCCGACACAGTTCCCTTGACGGGATCGGAAATATCCACAAAGGATGTTTTCGACAACCTTCGCGGGCCAAAAGGCTCGAAGGTGGAATTGCTTGTGAAACGTGCAAACGCAAAAAAGCCCGTGGTTTTCGATGTCGTGCGCAACGATATTCCTGTCAATTCTGTCGATTGCTCGTATATGGTCAACGACTCCACAGGGTATCTGAGGGTGACAAAATTCGCGAGGAACACCTACAACGAGTTCTTCACTGCCCTCAACGACCTTAAAGCACAAGGAGCCGGTAAATATATTGTCGACCTTAGAGGCAATACCGGAGGATTTATGGACCAGGCCATCTATATGGCGAATGAATTCTTGCCGGCCGGACGTATGATAGTATATACCAAGGGACGCCGGCCTGAAAACGAGACAATGGCCATTAGCGACGGTGGAGGTAATTTCAAGAATTCCGAAATTGTCGTGCTGACAAATGAATACTCAGCATCGGCATCAGAGATTTTTGCAGGAGCAATCCAAGACAACGACAGAGGACTCGTCATTGGCAGGCGAAGTTTTGGAAAAGGTCTCGTGCAGAATCAGACGGAATTGCCCGATAGTTCTGCAATAAGACTGACTGTGGCCAGATATTACACTCCTTCGGGGCGTTGCATCCAGAAAGAGTATTCGAGGGGAAGAGATGGGAAATATGATCTTGACATCGTCGATAGGTTCTCCCACGGCGAATTCTACAATGCGGACAGCGTCAAGCTCGACAAGAGCAAGATTTTTTCCACCTCAAATGGCCGCACCGTCTATGGCGGAGGAGGCATAATGCCGGATTTGTTCGTGCCGGAAGACACCACTGGGTATACTTCTTATTATATCAACGTGGTCAATAACGGTCTTATCCAGAAATTTGCATATTCCGTGGCCGATCGCTATCGGGATATGACCGGCGACGTGAAGAGCATCGAACGTCTGCTAAAGGTTTTGCCAAGAGACAACACCTTGCTTGATAATTTTGTCAGCTTTGCTGTCAAAAACGGGGTCCCTGCAAGATGGTACTACATCAATCAGTCGAAAAAACTGTTGCTCGAACAGATTAAGGCCACGATTGCTCGCGACGTGCTTGGCTATCCTGCCTTTATTGAGATGTTGAATCAATCAGATCCTGCCGTAAGGAAGGCGATAGAAACTTTGGATGCCGGGAAATCCCCGATAGATATTAAGCTTGAAAACAAGGAAGCTAAGGATTCCCTTGTTTCCAAGCTTGGCCATAGCATATTGCCCGGAGAAATAGCTATGCCTGCCTCTTATGCTGAATATGGGGCCGGCATAGTGTATGTCTAAATGAAAAACACATGATCATGGAAAAGAATGAAATTCGAAAAAAAGTGAAGGCATTGAGAGTGATGCTTTCCGACCTTGAGAAGAGAAGCGCAGCTGAAGAAGTCTTTGCCCGTCTTGAAAAGACAGCGGCTTTTATCCTCGCTGACCGGATTTTGATGTATCATTCGTTGCCCGACGAGGTTTTTACGCATGACTTCCTCAGCAAATGGCATGGGCGCAAACATTTCTTTCTGCCAAGGGTCAACGGAGTCAATCTTGATATTCTCCCTTATGAAGAAAGCCGGTTGGAGCTTGGCTCATTCCACATTGAGGAGCCCTCGGGCGACAACGTGGTGGATCCTTCAGAAATAGAATTGATTGTGGTGCCGGCCGTCGCGTATGATAGAAAGGGCAACCGCCTCGGACGTGGGAAAGGTTTCTACGACCGTCTTCTCGGCACCACCAAGGCCACGAAAGTCGGCATAGGATATGAATTCCAACTTTTGGATGAGCTCCCCGTGGAACCCCACGATGTGGGCGTGGATATCATTATCACCCAGAACTCAACAATCGTTATCAATGGGTCTTTATAACAGAGAAACAAAACTCTCCACAGCTATTCTTGAGCATCCTCAGCTGATTCCGGTGGTCAACCGTCTCGGCATAATGCTTGGCGTCGGAGATATGTCGATAGGATCGATATGCGCAAACGCGCATATCGATCCCGATTTTTTCTTGTCGATGGTCAATACATTCCTCGACAAGGATTATTTTCCGGTAAACTCCAAAGGGACCTTTACGCTGGAAAAGACCGTGGATTATTTGCGCAGGACATCGGAGTTTTACAAGCGGGTGCAACTCCCCAATGTGGAGCGTCATTTCAATTCTCTTCTACAGAGAAGTGGAGGAAACAATAATCTTGCCCTGTTGCAGAAGTTTTTCAATTCCGTCAGGACGCGCTTCGATGAATGCTATGCTTACGACAACGACACTCTCTTTCCAAGCTTGTTGAGCGGGAGAGTGCCCGGCAATGCGTCTTTGTCAGCGGAAGGTCACTTTGAGATGGAGGAAAGACTTCACGATCTTCTTTGTTTCTTTGTAGTGCATCTGCGTGGGGAATATGATCCGAATCTATGCGTGGCGGTAGTGACGGCTCTTTCGTCGCTCGACAAAGACTATCGACAGAACAACAGGATTCGAAACCGTATTCTGACTCCTCTGATGGAAGAGATGCATAACAATGGATGTTGACTTGATTTGCATTTCAGAGTTGAATCTGATACACTTTTAATGAAACAATGAGTCAAGACAAATGTATAGCATTCATCGGGCTTCATGTATTGATGGCTTTGGGATTGAAAAATGAAATCCGTAAATGCGGGGAAGTCAGGGTAGAGACTTTTCGCAGCTATCAGGATTTTCTTCCCTTGGCGGAAAGAATGGATGCGTATGCCGTCTCTTCAGGGATATTCATCCGCCATCTCGATTTTTTTCTTCCGAGGAAGATGAAGACATTGGTGGTGGATAATATCGACGAATATGATTCTGGCGATATTATTCCATTGTCTATTGGCGCGTCCACCGATGAGGCGGATGTCGAGTCAATCGTAGGGAAGCTCCTCAGTGCTATCAGCGACAAGGTGGATCTTCCCGGTGAGTTGTCTGCAAGAGAGAAAGATGTTCTACGTCTTATCGCCGGAGGAAAAATCAACAAGGAGATAGCCGATGAACTTTGTATATCCATAAACACTGTCATTACGCATAGGAAGAATATCTCGACAAAGCTCGGAATCAAATCAGCATCCGGACTGTCGTTGTATGCCATGATGAACGGACTAATTTGACGAAATTTTCTAAACTTTTATCGTTTTCCGATAATTTTTTTGTTATGTCGAAATAAAGATATAAATTTGTGGCATCAATTCAAATGATTTCGACAATGACGGCATGGGGAGAATGGCATCCCAAATCATTTCTGATTAATTTGAAAAGGGCAAAATCTCTTCCGGATAATTCTTAGACCTGATTATAGCTTGAATATTGACCGCAAAGTATAAACGTATCAAATAACTACACTATAACCTAATTAATTATGATAAGGAAAGTAATGAGCATAGCGATGCTTCTGATTGGCACCCTATGCGTCGGCGCACAGATGCAGCTGACACCACTTCCGCTTAACCCGAAAGTGAAACACGGAGTGCTTCCCAACGGATTGAGCTACTACATCATGCACAACGAAGAACCCAAAGAGAGGGCAAATTTCTATATTGCCCAGAAAGTAGGGTCCACTTTGGAGACTGAGGAACAACTCGGCCTTGCTCACTTCCTTGAACACATGGCTTTCAATGGCACGACAAACTATCCGGGCAAGAACATGCTCAATTATTTGCAAGGGAAAGGCATTCGGTTTGGATCCGATATCAATGCCTACACGGATTTCGATGAGACGGTGTATCGGATTAACAACGTCCCCACGACAGATGCCAACCTTATGGACAGCGTGCTCCTTGTGCTTCATGACTGGAGCGGCGATATTCTTCTCGAAGAGGCCGAGATAAATGCAGAGAGAGGAGTAATCCAAGAGGAGTGGCGACAGAGAAATGATGCCAACACCAGAATGTTTAAGGCAATCCTTCCGCTGATATATGATGAGTTTCAGTATGAGCAAATGCCTATTGGCAAAATGGAGGTCGTGATGAATTTCAAGCCTGAAGTGTTGAGGGCATATTACAAAAAATGGTATCGCCCCGATCAGCAGGGAATCGTGGTAGTTGGAGACTTCGATGCCGACGAGATGGAGCAGAAAGTCATCAAACTTTTCTCCACAATACCTATGCCGAAAAATGCCGCTCCAAGGGAATATCCTCATGTAAGCGACAATAAGGAGCCTATCTATGCCTCTTTCACCGACCCGGAATTAAGCATGCCCCGCACCACAATTTCTTTTAAATCGGAAAAAGTTCCGTTCGAGCAGAGAAACACGATGGAGATGTATATGATGGATGTGCTCGACAAGAGTCTCATATCTTCTTTGATTAACAATCGTCTTCAGGAGAACGCAATGAATCCGGAATGCAAATATACCGGCGCCGGTGTCTATTTCGGGAGCTTCTATGTCTCTAAAACAAAGGATTCATTCAACGTTGTGGCTATTCCCAAGAAGGGTACTCAGCCTGCAGTGGAAGAAGTCATGGCAATCGTGGCAAGAGCTTGCAAGACCGGATTCACGGATTCTGAGCTTGAAAGGGTGAAAACCGAAATGCTGTCGATGTATGAAAACCAATACAACGAACGCAATAAGACAAATAGCCATGCCCTTGGCCAGGAGCTTTGCAGATTCTTCATCGACAACGAGCCGACTCCCGGTATTGAAAAGGAATATGAAATCGTCAAGCAGTCTTTGCCCATGATTCCTGTGCAGGCTGTCAATCAAATGGTGAAAGGTCTCCTTACCAAGGAAAACATGGTCATAGTGACGACTGAGCCACAGAAAGAGGGATTCGAGATTGTTGCAAAAGACGTGCTTGTCAAGACCGTCAATGATGCAATGGATGCCGAATATGAGGCTTTCGTAGATGAAGTGGTGACCGAACCGCTTATCGCCAACCTCCCCGCTCCCGGGAAAATCGTCAAGGAAACCCCGTTGGCTAATCTTGGCGCCACTGAGTATGTGCTCTCAAATGGAGTGAAGGTAGTCATCAAACCGACTGACTTTGCAGCCGACGAAATTAAAATGACTGCTTTCCGTGAAGGTGGCAAGCAGACATACAGCGTTGATCAGGCAGCTGACGTCAATCTTATGTCGGCGGCTTTTGAGTCATCTAAAATGGGTCCTTTCGATATGAAGACTCTCCAAAAATATCTTGCAGGAAAGCAGGTTGGAGTTGGATTCAGTGTCAACGCTTTCTCTGACGTATTCTCCGGAAGCTCTACAATAAAAGACTTCAAGACCCTAATGGAACTTGTCTACACAGGATTCACCAATCTTAATGAAGACCCTGATACATGGGAGGCTATTTCCCAGATTCTTCGCACTCGCCTTCAGAATGCCGAAAAAGATCCCAACACGATTTTCTTCGAGCAAGTGACAAAGGCTCGTTATCCCGGCAATCCGCTCATGCAGGATGTCACTCTCGCCGAGCTCGACAAGGCTGACTACACAAGAATGTTCAACTTGGCAAAGAGCGCACTTAAAAACGCTGCCGACTATACATTCCTGTTCACGGGCAATATCGATAATGACTCCATCAAGCCCCTGCTTGAGCAATATATCGCAACGCTACCTGCCGCTAAGGTGGAGAAGCTTAAGGTGGTCACTCCCGTCAAAGCGGCAACAGGAATTGTCAAGAATGAGTTCAAGCAACCGATGCAGTCGCCTGTATCTTCGGTCTACAACCTTTATTCCGGCTCAAACGTACCCTTCAGCATTAAGAATTCAATTCTCGTGAATATGATGGGGGATATCCTCGATGATATCTACATCAGGACTCTGAGAGAGGAAGAGGGCGGAACATACGGTGCTTCAGTCGGCGCATCCATCAATCCCAACCTCGGTATATGGTCGCTCATTTATTACTTCCAGACCAACAAAGACCAGCAGGCTCAGCTCGTAAAGCGTGCTCAGGATGAATATATGAAGCTTCTCAACGAAGGTGCGAAAACGGAGGAATTCAATAAGGTTAAGGAAGCTATGAAGAAACAATATGAGATACAGCTTCGCAGCAACAAGTATTGGAATGACAACATCATGAGCTACCTTCGCGGATATGACTATATCACAGACTATGGCAAAATCCTCGACAGCATCAGCCTCGAAGAGCTGAATAAATTCATGAAAGGCGTCTATGACGGTAAGAACCGTATAGAGGTCATCATGGAAGGCGTGCCGGCAGAATAATATAACCTGAATCCTCATATGTTTCTTTTTGAAGATTCGTAAAATAAAGCGGGTTGTGGAATTTTCCACAACCCGCTTTATTTTACGAAGAATTTTAATTAAATTCGCATAATAATTGCAAGAATAATACTCAAATAAATATGGAAAATATAGAATCAAACAATCCTTTGCTCATGGATTCCGGTCTGCCATTCAAGGCGGTTGCATTTGGCAAAATCAATGCTGACGATTATGAGCCGGCAATATTAGAGGGAATAAGGCTCCACAATGAAGAAATCGACAGGATAGCATCTAATCCTGAGCCTCCAAGTTTTGAAAACACGGTAGCTGTCTTAGACAGAAGCGGGAGAAAATTGTCGGAAGCAGTGGCAACATTAAGTAATCTTGAAAATGCCTTGGGACAACCGCGCTTGATGGAAATCATGACTGAAGTCACGCCTCAGCTTTCCAACCACAATACGGAGATTTTGCTCAATGACAAACTTTGGAATCGAATAAAATTTGTCTATGATTCCCGGAGTCTGCGTAGCGACCTTTCGGGAGAGGCATTGCGTCTGATTGAAGAGACCTATCGCGACTTTGCCGAAAGCGGAGCAAATCTTGAAGGGGAGGCGCGGGAGACTTTCCGCAGTCTGAGTTCTAAGTTGTCGGAATTGTCGGTAAGGTTCTCGCAAAACGTGACCAACGAGATGGCAAGCAAGGAGAGAAGAATGTGGATTTCCGAGGAGGAGACCGAAGGTCTGCCGGATTCGGTGAAAAGGGCTGCGAGAGCTGCCGCAAAGGAAGCCTTGGCAGAGGAGGGGCAGGTAGATGATGTGGCAAAGTATCTCGTATCCCTCTTTGCTCCGTCTTACGTCCCCTTTATGAAGTATTCGCAAAGAAGGGATCTCAGGGAGAGACTCTATCGGCTTTACAATTCAAGAAACACATCCGGAGAATTCGACAACTCCGCCATTGTTAAGGAGATTGCCAATTCCCGGCTTGAATTGGCGCGCCTGATGGGCAAACGAAATTTTGCGGAGTATAAGCTGCAGGGCACAATGGCCGCCATTCCCGATAATGTCTTGAATCTTTTGCACCAATTGAAGGAGAAATATGAGCTGCCGATGCGCAAGGAAATTTTCGAGATTGAAGACTATGCCCGGGGTATTGAATGCCCTGATTTTAAGCTTATGCCCTGGGACTACAGTTATTTCTCAGAAAAAATGAAGGATGAAAGATACTCCTTCAACGATGAAGCGCTCAAGCCGTATTTCGAACTTCAGCATACGATTGAAGGAGTGTTCGGACTTGCCACCCGGCTCTATGGATATACATTCAAGGAGAACAAGGAGCTCGACGTATATCATCCCGACGTAAAAGTCTTCGAGGTATACGATGATAAGGGAATGATTTTGGGTTTGCTATATGCAGATTTCTTTTATAGGGCAGGGAAAAGTCCCGGAGCATGGATGACGGAGTTTCGGGCAGAGACAAAGGATGATTCCGGCACAAGAGAGCTCCCTTTGATTTCGATAGTATGCAATTTTTCCAAACCTGTGGAGAATGAGCAAGTGCTTCTTACTCCCGGCGAGGTAGAGACATTTCTTCACGAGTTTGGACATGCCCTACATGGTCTTTCATCACAGGCAACCTATGCATCGCTTAGCGGAACCAACGTCTACCATGATTTTGTGGAGCTGTTTTCCCAATTCAATGAAAATTACCTTACGGAGAAGGAGTTTCTCGATGGATTTGCCAAGCATTGCTCCACGGGAGAGGCAATCCCACGTGAGCTTGTGAAGAGATTCGCGAGATCAAGGAAATTCGGAGCGGCTTATGCCTGCATGCGTCAACTTGGATTTGGCTATCTCGACATGGCATATCATATGATTGAGAAGCCTCTGGATGATACATTCAGTGTGGCTGATTTTGAGAGAGAGGCGATTTCTCCTGTAAAAATTTTCGACATGGTGGAAGGCTGCATGATATCTACATCTTTTGGCCATATTTTTGCGGGAGGATATGCTGCCGGGTATTATGGCTACAAGTGGGCTGAAGTGCTTGATGCGGATGCATTCTCTGCATTCAAGGAAAATGGTATTTTCGACAAACCTACCGCCAATAGATTCCACAAAATGCTTGCGTCGGGGGGTACGGTCGATCCGATGGAGCTTTATAAGGAATTCCGGGGGAAAGAACCGACAGTCGATGCATTGCTGCGACGCGACGGACTTGCATAAGCAAAAGAAATTCGGGAGCAGAAAAATTTTTCTGCTCCCGAATTTCTTTTGCTTATGCTTTTATAGCTTTTATAAGTCTTATAAGGCCTATAAGACTTATAAATCAGATGGCTTTGAATCTGATTTATTCTCCCAGATAGCTCTTTAGGAGCTTGCTCTTTTGTCCTTTCAGCCGTCGGATTGCTTTTTCTTTTATCTGGCGGACACGTTCACGGGTCAGGTCGAACTTGGCACCGATTTCCTCAAGAGTCATTTCCTGACAACCAATGCCAAAAAACATTTTGAGGATTTCGCGCTCACGGTCATAAAGCTGGCGAAGTGCTCTATCCACCTCCTTGGAAAGAGATTCCTGATTGAGGGTTGAATCGGCCATAGGGCTGTCGTCGTTGGGAAGAACATCAAGAAGCGAATTGTCTTCACCATCAACGAAAGGAGCATCTACAGATATATGACGACCTGAAACTTTTAAAGTATCTGAAACTTTGTCGACAGGAAGCCCCAATCTGTCGGCCAACTCCTCGGGAGAAGGACGTCTTTCATTCTCCTGTTCGAATTTGGAAAGCTCTTTGCTAATCTTATTCAGGGAACCCACCTGATTCAAAGGGAGACGCACAATCCTGCTTTGCTCAGCGAGAGCTTGAAGGATTGACTGGCGAATCCACCAAACAGCGTAGGAAATGAATTTAAATCCCCTTGTCTCATCAAATTTCTGGGCGGCCCGGATAAGTCCGAGGTTTCCTTCATTGATAAGGTCGGGGAGGCTTAGTCCCTGATTCTGATATTGCTTGGCAACCGACACGACAAACCTCAGATTAGCACGGGTCAGCCTTTCAAGAGCCGCATGGTCGCCTTTCTTTATACGTTGCGCGAGTTCCACCTCCTCACTGACAGAAATAAGTTCCTCACGGCCAATTTCCTGCAGATACTTATCGAGCGAGGCACTTTCGCGGTTTGTGATTGATTTTGTTATCTTTAGCTGTCTCATATTACCCTTCAAAAAATTGCTGCAAAGTTAGCAATTATTTTAATTATATGCAACTACAAAATGCAGTCGCTTATTTATCAACGCATATCTTTTCAGAATGTTGCATCAAAAGAGCGTTATTTACAAAAAAAAGCCGTCTTGCCTCAGAATCCGGCAAGACGGCTTTTTTGATATGCTTCGTCTTTTGCTGCGAGTTTCAAAGTAACTCACTAAGGTCTTTTGAATTACTCTTCAGCGAGATTGACGGCGTAGTAGTATTTTCTACCTGTGGGATACAAACCTGTCAGGAACATAACTTTGTCGGCATCGTCGCTCTTCATGATCTGGTTGTAGATCGTTTCAACATCATCGGAGCTGTTGACGGCCCTGCCGTTGATTTCCGTGATTATGAATCCGTCTTTCACTCCTGCATCGCGGAACGCACCATTTTTCAGCCCCGAGACCTTCACACCAT
This sequence comes from Muribaculaceae bacterium, assembly GCA_009775375.1. GTDB lineage: Bacteria > Bacteroidota > Bacteroidia > Bacteroidales > Muribaculaceae > Lepagella. The sequence goes on along the minus strand of VSPO01000007.1, from coordinate 17,354 downwards.
TAGATATTCCAAGGTTGCGTTTTGTCTCTTCGCCAAGCTTCATGAAAGCACATCCTATCTCGGAGAAATCTCCTTTCTTGGTAATAGAGGTGTTGCCTTGGGAGTTGCGGAGAGTGCCGCTCTTGGTGAATTTCTGATTATTGCGGATGTAAGTCACGCTGATTTTGTCGCCCGGTCTGAACTTATTGAGCTGCTCCTGAAGTTCGGGGAAGGTATGGATTTCCGTGCCGTTTATCCCTACGATGACATCGTCAGTCTGAAGGCCAATTTCCTTGGCGGTGCTCCTGTCGCTTACGTCAGCCACGCGCAGACCGCTTTTAGTAGCAGTGATGCCTTTCTCTTTAGCAATCTTAGAGTCAAGTTCTGCGATTGTGCATCCAAGCATGGCACGTTGCACCGTGCCATATTGACGCAAATCGGTCATGACTTTCTTTACGATTGTGGTCGGGATAGCGAATGAGAAGCCCGAATAGCTTCCGGTGTTGGAATATATAGCTGAGTTGATGCCTATAAGCTCACCTTTTAGATTCACCAAAGCTCCACCGGAATTGCCGGGATTAAGAGCCGCGTCGGTCTGGATAAACGATTCGATGCCCATTCTGCCCCCCCTTGAGCTCTGGCTAATGCTTCTTGCCTTTGCGCTGACAATTCCGGCAGTGACTGTGGAATTGAATCCAAAGGGGTTGCCGACTGCGAGCACCCATTCCCCGATTTTGAGGTCTTCGCTATTTCCGAAAGTGATCGGGGTCAGTTTCTCAGCATCGATTTTGATCAGGGCGAGGTCGGTGGCCTCATCCGTGCCAATCACTTTGGCCTCATACGTGGAATTGTCGTTTAGAAGCACTTCGAGTTTGTCTGCTCCATCGATGACGTGGTTGTTGGTGACGATATATCCGTCGGCTGATATAATGACACCCGATCCCAGACCGCTCTGTACGGGTTCGCTATTGCGTTGCTGTTGGCGAGGCTGTTGCTGGCGAGGTTGCGGCCCGAAGAAGAATTCGAACATGCCAAACGGGTCGTAGCCTCCCCCTTGATTGCCATAAGGGTTTTGACGTTGGTTGGTGAAGCTTTTGATGCAGACCACCATATTGACAGTGTTTTCGGCAGCAACGGTGAAGTCGGTGTCGAAAGAGGCTCCGTTGGAAGTTTTGATGAATTGTGGAGCCGTTTCCGCATGATTGTCGGCACATGCCGGCGAAACGAGAATCGCGAGAGCCGCGAACATAGCTGGAATGCTGTATCTCTTCATGTCTTTAAATATGTAGGGTTGTTTTCATTATTTAATATCATGGAAGCGTGGAATCATTTCCGTCACGGCGAAGGTCCATTAGGTATTGATTATGCCTCCGATATATTAACAATGCAAAATCCCTGCCAATATTACACAATCCTCATGGCAATACGCCACCTTTTAAGTTAATTTAATAAAAGAGAAACCCTTATTCTAAAATAATTAAAAATATATGGCGGAATCTGAATTTTGGAGTAATTTTGCACTCATAATCGTCAAAAAACGCGGATTGCCGGTATCAATCCGCCCACACATCGAACAAACAGCAACAATAATACAACATGCCACATTCCATATCGCTTCTCCAAATACAGTGCTCGGCAAGGATTGCAAGAATCCTGCCGGCGGTGCTCTTAATAATAATTTGCCTACTTCTATCCGGATGTCATTCGTCGCACAAGAAGGATAAGAGCCGACCCACATTAGAGACGATCAAGGCCGGCAAGCTAAAAGGCACAGAAAAGAAGCTCGTAGAGGAGGCATTGACATGGATGGGAACTCCATATAAGTATGCCGGCTCCGACAAAGGGAAAGGAACTGATTGCTCCGGACTCGTGACAAAGGTCTATCTTGACGTTACGGGAAAAAAGCTACCACGAAATTCCAAACAACAGGCGGAGTTTTGTAAGAAAATCGGGAAGAGGTCGGTGAAGGCAGGCGACCTCGTATTTTTTGCAACAGGAAAAAGCAAGTCAAGGATATCACATGTCGGGATAATGATTGATGATAATCGCTTCATCCATGCCTCGACAAAAAGAGGAGTCATCATCTCAGAGATGACGACACCATATTATCAGCGCACGTTTATCATGTATGGCCGTGTGCCTCGTTAGGGAGTTCCCTTATAATTTCGTGGTTGCAGGGCAGGATTGTAATTGTTGCTGCTGTCGTTATTTTCGTAATTCAACTCTTTGGTCAAGTAGGCCATTTACGTATGTCTCCAGCCATTTCCCATCATATTTGAGACGAACCTTAAACATTTCGCTCTTGTCAGGAGAATACCATTTTCCGCTAGTCCCGCGGCGTTGCGTTTTCCAGACATCGGAAGATGCAAGTTTATTGGAGCTTCTGAATGTCTGTTTGCGGTAGCGAATTTCCGGTTTTAAGGTTTCCTTGTCAATCATGTAGCGGAGTTTGCCGAAATCAGCGATACATCCTGATTTTTCAATATTTGAAGGTATAACTTCGATGACATAATCAAAGGGCTTGTTCTTGTCGAATTTCGGAGCCTTGGTCGGAAGCATGACCGACTTATCCTGCCTTTCAGGGAAGCCGGCGAACTCTGAATTAATTGAAGTGGCATATCCTTCGGTTTTCCAATCGCTGACAATCCAATCATAGTATTTCCCGTTCATCCATACGAGTCTTAAGGGATTTCCCTCAGATTCTGCGATGACATATGGTCGGACATTGTTTAAGGCGGAATTGCGTGTAATTGCTTCCTCGCTGACGATATTTCCGTCTTTGCCGAGCGTAAATTTTAAGATTTCATAGACTTCCCCATTCTTGCCATCGATGGGAACAGAGCAGTATACCTTGTCGACATTGTCAGGGTCGATAGCGATTCCACCGCTATAACATTTCTCATGATTCGGAGTCTGATGAAAATGGCCACCCGCATTTGCAAGGAATGTCTTCTGCCAATTTTTGCCGTCCCATCGGGCGTAATAATACTCATGCTTGTTTTTGTCGGGGGATATTCTTGCCATAGCTATGACAGGATTGCCATTATTGTCGGCTTCGACTTGCCACACCCAGTCGCGGAAGCCTGACGTACTGTCGACCACCGTATTGGGGTATGCCACGACATATTCATCCTTCTTGTTGACTTTGAATATCTCTTTCCCAATATTTGACAAAGGCTTGCCGCAGATATCCTGGAGAGTCATGCCGTTGATGTCAATTTCATTGTAGTATAGGAAATTTGGCATTTCATTATCGGGATGGCCGGTGGTGTATGCCAAGCGAATCCTGTCTTTTCCGTTGGAGGAGTATTTAGCGTAAGGTCTTGCACCCGTGGATTGGACAATCTGATAGGGCCCCCATTCGACTTTGACATCGTCAGAGGCATCCGGAAGGGAAAGTTTGGCAATCGTGGGATGCCAATTAATTCCTCTCCAACAAAGATAGATATGGTCGGGGTCGTCGGAAAGAATGAAAGGGGAGGGGTAGGTGGTGTTGTTGGCGGTGGCCAATATTTTTTCGTCTCCGAGGGTTTTAAGATCGGCGGGCTCTTTTGTCACTCTGTAGTAGAAACAAGGCTCGTCAGTGTGTCTTGAATAAAACACCATCACCCTCTCGTCGGGAAGCACAAGGAACGTCGGGTTGTTGTGATCGTCGGGTTGGAAATAAGACCTTATGAGCACCTCATCCTGAGAGTCTGACTTGAAGTCATATTGCATCGCCTTTATATTTCCGTGATTGTCGATATATCCGACGTATGACTTATCATATTTCCCATCCTTGCTCACATGGCGAATTGCACGAGGGTCGGCGAACCAGCACCAAGCACCTTCTTCCGCTATTTTCTCGCCTTCGTATGCAGCCAAGTCAGTCTTTCTTTTGTACACGCGGGCATAGTCGATCTCATATTTCATTGGAAGCTTCGAATCAACTATAGGTCCGCCATTAATGCCTCCGATTGCGAGATTCAGCAAAAGGTACTGCGGCATTCTGAATGGATTGCTGCCATGACCTATGTTTCCGTTAATCGTGGATGCAAGTGGAATTTCGTTTAGCAACTCATCGTCGAGGTAGAGCTTGATGGCGTTTTCATCCCAGTCCATACGCCAGATATGGAACTTTTCAGCCCAAAGTGAGTCGCGATCCGTGAAATGGGAGAAAGGAATTTTACTGCTGTTCCAGATGGCGTCATAATGTTTGTCGTTTCCCCAGCATGCGTTTGCAAGGATGTGGGGAACGCCGTTTATCCGATAGTATTCCATGACATCGATTTCTCCGTTGGAAGGCCATTCCATGTCATTACCAAGCAGCCAAATTGCAGGCCATGCTCCTTCTGCTGTATGGATTTTAGCTTTGACTTCCAGTCTGCCATATCGGAAATCCATTTTTCCTTTGGTGTTGACGGAACCTGAGGTGTAGTCGATAAACTCTCTTGACTTTTTCCAGTCTTTGCTACCAGCCACAAATTCCGGATTCTTTCGACGATTATCTGATTCGTTTCTTGCCTCAATGATTAGTTTGCCATCTCGGCAGTAGACATTTTCGGGTTGATACCATTGGTTTTCTTGGTTTCTGACAAAACCATTTTCGTAGTTCCAGACGGTAGAGTCGAGTGGTCCGTTGTTATTGAATTCATCGCTCCAGACGAGTTGCCATTCGTAGGATGGGGTTTCTACCGTGTTCTGAGCCATGACGGAGGAGAACCATGGAGCTGCCATCATAAGGGCTAAGCCGAATAATTTGTTGGATGCAGTCTTCATTAGATTAGTTATTAATGTGGGTTACAAAGTTAATAAAAACAAATTAAGAAGTAAGGTCGAAATCGGTAGGAATTGGCAGAATGGAAGAAAAAGAAGCTGAAATGAAAGGAAAGCGCGTTAGTACAGATACAAAAAAAAGGCTATGCAATCTGTCGGTTAGACATATTGCATAGCCCTTTTCTTTAGTTTTTTCTTAAATAACTACGGCCTACCGTAGTTATAGCCATCTGTGGAAGTGCCGCCTGATCGTTATGACGGCTAACAGCGTTATTTGGGGATTCACGATGCACGATTCATGATGCACGATTGGACTGAGCGCGGATGGGAGCGGCAATAAATTGTCGCGCACTGAACCGCCCTCCGGTGCGAGCTTATTGAGCGCGGACTCGGTTGTGCGCAGGCCGGAGGCCATGCGCTCCATGCCGGATTGAGCGCGGACTACGGATTGGAGGGCTGATTTTAAGGAGGGGGAGAAAAAAAGCCCGGGATTAACCGGGCTTTTTCTGATAGCTGATTTTGATTTTGTCTTAGAGGATAGAAGCGAGCTTGGCTTCGAGGTCAGCGAGTTTTACGAGACCTACACTTCTTTCTTTGAGTTCGCCGTCTTTGAAGAAGAGAACTGTCGGGATGTTGCGGACGCGGTTTTCAGTTGCAATCTCGTCGTTGTCGTCGATGTTGAGTTTGCCGATTTCCACCTGGCCGGCGTATTTTTCTGCGAGCTCCTCCACTATGGGGCCAAGCTTAATGCATGGGCCACACCATGTAGCCCAAAAATCGATTACCACCGGTTTGCCGGAAGCGATGGCCTCACGTGCCGTCTGGTCGTTGAATTCCAATGCCATTTTTATTATGTTTTTAGATGTTAATTATGTTATCTTAATGTTATGCCATGCCAACGATGGCACGGGAGAGAAAACGGGGGTCAAAAATATAAATAAAATCTGAGACTGGCAAGAGTTTTATTCCGTGGTCACTTTATATTTTATTCCCCAGTCTTCAAAGAAATCTATCAATTCTTTAGTAATAGGGAATTTGCGACGGGAATGCACTTTTATTATTTGCCGTGTTTCTGGATTATATATTTCCAAGTATAAATCTCCGGGACGCTGCTGAGGATTAAACTGCCGAAGCTTTTGAAAGAAATCTTCGGTATTGAACCGATGATCAAGGTAGATGCTGACAGAATTGGCCATTTTTCCCTCGAATCCGCTGAGAGAGTAGACTTCGTCGATGCTTGTCTCTATTCTTGTAGGATCCCATTTGCCGGGCACTACATTGACTTTCAAATAGACTGCATCACCGACAACGAATTTATTTTTATGCGCTTCGAAGGCTTTTCCGAAGATATTGAAACTTACTGCACCGGAAAAATCTTCCACAGTCAGCTGCCCATACTGGTTGCCATTCTTGCTCACCTTGATATTGAAGGCGGTTACGAGACCTCCCATTGTCAGTTTCGCTCCCGGCACCTTTTTTTCTTCCAGCTCTGCACACTGACAATTGCACCCATATTTCAGCTCCATATAATAAGGGTCGAGTGGATGCGCAGACAGATAAATGGTCACGAGTTTCTTTTCTTCGTCAAGCAGTTTCATTCTATTCCAAGGCTCAACAACAGGGATAGGGGGCTTTGCCGTATCAATTGGCTCAAGATCTCCGAAGAGACTGACCTGAAGTGAATTTTTGTCGTTTTGGATAGTCTGTCCATACTTCACGAGCATGTCGGCGTAAGTGGTGTCGAACATAGGTTCCACAAATATCTCGCGCATGTAGCCCATCGAATCGAAAGCACCAGCGAGGGCAAGATTTTCAATTGACGACCTGTTGCAACTGCTGAGATTGACACGCTCCACGAAATCATAAATGTCTTTAAAAGGGCCGTTGGCATTCCGTTCGGTAATAATAGCTGTCACTGCATTGATTCCCACACCCTTAACGGCGGCAAGCCCAAATCGAATCTCACCTTTCTTGTTGACACCAAATTTCTCGTGGCTCTCATTGATGTCGGGCCCCTTAACGTTAATCCCCATACGGATACATTCATCCATGATTTTCTTCAACTTGTCGGCCGCATTTAGATTTCGGCTCAACACTCCGGCCATATATTCAGCCGGATAGTTGGCCTTCAGATAAGCCGTCTGATAGGCCACCCAGGTATAGCACGTGGCATGGCTCTTATTGAAAGCATAAGACGCGAACTTCTCCCAGTCGGCCCAGATTTTCTCAAGCACTTCAGCCTTATGTCCGTTTTTCTGGCCTTCTGACATGAATTTGACCTTCAATTTAGCCATCTTGTCGATTTGCTTCTTACCCATTGCCTTGCGGAGCATATCGCTTTCTCCACGCGTGAAGTTGGAAAGAAGACGAGACAGAAGCATGACCTGCTCCTGATAGACGGTGATTCCATAGGTCTCCTTCAGATACTTCTCCATGATAGGGATGTCGTATTCAATCGGCTCCTCGCCATGTTTACGCCTGATAAAAGAGGGAATGTAATCCATAGGACCTGGACGGTAAAGGGCGTTCATGGCAATGAGATCCTCGAATTTGGAGGGCTGCAGATCGCGTAGGGAACTTTGCATACCGGCCGACTCAAACTGGAAAGTGGAGGTGGTGCGTCCGTCGCAATAAAGTTTGAAGGTCGGGGCATCGTCGAGAGGGATATGTTCGATGTCGAGGTCTATGCCTTTGGTCAGCTTGATATTGGCGAGCGCCTCCTTAATTATAGACAGGGTCTTGAGGCCGAGGAAGTCCATTTTGATAAGCCCCGTCTCCTCAATCACAGAACCCTCATATTGAGTGGAAATCACTTTCGAGCCGTCGGCATCCGTAGCCATTGAGACAGGGACCCAATCCGTGATATCATCCCGGCAGATTATGACTCCGCAGGCATGAATGCCTGTTCCCCTGACATTTCCCTCCAACTGGCCGGCATATTTCATGACCTCCCTGACAACGGGATTCTCATTATGCGTTTCCGCCTCAAACTCCTTGCAATAAGCGAGGCAATTCTTGAAATTGATTTTGGGCGCCTTGCCGTTGACGTCGGGCAAGCGGTCGGGCACAAGCCGGGCAAGACGGTTTGACTCCGGGAGGGGAAGCTCCATCACCTTTGCCACGTCTTTGATGGCAGATTTCGTTGCCATCGTCTGATACGTGATAATATGCGCCACTTTTTCGGCTCCATATTTATCCGTCACGTATTTCAGAGTTTCGTATCGTCCGTCGTCATCAAAGTCGACATCGATATCAGGAAGAGATATACGGTCGGGATTAAGGAAACGCTCGAAAAGTAGGTCGTACTTAATCGGGTCGATCTGGGTGATTCCAAGGCAATAGGCGGCGGCGCTTCCCGCAGCCGAGCCACGACCCGGACCAATGCTTACGCCAAGCTCATTGCGCGAAGTATTGATGAAATCCTGCACGATAAGAAAGTAGCCAGGGAATCCCATCGTCTTCATTATGTAGAGCTCAAACTTAAGTCGCTCCGCGACATCTGCCGGGAGAGGATCACCGTATCTTTCCTTCGCCCCTTCCATCGTCAGCTTCTCAAGATAGTCGGCCTCGAATTTTATGCGATAGAGCTTGTCGTAGCCCCCAAGCCTTTTGATTTTCTTTCCCGCTTCCTCCTGAGAGAGCACTACATTCCCGTTTTCATCCCTTGTGAACTCATCAAAAAGGTCTTGTTCCGTCAGCCGGGATCGATATTCCTCCTCCGTGCCGAACTCGCTTGGTATCTCAAAATTAGGCATGATGGGGCCGTGGTCGATAGAGTAGAACTCAATCTTATCGAGGATTTCGTTGGTGCTTTCCAATGCTTCTGGCAGATCGGCGAAAATATCGTTCATCTCCTCCGTGGTTTTCAGCCATTCCTGCTTCGTATAATGTAGTCGGGGTTCGGAGAATTTCTTTTGCATTGAAACGCATATCAGTCTGTCGTGGGCCTCCGCGTCATCTTCGTTGGCAAAATGCACGTCGTTGGTAGCGACAACCTTTATGCCATGTTTCTTTCCCATCTCAACCAAAAAGTCGTTGACTTTCACCTGAAGAGGATAGACATCTCGGTTGGCATTCTCCTTGAAGGTCTGATGGCGCTGAAGCTCAAGATAGTAGTCGTCTCCAAAAGTCTCCTTATACCATAGAATTCTTTCCTCAGCAGATTTGAGATCGTCATGAATGACGAATTGCGGCACTTCTCCGCCAAGACAGGCAGAGCATATAATCAGTCCTTCACGATGAATGGCGAGTTGCTCGCGGTCAGTGCGAGGCTTATAGTAATAACCCTCTGTCCAGGCCTTGCTTACAAGCTTAATAAGATTGTGGTAGCCTATGGCATTTTTGGCAAGCACAATAAGGTGGTAGCCGTTATCGCTTTTGTCTTTCTTGTCAGTGAGCTTCTCGCGGGCCACATACATCTCACACCCCAAAATAGGCTTGAATTTATCAGCATCCTCCTTTCCGGAATTCTTTTTGTTGACATAGTTGTAGAATTCTTTAATTCCGAACATGTTTCCATGGTCGGTCAGGGCAATCCCCCTCATACCGTCGGCGATTGATTTGTCGACCATTTCCGATATGGAAGTCTTGCCATCGAGGAGGCTATATTGCGAATGGACGTGAAGATGCGTGAAAGGAATCATTGATGTATTGAGAAAATGTTGTTCAACTTCAATGCAAAGGTAATAAATCCGATTTGAAATTCCATTATCCCGTGGCAATATTCTTCAATATAAAAAAGAACCGGACTCGTCATCACGACGAGTCCGGAACGCTTGTTGAGTAAAAACAATGTATGCTTACTTGTTGCCCGTTTTCTTCATCAGATGCTTCACGGCACCTTCAAGCTGGGAGTCGATGCCTTTTTCGACATCTGCCGGGGCATTGTATATAACTATATCGGGATTAAGTTGATGATTTTCCAAAATGGTGCCATCCATAGCGACGTTCGTCACCTGCGGGATTCCGAATACCAGGGTAGGATCAATCTGGGTCTCCCACCAAACTGCAGTCATTGTGCCCGGAATGGGAGCACCCACCACTTCGCCGAGGCCAAGGGTCTGATAAACGAACGGAGCACCGTGGGCATCACTATAGTTGCTTTCATTGACAAGCATCACCGACGGTTTGTTCCACTGAGCGAAGGGCTCATGTCCGATCTCACGTCCACGTGGTTTGAAAGTGACGTATTGCTTGCCACCGAGAAGAATAGCAAGGTCGTTGTGAAGCCAACCACCGCCGTTGAACCGAGTATCAACAACGATAGCGTCGCAATCGCGATATTTACCGAGAATACGGTCGTAGACTACCTGATAGCTATTGCCATCCATGCCACGGACGTGGACATAGCCAATCTTTCCACCGGATAGACTGTCGGCAATCTGCTCGTTGCGCTCCACCCAACGCTGATAGGCCATTTCCGACTGCATTCCGCTGCTTATCGGCTTCACGACAGCCTCCGCTGTCGTGCCATTGGCCTTACGGATTCCAAGTCTAACCTTCTCACCGCTCTTTCCTTCAAGCATCGGGAAATAGTCTTCCCCTGCTTTTATGACCTCTCCATCAATGGAGGTTATGACATCGCCGGGCTTAATGTCGGCAGTCTTGGCAGCAAGAGGGCCACGCGGGAAGATTTCAGCTACCTTGAGACCGTCGCCATCATAATTCTCATCGAAATAGGCACCAAGCGAAGCCGTGGAAAGAGAGGGACGGCCGCCATAGAATCTTCCGCCCGTGTGAGAGGCGTTGAGCTCACCAAGGATTTCGCTCAAGAGAGTGGCGAAATCACGGTTGTTGGAGATATAGGGAAGGAATTCGCGGTAATGGTTGGTGTAGTATTCCCAATCCACACCATGGAGATTTTCATCATAGAATTTGTCTCTGACCTGATTCGCCATGTGGTCGAAGATATATGCCCTTTCGAGAGACGGCTTGCGATCGTAGGGGGCATCAAATTCAATGTCTTTTACGTTGGCATTTGAAAGAGTGATCTTCTTAATCCCGGAATTGGAAAGGACAAAAAGATTTTCCCCCTTTTTATCGGGATTCAAAGCCCCGGCCACTCCTTTAAGAAGCACCTTGGTGTCACCCTTTTTGAGATCTTTAACGTGGATGCTGTAGCCTCCTTCAGTGGAAGCTGCCACGAAATAGAGCTTGTCGCCCTTGGGAGACAGGAAATAATCCCACATGTTGGAGGAACGCCCGGTCAGACGGCGAGTGCGATAACGACGGTTTGCAAGATCGAGAACAGTCTCTTTCTCCTCTTTTTTCACGTCTTTCTCCTTTTTGCCTTTCTTTCCTTTTTTCCCTTTTCCTTTCTTATCGTCTTTGGAATCATCTTTCGCTTCATCCTTTGAATCTTTTTCAGCTTTTTCGGCAAGGGCGGCCTCTTCTTCCGTGAAATTAAACTTTTCCCAAGCTTCCGGGTCGAGAGCCATGAGAATCACGTCTTCCTGATTTCCCCAAGACCCTTGCGCCTTCATGCCGTATTTGCCGGTGGAATAGGTTATGGCCTTCCCATTGAGAGCCCATTTTGGATTTCCGTCGGAATGGCCGCTTTCAGTCAGGTCGACTACTTGAGAGCCATCCGCTTTGACGAGGGCAATGTCAGTGTTGTTCCATCCGCTGTTGCCGATGTATGAAATAATGAGCCATTTGCTGTCAGGACTCCAAGCGAAAGGCACATCGCCATCGCTGTATGAATAGTTGTATTTGCCATCAAGGGCGGTCACGACTTTCTTTGTCGCAAGATCAATTACCTTAAGGGCTGTGCGATCTTCGAGGAAAGCAACCTTTTTCCCATCGGGAGAGAACGCGGGCTGCATAGCCGACGTAGCGCATTTATAAAGAGGCTCAATGACTATGTCGGAAGCGTAGGCGAATTCCTTCTCTTTGTCGTTTTTGATTTTAGCAGTGAAAAGCTGCCAAACGCCGTCGACATCACTATCGAATACGATTGTTCTGCCGTCGGGAGAGAAAGAGGCAGTGCGTTCCTGCGCCGGGGTGTCGGTGATTCGCTTGGTGGTCTTATACTCGGTAGAAGTCACATAGAGGTCGCCTCTTACGATGAAAGCCACCTCTTTCCCTTCCGGCGACACCACGATGTCGGAAGCCCCATTGCTGATATATCGCTTCACGAGGTCGCTGTCGTAGTTGTCGGCCGTCACCAAAACGTTGAGTTTCTTCGGCTCGGAGCCGGGCTTAAGGGTATAGATGTCTCCGTCCCAAGAGAAAGCAAGCATACCGTTGGAAGCTGAGGAGAGGGAACGGACGGGATGCTTCGTAAACTTAGTCAGCTGCTTTTCTGTCTTTCCTCCGAGGGTGGATTCGAAAACGTTGAGCGTGCCGTCTTTTTCGCTCACATAATAGTAGGTGTCACCTTTCCCCCATACAGGCGACTGGTCGCCACCGTTGAAATTGGTGAGCTGAGAGAAATCACCGTTTTTATATAGCCAGACATCGGCCGTGCCGGAAGAGCGTTCATGCTTACGCAGCACGTCTTCCACCCCTTTCCTGTCTTGATAAAGAATCTCTCCTTTGGAATTGGCGTTGGCGGAGACCACCGGAACGGAGAGGAAAAGCTTGGGGCGGGGATTATTTGAGTAGACGTTTATGGAATATATCTGCGAGAGGAAGGGAGCCCTTGAAGTATTTTTCCCAACGAGCTGAGAGGCATTGAAAAGGAGAGTGCTGTCGTTGAAAAAAGTCAGGGGCTGCTCATTGCCGCTATTGGTGGTCAGGCGTCGAGGCGTGCCACCATTGGCAGAGGTTATGAAAATGTCGTCGGAACCTTCGCGAGTGCTTGTGAACACGATTTTCTTGCCGTCGGGCGACCAAACGGGCTTACAATCATATGCATTGTTTGACGTGATTTGCACTGCATTGCCACCGGATGAAGGGACAGTAAAGATATTACCCTTGTAGGTAAAAGCGATTTTTGAACCATCAGGAGAAATGGCTGCGTCACGAAGCCATCTGGCATTCTCGGCTGCATTTGCGGAAGCCAAGCTTGCAGCGAGAAGGGAAAGGGTCAGTAATCTTTTCATGAGAAATAGTTTGTAATTAATGAAGGTGCGCGTCATTCGCAGCTCGGTGGCGACTTTTTGTGAAGCCATATAAAGAATCTTTCCGATACGTGGGATGTCTGTGCAACTTCAATGCAAAAGTAATCAAAGATTGGGGAATTATCAAAAAAAATCATTTATTTTGTTGCAAACTTTATGCTTCTTCGTATTACAAGCAGATGAAAGGAGAATTTTTAACAACGGCTTTCAAACGAATCCGCGCAAGGATGCGGGTCGCGAATGCTTCGGACGATGATTCGGAAGATGCGCTGCAGGACGCCTTTTGCCGCCTGTGGACACGCAAAGAGGAGATTCACGGAGAGAAGCAGGCGGAGGGACTGCTATCCGTGGCCGCAAGAAATATCCGCATCGACAAAATCCGGGCCCGCAGCACGCATCCTTCGACAAGTCTTGAGGGAGTCGATATCTTATTTCAAGAGAAGGATGAGGAGTCGGCAATATCCGAGACCTACCGGGAAGTCAGCCGGCTCGTGGAAGAAAGACTATCAAGTCGCGACAGAGACATTCTCTTCCGCAGGGATAGAGACGGATGGGACTTCGATGAAATAGCGGAGCACTTCGGCATAAGCGAGGCAAATGCACGAATGATCGTGTCGAGAGCAAGAAAGACGATAAGAGAGATTTATAAAGAAAGGAGACAATCATGAATATAGAAAAACTGCATAAATTGATAGATGACTATTTCGAGGGGAATCTGACGGTCGGCATGGAAAAGAAACTATGCCAAGAGCTTCTCTCTTTTGAGGGAGAAGACGAGGCAGTGGATGAAGCTCTCGCCGTGATGGGATATTCAGGAATATCTGAATCCGGAGGAGGACGGAAAGGAGATTTGAATAGAAACAGGATTATCGCATATGTCTCGGCAGCAGCTGCTATAATCGTGGCGGTAACATTTGCATTTTCCCTTATAATGCCTCAGAATACGCCTTCCGAATGCTTTGCTTACATAGGGGGTGAGCGATGTGAGGATAGAGAAGTGGTCATGACTCTTATGGCGAATGAATTGGGAGAGATGTCGGAGGCGGCAGATGAGATAGAAAACCTTATAAACGCCGACCTGAATGACTTTAGCGAGGTATTAACCGAAATAGAATAAAAAAGGAAGATATGAAAAGAATCACACTGACTTTCATACTGATGATACTTGGGTCGGCATCTATTCTGGCTCAAAGAGGATTGAACATCTATCCATTCTTCACCTCGGAATATACATCGAATCCGAAAGTGACGGTGGTGTCGCTCTCAGGAAAGCAATTGGAGGACCGCGGACTGGAGAAATATAAAAGCATATCCATAACGGATGACACCGCGCTGGCCGACAAGCTTTCGCAGGCCGTAATAAAGGATGGGTGCAAAGCGGTGGAAAAAGACGTATCCTACCGTGGAGGCCAACTTTATTTTGGATTCTATTCATTGGGCGGCTCTGGCATAAACCGAAGATATATGTTATATCTCAACCGAAGGCCTGCAGGGAAGGAGAAATCCACCTTAATATATATTGAGGGGAATCTTGATTCAGCTTCCGTAAAAGCAATGATCAAATAACAGACACAAATAAATATATCTATATGAATGCTAAACTTATAACTGCATGTGTGCTGGCCATGGTATCCTTACATGCCAATGTTTCAGCGCAAGAACAGCGCGACACAGTGAAGACAATTGAGGATGCAAGCAAAATCCTCATCACGCGTCAAGGCAACAAAACAACGTTGGAGGCCGACTATATCGATGACCTCGGCGGAAAGACCCGGTTTATATACGAGGTGAGCGTCAAGGCATCTACACGCGACACTAAAGATTTCAACGACGACTGGGGAATGGATCTTCCTTTTTTCAAAACCAGGAGCATAGAAGAAGAACGCGACAACAAGAGAAAGGTCAGGACATATCGCGACGTCACCGGCTTAAGGCATATTTATTGGGGGTGGCGCTTCAACTATGGCGACAAGGGCAATATCAAGAATTGCTTTGAAGTCGGGATAAGGGATCTGATAGGATTCTCGTGGAAACGAAGAGGCGCGGAGCTGGAGATAGGAGCCGGATTCGGATTTAAAAGGCTGCTTGCCGACGACGGCTTTGTCTATGGGAAAGAGGGGGACAAGATTTCTCTCTTTCCATGGGAAGAGGATGGGGAGGTGAAGCATTCGAGGCTTGACGTGTTTCAATTTCATATACCCGTCATTTATACCCAAAGAATTTATAAGGCACTTAAATTCTCGATAGGAGGCATAGTCAATCTTAACACGTATGCCAAGGCATTCACCGAGTCCGGATTAGGGAAGGCAAATACAAAGTGGAGCTATAAAGGACTGCAGCAAAACCTTCTGACCGTAGATGGGATGGCTTCATTGAACTTGGGAGGCGTCGGGATTTATGGGAGCTGGAGCCCTATGCGAATGTTCGACAAGACGTACGGACCGGCCGTGAAGGGATGGTCGATTGGAATTGACCTTGATTTTTAATATTTTAATCTTGAGTATTCTAAAACTATAAACAGAGATGAAAATGAACAAACTAAATATCCTCATTCTCATATTATCATTGGTTGTAGGCGTGCAATTTGCATCAGCCCAGAATGAAAATCCCGACACATTGTTGAACGTTGAAGGTCCTTCCAAAATAGTGATAACAGAAAACCAGAAAGGCGCCAAATTCGAGGTGACTGGCGATTCCACTGTGGATACTATCGTCACATTATTCCCGGAAGAGTCAACAGTGGTGTCCAAACAATCTTCAAAATCAGAGTCTTTCCTTAAGAACGGCTTTATCATAAATGGCACTCTTATAGAATGGCCCTATCATTGGGATGTCATAGTCGACGGGCTATGCCTCGGACTGACAAATGCAACTGACATGGCGGGAGAGGGAGGCCTTCAATGGTCGAAATCTTTGGAGATAGGATGGCTAAGCTGCATAGGTGTCGTATATAAATATAAGGCTTCGGGTATTTCCTTAGGCATGGGCTTCGACTGGAGAAACTACAAGATAACCACTTCCGAGAAAAGACTTGTGGCCAATAAAGAGAAAGGAATAGAATGGGAGAAATATCCCGAGGGAGCAAAAGGGAGGAATTCCCGGCTGAAGATATTCAGCTTGCAGTTTCCACTTTTGTACAGGCTTGCAATCCCCAAGACATCGATTAACCTAAAGGTCGGCCCTATGATGAACTTCAATACCTATGCCTCTTTGAAATCGAGCTATGAGGATGGGGCAGGGAATAAGTGCAGGGAATTTACTAAAGATATACAACCCCGCAGATTCACAGTTGATTTCTTTGGAAGCATATCATTATTAAGCAATGCAGTAGGGGTCTACGTCAGGTATTCTCCAATGAAAGTGATGGATGCCCCGGGACTTAATTTCCGGCCTCTTACGGTAGGGCTGCTTATCGGATTGTAGACGTGCTATAAGGAAGCACGATTTATAAGACATCCTGCCGGATTCCATTTCTGGAATCCGGCAGGATGTCTTATAAGGACGAAGTTTTAGAGGTTTATATCTTTCCCGAAGGGGAAGATAGCCAGGCGCATCAACTTGAAATGCTGCATGCCGAATGGGATGCCGACAATCGTTATGCAAAAAATCACGCCCCAAAGGAGATGAGTCAAAGCAATGGGGATTCCGCCGACAAACCACCAGATCACATTCATGATGCCTGCAAGACATCCGTTGGGCCAGCTTCCGCCAACCACGTCGGTTCCGAAAGGCCAAAGGGCAACAACGGCAAGCTTAAGGGTTTGTAACCCGAAGGGAATACCTATGATCGTCACCATCATAAGCACACTCGAAATGGCATATTCAATGGCAATCATCAACCCTCCGAACACCACCCATATTATATTGAGCAAGACATTCATAATCGGAAATTAAAAAAATTTTTTATGTGGACTATTTGTTGTCGTCGGCCCTGCGAAGCAGGATGTAGCCGGCCGGAGAAGAAGCAACGAGGCGAACGGTGGAGTCGTTTTCCATGCTGACGGTGTATATGCCCGGCAGAATCTTGCGAATCGCGTCTTCGGTGGCCATATTGTCGCAAGCCATCTCCGTAGACAAAGAAACCGGAATCAGGATTGAGTCCCCTTTCAATTGATATTCACCCTGAATGCTGTTGCAGTTGGTATTGAAGGAGAAGGAACCGTCTTCGAATACTGCGTACTGCGCAACACCGGGAACTTCAGAGGAGGGGGTCACGGTCAAGGAATCGTTGAAAACGATGCATTCGATAGTCCAACGACCTTTCAGGTCAACGTTGTTTTCAACAGGAGCTTCGGAAACCACTGAACTGCTGTCGTCAGCCTTTTTATTGCTGCCTGAACACGACGTCAATAAAGCAGCCGTCAAGGCAGATGTAATAAATAATGCTTTCATTCTTTTTTGAGGTTTGGTATACTTACTTAGGAATAATCTGAACACTTACTTATTAACGCGACGATGACGATATTGTTATCATTTCAGAATATGAAGTTGTCTAAACTAATTTGATTTGTGAAATTTTTTAAGGAAAATAACGATAAAGGCAAGGAAGTTCCAACC